>JAXDOR010000232.1:0-68226 GCA_034668825.1 Alphaproteobacteria bacterium | reverse complement strand
GCATGTATTCCTGCTGCGGTTCCAACATCGGGAACCGCCGGATCTCTTCGAGATAACGGGTAAGGCCGGATTCAGCCGTTAGAATCGGCAAAGCCGAGGTACGGGCCATAACAGCGCCCTCCAAGTTATGCCCCCTGTAGCGGCGGGCAGGTGAGCGCCGTCGCTGCAAGAGCCGGCGGCGCATTCCAATGCTGCGACCGCGAAAGCCGATCGCACCTGCAGCATATAGGACCGCCGAGGCGAAAGGAAGATGCGGGCGATTCAAGCCGCCGTGACACGCCGGCCTGGAGCCTAAAAGGGCTTTAAGCCTATGAATGTGAAACGGATTTCGCCTGACTTAAGGCTCTGCCCGCGCCCTACCGTCGCCAGCCAGGACGTGGCGTAAACGAGCGAAGTCAGCCGGGAGTTCCGCGCGAAACTCCAGGATTTCGCCGGTGGCGGGATGCTCGAAGACCAAGAGATAAGCATGCAGGGCCTGGCGGCCAAGGGCTGCCAGCGCGTCGCGTCCGTCCGATGGCAGATGCACCGCCTTGGTCTTGAAGCCGGGGCCGTAGGCGTCGTCACCCAGCAGGGGGTGGCCGATATGGGCCATATGCACCCGGATCTGATGAGTCCGGCCGGTTTCCAGCCGGCAGGCGAGCAGGCTAGCCACCGGTTTGCCGTCGATGCCCTGGTACCGCTCGAGGATTTCCCAATGGGTGATGGCCTCGCGGCCACCTTCGCGCACCGCCATGCGGTCGCGGGCGCGGGGATGCCGTTCGATCGGCGCGTCGATGGTGCCTTTCGGCCGGTCCGGCACTCCCCAGACAATGGCCAGATAACCGCGCCGCATCGGTCCGCTGCGGCCGTGATCGGCAAATTGCGCGGCCAGCGACTGATGCGCCCGGTCGGTCTTCGCCACCACCATCACGCCGGTCGTGTCCTTGTCGAGCCGGTGCACGATGCCCGGGCGCCGCACCCCGCCGATCCCGGACAGGCTATTGCCGCAATGGGCGATCAGCGCGTTGACCAAAGTACCGGTCCAATGTCCGCCCGCCGGATGCACCACCAGCCCCTTGGGCTTGTCGATGACGATGACTTCATCATCTTCGAACACGACCGTCAGCGGGATGTCCTCGCCTTGCGGCTCCGCCGGCTCCGGCGGCGGCACCGCCACCTCTACTGCGTCCCCGGATTTGACGCGGTAGCCCGGATCGCGGATCGTGCTGCCGCTAACCGCGACCGCGCCTTCGAGGATCAACGCCTTGAGGCGCGAGCGCGACAGTTCCTCGATGCGGGCGGCGAGCACGCGGTCGAGCCTATCTCCGGCTTCCTCGCCGGAGATGACCACGCTTTCGCTCCGGCCCTGTGCAATCATGACCCATCCACTGCCCGATGCCGAACAGCCGATCGATCCGACGGCGGCGCGCTTTGCCGCCAAGGTCCGATGGCTGATGCTGATCTCCGGCGTGACCACCGTGCTGGCGGTCGCCGGTGTCGTCGGTGTCATCGGCTATCGTGTTTTCAAGACCGAGGGAAGCGCGGTGCCGGTAGACGTCACCGCTATGCTGCCGAAAGGCGCGCGGATTTTGTCGACCAGCGCGGCGGCGGACCGCATCGCCGTGATCGTGGAAACGGCAGGCGGGATCGAGGTTCACACCTTCGACGTGAAGACGCTGAAACCCGCCGGAAGGCTCCGCTTCGCGCCGGAGCCGTAGGCCGCGCCTTCTAGAACTTCAGCATGTCCGTCTTTGTCAGCGTCGAATCCTCGCGCACGCCCGGGCCGTTGGCGATTTCGAAGATCGCGAGCTGCTCCTGATAAGCGGTATCCGCCGGCATCGTGTCGATCGGGACCACAGCCTTGAATCCGCGCTGCGATGCGCCGATGGCCGTGAACATCACCGCACCGTTGGCCGACGTTCCGACCAGCAGGACGGTGGTGATGCCTTTGGCCCTTAGGGTTTTTTCTAGCTCGTTGCCGAGGAATTTGTCGCCGCGCACTTGCAGGACCAATTCCCCGGGCGCGGGTCCGACATCCTTGACGATGTCGGACTTCTCCATGTTGGGCGTGTAGGTGTGCACCACCATGATGCCTTTGGCCCGCGCCTCGGCGATCAGCTTTTGCACTTTCGGAATGACGGCCACGCAGCGCGCGCGCTGGGCGGGAATGCAATTCTTCTGATTGAAATCCATGCTGATGAGCACGGTCTTCGCCGGATCGAGCGTGACCGCCTTGAGCTCCGGCGGCGGCGGCGCCTTGATCGTTGCCCATTCCAGCAGAATGTCCGGCGCCTGCGCGGCGGTTGGAGTTGCGATGTGGACAGTGGCCGCGACCAGGACTGCGACCGTGATCCCGCGCCGAATGGCTTCAAGCTGTTTCATTCTTCCCCCCGTGAGACTGCGACCTCTGAGTGCCGCTTGGCCTTCTTTGCAAAGCATAGCCTGAGTAAACGCCGGTTACCATCGGACGGCTCGCTTGCGCCGTTGCCCGTTCGGGTCTATTCGAAACCCTGCTGCTCCCTTCGTCTAGCGGCCCAGGACGTCGCCCTCTCACGGCGAAAACAGGGGTTCGAGTCCCCTAGGGAGCGCCAGTCCTGACTTCCTCACGTTGATTTTCCTTTCTGTTTTGCCGTTTTTCCCAAACCGCCAGAGGCAGTTTGGGAATCCGAGTTCTCGTTTGGTCCGTCCAGCTTAAGGACGGCGCTCCGGCCGCCGCGACGCCTGTCAGCCTCGCGAGAGTAGTGTTCCGCCAGTTGAAGCGACTTGTGGCCGAGCACCGCCATGATCTCGTGGGCGGTGCATCCGGCATCCGCCATGCGCCGACCGAGCGTCTTGCGCAACCCGTGCGGCTTACAAGTAGCCGGCAAGCCAGCAGCGTCGATTGCGCTTCGCATGAAATTGCCGAATCCGGTCACGCTGAAGGGACGGCCATATTCGGTATTCAAGATGGTGACGTGCTGGCGCGGAGCGGCTGCGAGCGCCTTTTGCAGCTCGCTATGGAGGCCGATTTCGACAGGAACGCCGGTTTTATTGCGGGTATATCCGATCCCGCCAACGTCAACTTGTGCCCACGTGATGCGATGCACGTCTGTCCTGGCCGTGCCGCTGTACAACATGAGCGCGTAAGCCGTCCGCTGTTTGGTCCCAAGCGGCCAGCGCGCTTCAAATCGCGCCAACTCCGCTTCCGTCCACGCCCGGATTTCGCCGCCCTTTGGACGCGCGATGCCGTCCGAAGGGTCGTGACTAAGCCGGAGCGGATTTCCTTTATCCAAGGTTCGAGCGTGGGCGAGGACCACCCGCAGTATTTTCAATAGCGCAAGCTGTGCGCCCGGACGATCCGAATAGGGCTGCAAAATCCCCGTCTCGATCCGGTCGCGCGTGAGGCCGGAGACGGAGCGATGCCCGTGCTTTTTCCGCAGTGTCTCGAGCGGCGTCCGATATCCCCTCTTCGTGGTGTCGCGAAGGGCGGTATAGGCGCGGCTGCGCATGTAGGACGTGATTAACGCACCAATAGTTCCCGCCGCTGGTCCCAGCTTGGGTTTTGGTGAGGCTACGAATTCACCGGCGAGAGCCGCCGCATACGCGGCTTTGAATTCCGGCGAAGCAGGATGGCCGTCTAGCCGGATGCGGGGGCCATGTCCGATGCGGAAATAGAAACGAATAACGCCGAAGCGGTCGCGGTGGGTTTCCACATAGCGGGGCAGATTACCGGACATCTACGTCACTCCACGTTTTGTCGTGGTCGGAATCTTCGCAGACCTTCGGCAATGCATCAATGAAGCGATCCAATTCTTTCACGTCCCACGCCAGCCTTCGGCGACCGAGCATCTTCGGCTGCGGCATGCGCCCGTCGGCGACCAGCTGGTCGAACGTAGTCGGGCTCACGTTGACATACGCAGCAGCGGCTTCCCGGCTGATGAGCCGAGGCGGCAAGGACATCGGAAGGGCGGTATGCTGGGCCATCGTCAACTCACCTACGATTCAGCGGTGCGAGGAAACCATTTCATCCGCGCACGTATCGCAATACGTGTCCGACTCACCGTTCTCCGGCGAGCAGATGCACGGGCCGCTGCAGCGATGCTTGGGCGGATTAGCAGCGTGGGAAGGCATTGAGCGAAACTTTAGGTCTTCAGGCGGCGCTGGCGCCGCTGGCGGCTTCTGCTGCTTCGGGACCGAAGACAAAGCTGAGCTGCGACGGACGCGCTCGTTGCTGATCTCTAGTTCGATAATGATGCTGGTGCCGGTCCGGTTGGTTTCGGCGGGCACGATGGAGGTATTGATGGCGAGATTGGAGACGAAGGCGAACTTCAACTTCCCCGCTCCGCCAAGTTCGTCCCTTGCACGGGCCTCTTCAAGCAGATCGGATTCGGACATCTCACGGTCCTCAGTCTGCGTAATGTGGACCGCGACGGCTACTCGCATGACACGGGCCACTCGCCTGCCGGCACGTCCATAATGGTAACGGTGCGGCCGGTCAGGATGTCGCTGATGTAGAGGCGATCGTATCCCTCGTCCCCGCGGGCGCTGTAAAAGCTGAGCCCGGAAAGGCATTGGAGGACAACGGCGTCAGTCGAGGGCGACTTGACGACGATATCCGACGTGTTTTTGGCTGCGCCGGCACGGTTGACGGTTCCGCCGACTGTGCTTGAATTGGAGGAGTTGTTTGGTGGCGTTGCCTCATCCGGGCGACGCACGCCAGCGGGGGGCTCGAAGAGCAGTTCGGATTCGCGCATCGGGAATCTCTCCTTTTGTGGTCCAACGAGTCCAGATTGCTCGTGCGAACGGGTGTTCAGACCCGTTCGCACGAGCCCCTTTGGGGCTAGCCGCGTCGGTTGAACCGGGCGGCTTTTTTGTTCCAAGCAGGCGGAGTTGTCCGCCCAAAGGGAACCAGCAGTTATTTTTTGAGGATCGCCGACGATCCTCGCGCGCACTTTCAGCTGTCCAGCCCCCTTCGGGAGCGCCGTCGTCATTTCCGGCTACGCCGGGGATCAAGAACGAGACGTTAGATATCGGGGAATTACCCCAAGGACCGCGAAGTGCGACCGAGGTCGCGAAAATCGGCTCTCTAGCCGATTGGAACTGCCCTACCGGGCACCAAAACGTCTTGTAAACAAGACGTCCAACACAAGACTGCGACCGAAGTCGCGAAAATCGGCATGAGCAGCCGATGGAAACAGAATGCTAAACCGCCGCTACCGGCGTCAGCTTAGGTCGTATGCGCGGGGTTGGAGTCGAATGGGATTCCCGCAGTAAAGTCTCCGTAGTTGTCTTAGCACGATCCGGATCAGGCGTCATTACTGATCGTGACTAGATCGCCTGCCGGAGCAGCAAAGCAACGCTTGCTGCCCTCCTGTAACGCTGAAGCCGCTACATTGTTCACCATGGCCAAAATCGTTACCCACCCCGAACGGTCAGATACAAAAGGGGATACAAATCCGTTTGTATCCCCTTTTGGATAAAACGTGCCTGTAAGCAATTACAGCGCATCATCTTTTTCCCCCGCAGATGTCGGGCGTGCCGCCCGACCCCGTGCCCCCACTCCGCCTTGCAATGCTGACGCGAGGTCGAGCATTGCCAAAGCTAGGCGGAGCAGGGGGCGCTCCCGCTTACGTCGCCAAAGCGACGGAGCAGGAGCCCTGGGCGCACGGGGTCGGCCGGCTTTGCCGACGCCGTCGCATAGTCACGCCGCCGGAGGCGGCGCTCCTTGCTTTGGGCTTCCGACATCTGCGTGGGGAAAACAGTACTGCCTGCTCCTCGCAGCGGTGCTGCTTGCGGTGAGGACACCCAACGGTCATCGCGGGGCGGCTTGCGCTTGCTGCGCACGAAGTCGAATGCGCCCACCCACCTCCTGGCGGAGGTGGCCGCCCGCGACGACACCGATCCTCGTCACTGTTCGTTCGACGGCATGTGCGAATGATAGTAGGTCAGCACGAGCCCGACTGCCTCGAAGAGCGGCATTCGGCGGTGCTCGGTCTCCCAATACTTCCGGATCGGCGGCACGAATCGTTCGAGCATCGGAATGTGCCGCCCGATAGCTTCGGCCATTTGATAGCGCGTACGGAATCCATCGGCCCCAAAGCAATGTCGCACACGCGAACGAGAGTAGGTGACAACGGGAATGCCCTGCGTCTCTGCCAGTACCTGGATGGCTTCGTTGAGATCGCGAATGCGCCGCGCGCGTCGCGCGCGCGGGTCATCCATGTCTTGCAAAACCACCACATCCGGCGAGTAGCGGCCGAATAGCCGGGCAATGCGCGCGATGCAGTGTCTATTTCTCCGGGCAGAGCGTATGCGGACGATGCCCCAGGCTACCGGGGAGAGAGGGCCTTCGAGTAGCGAAAAGCCAAATCCGCGGCTACTCGGGAAAATACCCATTACCAACTGATGCCGTGATGCCGCTCTCATACCTCTTGTTCGGACGAAAATTCGGCGGCTCTCGACAGGACATCCCTAAGCAACTTTCGCTTGGCTTCGGCTTGCGGCGATGCTTCGCGCTTCAGGCGTTCGTCCAGAACGTAGGCGCGGCGCATGAGCGCGTCCTGTATAGTTCCGTATGCCTTCGGGAACAGGTCTTTCGGCGAAGCGCCAAACAGCACCTCGCAACCCAGAGCGATTTTAATGTTTGGACCGGTCCTGCCAAGCTCAAGCCAAGCCACGGAGCTGCGGTCTTTGACGCCTAAGAGGAACGCTAGTTCCTGCTGGGTGAAGCCCCATTGGCGCCGATGTGTTTGAAGATAGCAATCGAGTTTTCGCATACGTCGTGTTCCCAACCGACAGGTTAGAAGCACGCGCTCGATTATCTCCTGCGGGGACGTGCGGTCGTAAGGCGGGCAAACGTGACAAATAGGAAGAACATCGGCGGCGTTGCGCCTCGCTGTGGGGACTTGGGGATGTAGAGGAGATTATCAGTGGGAAATAAAGAAAAGATAAAATCTGATGACTTACCCGTTGCCGCGTACTGCAACGCGGCTCCTACGTCCCCGACGTCCCCACGTCCGCCGATGGGGCGACTGCAGCGGCGGGAGCGATGCCATACCGGCTGCACAACAGCTCCACCTTTTCGTATTCGCCGGGCGGGACAACGTAGACGCCGTGGGTTTTGAAGGCCCGGATGCCGAGCCGCGCGCGCAGAATGCCGCCGATCCAGCGGTTGGTGATAGGACGGTCGTATTCTGCGCCGTAGCGCTCCGCCATGCCGGCGGCGACGTTGCCGACTGAAATTGGTTTGCGTTCGGGGTCCGAAATGAGGTCGGCGAGTGTTTGCAGGACGTGTGCTTCTGGGGAGAAGCCACGCGCCGCGAGCAAGCTGGACTGAGCAGCGTTGGCCACGGCGCGGAGGTCATCGCGCAGTTTCGGGTTGCTCACGACACTCAGGAGCGGCACCAGTATCTGGTTGAGACGCGGCTCAAGCTGCGGATCGACCAGGCTCTCGTCTAGCAGTGCGCGCGTCCGGGTATGGAAACGGTAGAGCAGCAGCTTGTTGCGCAAGAGCCGCGCTTCGTCGGCAAACGTCGGCGGCAGATTGATTGGGATGTTGTCTCTCAGGCGGCGGCCGCCCATGTCCTCGGTGAGGAATCGGCTTTCCAATCCCTTGTCGGCGTAGTCGGAGCGGGTTGCGACGACTTTCGGGCCGAACACGTGGAACGCCTGCGGATTAAATTCTCGGTGCTGGTTTATCATCGTGCGCAGCACCGGAAGCCCCCGCACGTTGCCGTTGTTGAGGACTTTGACGATCTCGGCCCGTTCATCGCTGAACCGGAAATCGGCTTCATCGAATATGAGCGTGCCGCGGAAGGCGTCGAGCGTGTGGAATATAGGCGAGACGGTGGATGCGCCGCTGGCAAAGAACGCTTTGTAACAGACCGATCCTATCGTCAGAAGCGTGCGAGTTTTGCCGGTGCCGAAGTCGCCGCGTAGCCGCAGGTATGGTAGCTCGTTGAAGGCGTCATAAAGCCAGCTGAGCACGACGTAGTGGATGGCGACGTTCTCGAATGTTGGCGTGAGGTCGGCGTATCGATGGATGAAGTCGCGGATATCCTGCAGAAGCTGTTCCTCAGTCCCGTAATCGACCGGCTCTGACGGCAACAGCACCACGTTATTCTTGATGAGGTTGTTGGTAGGTGAGAAGGGGACCACCAGTTCGCCGTCTACGCCTTGCCACTTACTTTCAATGCTCCACGCACCGTCACGCCATACGGAAAAGGCTGTGGTCTTCGTATGCGGCCGATACAACAATTCCAGGAGCGTTCCGTCAGGATATACACGCGAAGCAGCGGGTATGCCGGGCCTTTCCTTGCTCTGACCTGGTTGTTTGCGACCGGAGGGTAGCATTGTTAGATGCTATGCCGGGGTGTCTCCTAGTCGAGAGGGACAATCGTGGTTGGGACACTACCGCTGCCCGCCTTCATCGGCAGAGCGCCGCGCGTAGACTTTCGGCATGACTATGCCGAACCAGCCGGTGCCAAGATTTATTCGCCGCCTCATGCCCACTGCGAGCGAAGATGAGCTGCGCAAAGCGACAGATAACTTTGCGCGGTATATGGCTGTGGTTCGCCGTATCTATGAACGCATCACGCTCGAACGGTTCGAGGCAGATTCGTCAGAATTGGCCCGCCTTGGTAAACTGAAAGGCGACGACCATGCCGTATGACTTGTCATTTTTTTGCTTACATCCGAGTCTCGACCGTTAAGCAGGGCGAGCACGGATCATCCCTTAACGAACAACGCGATGCCATCGTGGCATTTGCCGCGCGAAACGGAATCCAAATAGCGGCCTGGTTTGAGGAGCGTGAGACGGCAGCGAAGGTCGGCCGCCACGAGTTCTCGCGCATGCTCAAAGCATTGCAGAAGGGCGCGGCCTCCGGCGTCATCTTTCACAAGATTGACCGTAGTGCCCGCAATTTGAAGGACTGGAGCGTCATCCAGGAACTTGCAGACCAGGGCATCGACGTGCGCTTCGCCCACGAGAGCGTCAACTTGGCCTCCAATGAAGGCAAGCTGACCGGCGACTTCCTAGCGGTCATCGCCTCGCATTACATACGTAATCTCCGCGACGAGGTGAAGAAGGGCATGCGGGGGCGTCTAAAACAAGGCCTGTATCCTCTGGCGGCCCCGCTTGGGTATTTGGACCAGGGCGGCGGAAAGGCGAAAACTCCCGATCCAATTCGCGCCCCGTTGGTGCGTGACGCCTTTGAGCTGTATGCGGCGGGCCTGCCCCTTCACGCCCTAAGCGACGAACTGTACCGGCGCGGCCTTCGTAGCAAGATTGGCAAACAGGTAGGCGTCAACCGGCTGTCGGAAATGCTTCACAACCCGTTCTATATGGGCATCATTCGGATGAAGCGTTCGGGCGCGCACTATGACGGCGTTCATCAGCCTCTCATTTCTAAATCGCTGTTCGACCGCGCTCAGGATGTTCTGCGAGGAAAAGCAAACAAGAAGGCAATTTTGCACGATTTCGTGTTTCGCCGGCTGATCGCCTGCGCCAGCTGTAACTACCACCTGATCGCGGAACGCCAGAAAGGCCACACATATTATCGATGTCACACGAAAGAGTGCCCGACGTGCTCCATCCGCGAGGAGGTGGTGGATGAAGCTGTACAGATCGGCTTCAAGCCATTCGACTTTACGGAGGAAGATGTTTCCGAACTGCGCCAATGGAATGCGAAGCTAGAAATGGAATGGGCGGATAGGAAAAGCCAATACGAGAGCTCGCTCGCGCTACAAATAGAAAACAACGCGAAACGTATGTCGCGCCTTACGGACGCCTATCTCGACGCGGCTATCGATCGATCATTGTTTGAGCAAAAGAAGCTCGAATTACTACTAGAAGCAAAGGCGCTGCAGGAGCAACTAGGTGACGTGAGCAGCCGTGGACAGACCGTATCTCGAAATATCGATGAATTCCTCGAACGCGTAAAAAGCCTTCCGCTGACTTACGAAAACGGAAACCTGACGGAAAAGCGCGAAATCTTGGAATCGACCACCTCGAACCTGGTGGCGAGCGGAAAAAACGTTGTGGTTGAGCTGCAATCGCCGTTCCGCGAGGTCGCCGAACTCGATTTTAATACGACTGGCGCACCGGTCCGGGGCAGACCTCGAAATCGGCCAAAGAAGATTTTCAATCTTCTTGTTGCTCACTTTACATCACAGAACCGATAGCGCCAACATAACCAGACACCGTCGCCATGCCGGCCACGTGCGAGATGTCTCCCGCTCTGCTAACTTGTGAGGGAAAATCAACACGTGATCAAATGTCCTCCCCTTAGATGCCCCATAATTTAGCGGGACAGCCTATACAGTTGGTTGCGGTGCTAAGGCGCAACACCCGCGGGCTATAGCGCTTCATGTAGGCATAAACTTCGTCAATGCGATTTTCACGATCATTTAAAAAAGCCCCCGGAGGGGGCTAGTAGTCTTCGGCAAGCATCAAGGTAAGGACACGAAGCGTTCTTTGCGGATCGGCCGGATCGTCTGACCCGTACTGGAGATCGTAATTGTAGTAGTCGATCTTCCAGAGGAACTTACGTCCTACCAATTCAAAGCTGCCAAAGTCGTGTTCGCCGTATGGATCATTGTCCTTGGTGAAGTCGGAGAAGGTGGCTGCTTTGTGCAGCGCCTCCGCCTTCACCATCGACGGCAGTTCATCGACGCTGGAGGTCATGACAACCTGCCCGCCGCGGAAGGTGGAGCGGAACGCATCGTTGAGTTCCCGAATGCGGTCACTGGTCATGATCGCACCGCCTTGCGATGTCGTCTGGCGAACTCCCATTGAAGTTTGCGCGCGATGGCCGTTGAGGCTCGCTGCAAACTCACATAGGGGCCGCGCCAGTTGTGCTTGCCGGTTTGCGCAGAGGGGGCGATGTAAAACGCGTCACCCTGCTTGCGGATGGTCCAGCTCTTGAGGGCATAGACATGGGCATCCATGGCTGTGCCTCCTACTTACGACCGGCAAGCACCAGGGCCGAAGCCATGGTGTTTCCGCCACATGCCAGGCAGAAGCCGTGCTCCTGGTTGGAAGCTTTTTTCGCCGTGTGATCGCAGCCCTCGGTCATGCAGATGGCCGGGCACAAGCAGTTGGAAGCGGATGCTTGCAGAAGATCGTCTACCGAGCGGAAGCCCTCGGCGTCGCAAAGCTTCATCAGCTTTGCTGCTTTGTTGGAAAGAACTATTTGCATGGAACTCCTCCTCGCTGTCCGAGAACCGACCCATTCGGTTCCCAGGTTGCGAGGCGGAGACGACCCGGCTTAAGGGGTAATCATGCTCCGTCTCGTGCCCTCCGCCACGCTACCGACACCCGGGAAGGTGCCGGAGTGCGAAGCCGAGGCTCCGCTGTAGATGGTCGCTCTCATTGATCACCGGTCATAGGCGGGCGTTTGTGACAATCTTGCATGACCGCAGCGGGTCCACACATTTGCCCGTCTCAAACCGCCTCAGCACAAATGAGATTGTTGACCTGTATGAGCGACAAAGAAATCACTTTACTTGGTCGGGTCGATTTCCGCAGCGACCAGCGCGTGTTCGGCATCAAGAACGAAGACCGGTTCTCGCATATTTACATAATCGGCAAGACCGGAACCGGAAAGTCGACTCTGCTGGGGTCCATGGCGATTCAGGACCTGGTGCACGGGAATGGATTTGCGCTGATTGATCCCCACGGCGATTTGGTGGAGCGCGTAGTCGAACGCATTCCGCCGTCCAGGCAGGCTGACGTTATCTATCTGAACGCGGCCGATGCCTCCCAACCCTACGGCTACAATCCACTTCGCCACGTGCGGGAGGATCGCATTGCGTTGGCAGCTTCGGGCATGATGGAGGTGTTCAAAAAGATGTGGCCGGACGCCTGGGGTGTGCGTATGGAGCACATCTTGCGCAACGTACTCATGGCCCTTCTTGAGCAACCCGACGCCACAATGCATGACATCCTGCGGGTGTTCTCGGACAAGATTTTCCGGCTCAAGGTGGCTCGGTCGCTTCGTAACGAAACGGTGCGTACATTTCTGGAAAAGGAATACGAGAAGTTTTCATTCGGCTATCGCGCCGACGGTACCGCGCCCATTCAGAACAAGGTGGGCGCGTTCCTGGCTGATCCCATGCTTAACCGCATTTTGACCGCCCCTAAACAGGACCTTCACGTCCGCAAAATTATGGATGAAGGCAAGGTATTGCTCGTGAACCTTGCGAAGGGACGAATTGGCGAGGACAGCTCGTCGCTCCTCGGTGGGCTGCTGGTGACGACGCTAGGACTGGCGGCATTTAGCCGTGCTGACGCGCCGGCAGCAAAACGCCGGGACTTCTTTGTCTACATCGACGAGTTTCAGAATTTTACGACGTTGGCCGTCGCCAACATGTTTGCCGAAATTCGCAAGAGCCGCGTGGCGTTCACGGTAGGACACCAATACTTGCATCAACTAGAGCCGGATGTCCGTCACGCCGTACTAGGCAACGCCGGGACGATTGTCTCGTTTCGCGTAGGAGCCGAGGACGCGCCCTATTTGGCGCGAGAATTCCGACCGCGCTTTGAGGAGATTGATCTGCTGCAGCTGCCAAACCACCACATCTACCTCAAGCTTATGATCGACGGCATGCCGAGTAAGCCATTTAGCGCCGTTACGCTTCCGCAAGGGAGGGGGCATGAGGATAATATCCTTGATCCACAACAATGAAATAGGACAGCTCACCATTCATCAAAGCGCCAGAGTTAGGTTTCAACAACAATGGGGATACCGATCTGATTAGCAACGGGAATGTAGAGATTGCTCTCAACACCGGGCGTGGCGATGGTCACGACCAGCGAATAGCGTGCCGATTTTTTCCAGCCTTCCAGATGCGGACGCTTATTCCACCATCCCATGGTCGGGTACACAGCGATATATCCGCGTGAAGCTAAGTCCACGGCGGTACCTTTCCACACATCGGAATGAAGCGACCCGATCGAGGTCAAGGAGCGATTGGCGTAGCCAAAACGCCAGCCAGGGTCCGCGAGGCCCGGGGCTTCGTAATCTTCTTCGCGAGCAAAACGATTTATGCGCTGCTCGAATGCTTGAACGCTTTCAAGCGCATTACGCACAGCGAAGCGCAATCCGTGCGATTGATAGCCGTAACGGGGAGTCCAGCCCCGTTCGCCGGGGCTCGGCTCTATAAGGTAAGACAGGGTCACCCGCAGTGTGACTTCGGTATTCTGCAAGTTCGCGAGTTCTTCAGTCGGCCAGGGCAATGGGTGCAGGCGCATCTCGCGCGTTTTGAGTCGGTTGTTGTCTTCAGCATCCTTAAAAAACGGCTGCAATCCGCTTTCGACCAACAACGTCAGCGAATTATCGAGGCTGGAAAGAAGGTCGCGCAGGTTAGGCACGCCATAGCCGAAGGAGCGGACCAATCCCTTCATATCAACCGTGCCGTCAGCAGCCGTGTAGCGCGCGAGCATAGGAGCGGTCCATTGCGCGGAGTGGACCATTAGGGCGCGAAGGGTTTCAGGGCGAAGGTTGGGATATTTAGCCCAGATCATTGCGGCAAAACGCGCCGCCAAACCGGTGGACGCGCTGGTATCCCCAAAACTCGTCAGGGATTTGCCTATAGCAAAGTCTTTGCTCGCACTCAGCAACTGAAGCGCGTCATCGATATAATCCGGGGCCTCAAATTCCGGATTGCGGCCCATATTGCCCGCTTCCATGACAATGTCGGGCTTGATAGGCCATTTGCCCCACGTCATGGACGTGCAGCTCGCGGGGGCGAGGTCACCGCTTACCGCGAGTGGTTCCCAGCCAGGATATTTGGCCGCGTCGATTTGCGCCTTCTCGGTGTATCCGCCGACCGTGAGAGCATTCCAGGCCTGTGCGGGGTCGTGAATACCGTCCGTCATGTTCGAGTCGGGATAAAGGTGCCGCTGGTTGGGGTCGGAGTTTCCGCCTGAAAGAATAATCAGGCGGCTGTCTTCATCAGGACTGCCTGCGGCCAAAGAATCGATTGCAGCGGACCAGGAGGAAGGTCTGCCCCGTTCGCGCCCGTCCGGTGCGGTTACGGCCATGCAAAACACACGTCGTCGGTTGCCGTTCACTTCAACGCGATAGGCGCTTTCCTGCGTGACGGCCCCGTAGAGTTCAACCTCATGGTGGTCCTGCGGGTGAATGATTTTCACCGACTCGACGCGGTGTGTGAGCGCCAGCGGACCTGCTACGGCCAATGCGTCGGTCAAGTCGCCATAACATGCGAGCGCCGCCATCGGCGTACCGTGGTCTTTCCAATCGTGCGTGCCCCATGCCGGTTTATATGTGTGCATGTCGGCTGCATCGGCGAGCTGTAGGAGCAACGGATGGCCGTGGTCAACGCCTGTATCAAGCAAGCAAACATAAGGTGCGCCGGCCGGCGGCCCAACGGTACGCCCGGAAAGGTCATCAACCCAGGCCTGCTGCTCTATCGCCGTCATCTCAGTGAAGAATACGGCGGTGGTTTTAGGAAGGCGAAGCTCTGCAATCATACCCAGGATATCAATCGACCGTGAAAGATTGCGGGCTGTTCCGCGCACCAAGACAATCTTCCGGTCAACGAAGCTTACGCTCTGTGTTCCAACTTCAAGATGGAAGGCGGCAGCGTGGGCGCGCAAACGCTCAAGCTGGTCAACATCCTTAGAGCGCCGCAGCCAGACTTCCCAAGTCACGACGCCGTCGGGATCTGGGAAGACCGTCTCTTTCTCGTTCCACAATGCCTCGACGGCCGCCAGTTGAATACCGGCGATGCCCTCGACAAGGTCTTGATTCTGAGGCCGCCCGGGCCCGTCTCCTTTAGACGGCTTTCTCAGCTTATCGCGGTAAGCGACGACTCTCTTAAGAAAGAGGTCGAGCTTCCCATCAGGGACAAAAACGGTCGCCTGGGTCCTATTGTCCGCCGTTGTTTTGACGGTGCAAAGTTCAATGCCGCTGCGGGTCAGGTCGAGGCTTTCGAACTGGAGCTCGAAATTGGGCTCGCTCTCAAACGTTAGATAGATACCAAGGCCGTCATCAAGGCCAAACGCTCGTTGTTCGTCGGCCCGGGCTTCCGCCGCGTCGGCGGCAGTACCTAATTGGGCAATCAGATTTTGGGCGTGCTGGGCACGATCACGGGCCGGGAGAGTGGGCTTCTCGCGCCGACCTGAGCTTGGACTTGTAAACCGAACCGGTTCCGGTCCCGGGGGGACAATAAGATGAGGATGCTGGGCCATGCCGCCTCTGGCATTTTTTTGCTATCGTGCGTTCTTCTGATTGTGATTGACGGAAAGCTTTCTGTCTTGCAGTGCATGTGCAATTTGCGCCTGCGATACATGTGTATGCCCATGAATCAGCGAATCCTTTATCGCCTCTTCACATGCGCGCGTAATGTCTGCGAAACTTAGTCCTTGAGCCAGACGGGCTAGTTTTGGCAAATTCAACTTGGACATTTTGAATGCCCCTAGTTTGGTTTTCAGCGTCGCGACGATACGTTCGCGGTCGGGAAGTTCGTATTGGATAATATCGTCAAAGCGGCGGAACAACGCGCGGTCCAAAATGCCGACGTGATTTGTTGCGGCGATAATCAAGCTGTCTGACTGGTCCTGCTCGACCATCTGCAAAAAGCTATTCACGACGCGGCGAATTTCTCCCACGTCATTGCTTAAATCTCGGGCCGAGCCGATGCTGTCGAATTCATCAAATAAATATACACCGCGCGTCTGACTCAGAGTTTCAAAAACAATGCGCAGTTTTGCGGCGGTCTCACCCATAAATTTCGTAATTAATCCGTCGAGACGAACGACAAAGAGCGGCAAACCAAGTTCGCCAGCCAGAGCGGACGCTGTCAGCGTCTTGCCGGTGCCGGGTTTGCCGGACAACAGGATTTTTCGACGAGGCGAAAGTCCTTTGCTGCGGATAACCTGAATCGCTTTTTGCTCACGAATGAGACGTTCCAACTTTTTTCGCGTGAGCAGTGCGAGTACCATGTCCTTCAGCTGCACGTTGGGATAGGACACGTTTAAAAGCTCTGACGCTTCGCCGCGCGGTCGTACGAGCGGTATGGCGTTTTTGGGGGGAAAGCGCGGGCGCGCCTTTGCCTTGTCGATGAGCGCGCGGATTTCCTCAGCGAGTTTGCCGTGGCCCATGCGCGCCTCATACGCGGCAATTTGCATCGCAATCGCGTAAAAATGCCCCTCGTCCCCTTCGCTAAGGGAAGAAATGAGTGCTTTTACGTGGTCGGCACTAGGCATCAGCTTTGGTCACTCTCTCAGAGAAATTACACAACCGTTTACCGCCGTGCCCACCCCACCCTACATGGTAACGTCCTGTCATCCTCGATTGTTAGGGCTAGGCCGCTGCAGGGAATCATAGCGGTTCGGGCTAAGAACACCAAGAACTGCTTTACACCTTTAACGGGAAGCTACGAATACTCCGTGAACCCGCAGTTATCGCAATGCCTTTTGCAGGAAAACTTGGCCGGCTACGTCCAGAACCGCAATCTCGTGCGACATGGCTCCGACAAAAGCATCAACGGCAAGCTTCGGCCGGAATGACCTACCCAGGTCAACGCGGCGGTACCAATAATCATCGAAGACCATAAGACCGCCTGGCGCTAGCAGCTGCCAGCCGAGCACCGCATCCAGCATTACGTCGAGGTTGGCATGCGAGCCATCGATGTAGATGAAGTCGAACTGCTCGCCCGCATCTAGCAGAGCCGGAAGGTGGTCGATCGAGCGGCCCCGTAGCACCCGCACCGCTTGCCGTGCGCCGATAGCCCCGATGTTTGCCGAAAAGGTCGCGAACACGTCGCGCATATTGGTATCAGCATGTTCCGAGTAGTCGGCGAACGGATCAATCACCGTGGCTAGCATTTGTCCGCCCAAGAGCGCGTGGACGAACGCGAGCGATTGCCCCTCGAATGCGCCGATCTCAAGGTAGCGGACTGGCCGCGGAAGATTGGAATGCAGGACGTGATGGGCAAACCGTCCGATCCGGTCGCTCTGTTTGAAAGGTACGCTGATCTTAAGCCGCGAGAGGAGCGGTCTATACGTTTTGAACGCATTCGCGGTGTCGCGGCGCAACGCTGACCGTTTTAAGACGGCATTTATCCACGTCTGGAACCGCCCCCACTGCATCGCTGGCGTTAATACGTCCAGCGGTGCGGGTCGCCGCCGCTCCCACCAAAGGTCGAGCCGCGACTTATGGGCGATTGTCCCCATAAACGCTCGGCTAGCGACATCAGGAACTGAACGCATGCGCTATTAGTCTTCCCCGCTGAGGCATGTTCGTCACCAGCGCTTTCATTTTTTTCAGAAGGTGGAAAGAAGGCGTGTAGACAATGTCATGACGCGCGAAGCCGGCAGCCATCAGTGCGGCTGAGACCCACGCCCGCGTCGGGAACGCGCCTTGGTGCCATGAAAATTTCGACGCGTCTGCATCACCCGGAAAGAAGGTAATAAGCGGAACCCGCTCGTGTGCTGCAGGGATGAGTGAATGTGTCTCTAGAATGAGACGCTCTCTGGTGACGCTTCTGATGGCCTCAAGCGCTTTAAGCGGATGACGGGTGTGGTAGAGCACGCCTGCAAAGAAGACCACATCGAAGGTTCCGACGGCTTCCGGACAAAGGTCGTGGACGTCCATGCGCTTGTATTCAACGTTACTACCGAAGTGCTCACGGGCGAGAAGGAAACATTCAAGTCCTCGACCGTTCCAACTATCAATCGCCAAAACGCGCTTGGCGCCGCGACGCTCGAACTCAAATGAGAAGTAGCCATCCCAGGCCCCGATATCGAGAACCGACTTTCCGACCAGATCTGGAATTCGCAGAAGGCGCAGCCGACGACGAAAACGGCGCTGCACATAGGCGGGCTTTGAAACGATGCCATGCCCGAAATCTATAGGTGAATGGAACTCACCACGAAGCGCCCTGACTTTCTCGCGAAGGATATTGACCGCGCCGTCTGCGGCCTCAGTTGCAGCAACCATCTTTCCCACCTCAGCGGATTCCGATCCGATGAGTGGCGACGGATTCGGTGCACAGCACCGACGCAGCGCCTTCCAGCGGTCTTCAGGCTGGAGATGCTACAGAATGGCCAATAGTGTTTCAGGGCATTGGTTTTACTGGATTATTTCACCATTCTATGACCCAAAAATTCACAAACCGTGTTCGCAATCTGTCGAAGTCGGTGCAAACGCTACGGAAAATGGTTGCAACAGAATTGGCCATTCTGTTTCAGCGAGGGGGCAACAAGAAAATGCTTGACCAGACGCGCCAGCCGTCGTCCGCCGGGATGAGCCTTCACGGTTCGTCAGGCGCGCGAAAATATCTGAACGTAATAGAGCGGCAGCGTTTCCGTCGAGCTGTGCGGCGAGTATCGCCGCAAGTCCGTGCGTTCTGTTTGACGCTGATGTGGAGCGGCGGGCGTATTTCCGAAACTCTTGCCCTCACGCCAGCGGCAATTGACCTTGATGCCGGTATCGCTGTCCTCCAAACACTAAAAAGGCGGAAACCCGGAGTCATTCGTGAGGTGCCGTTGCCTCATTCACTACTGCGCGATCTGGATCGCATCTTTCAGATTCGAACAAAACAGAGTGATCCAACACTTGCGTCGCGACGGCTGTGGCATTGGAGCCGCACGACCGCTTGGCGGCGAACAAAGGAAGCAATGGCTGCTGCACATCTTTACGGTCCCGCAGCAATGCCAAAGGGTCTGCGACATACTTTCGGCGTGGCAGCTTTCGAAACTGTACCTCCACACATGGTTCAGAGATGGATGGGACACGCGTCTTTGCGGACCACTGCGATTTATGGCGATGTGAGCGGGCGAGAAGAGCGCGGGCTTGCATCTCGTATGTGGCGAAACTGGTAGTGCTCTTCACAGAGAATGCCAATTCTGATTCTCGCCAACGCCTCGCCAACGTGAGCGACCGCCACACTGAATGTGTTTGCGGTTCTTCGCCCGGAACGCTATCATCGCTCCATGTTTCGACGCCGAACCCAAACAATCCTGAGCCTTGCAATGGCACTGCTTTTCGCTCTGAGCCTAGTGGGGCAGGGCGCTCTTACGACTGCGACCGCCACTAAAATGCTGGATGGAGTTTCAAGTTCGGGCGCCGCTTCCGCCGACAATTCCATGGATTGCGATGGCCATGACCCCGCGATGCAGACAACGTGCGTTGCGACATGCGCGGGCATCGTCGCTATTGCTCCTGAAACGGTTACCTTGCCGCTCCTGCCGGTTAAGAGCTGCCCGGAGAGACGGTCCGTCGCATCGCTGAGCGACCGCAGCATCGCTCCTGATCCTTATCCACCCAGACCAAGCGCACTGAGCTAAGCCGCGCGCATTCGCGCCGCGGCTAGGCCGGCTCGACGCCCGGTAGCGTCCCGCCGTGCCGCAGTGTTTGCCAGTGCGCGCTGTCGGGCGGGCGGCTGACGGTAGTCAGCGCCGCGCGGGTTATAAAATAAGGATTCGAATATGAACGACACAAATTCACCAACCAAGACGCTGAAAGTTCGCGTCGATGGGATGCATTGCCCGAATTGCGAAGTGTTAATCGAACGGAAATTCAAAAACATTGATGGAGTGCGGCGCGTACGGGCGAGCCACAGAAGCGGCCTCGCGCAGATTGACTATGCCGATAACCTCGATATCGGTGCGCTGCATCGCGCCGTCGAAGAGGACGGCTATTCGGTCGCGTCGTGGACCGAAAGTTCCAACGCGCGGACCACGAACTCAACGCGCGATTACGTCGAGATCGGCGCCGTATTCCTCATTCTGGCCGCGATCATTCTCGGCCTCCGGCACTTTGATCTGCTGCCGCGCGGCCTAAGCGTTTCCGACGATATGAGCTACGGCCTTGTGTTCTTGATCGGCCTCGTTGCCTCCGTTTCAAGCTGTATCGCGGTGACCGGCGGACTGCTAGTCGCGGCGGCCGCCAAATACAACGATGTGACCGGTTTGCGCCCGGGGCTGCAGCGCCTAAAGCCGCTGATCTATTTCAACGCGGGGCGCATCGCCTCCTACACGCTGCTGGGAGGCGTCATGGGCGCGCTGGGATCGACCCTGACGCTCTCCGCCGAAACCAACGGCCTCCTCACCCTCGCGGCCAGCGCGATAATGATCATGCTCGGCTTGCAGATGTTGAAGCTTCTGCCGCCGCTTGGCGCCCTCCTGCCGAATATGTCGAAGGCGCTCGGTCACAAGGTCCACGACCTTGCCGAGCGTGACGCGGAAGGTGGTGCGTTCATCCTCGGCGCGTCGACATTCTTCTTGCCGTGCGGCTTCACCCAGGCGCTTCAGATTTACGTGTTGGCTAAGGGCAGCTTCGCGATTGGGGCATTGACCATGCTCGCGTTCTCGGTCGGTACGTTGCCTGCTCTGCTGTCGCTTTCAGCGGTGTCGAGTTTCGCCAAAGGCGGGTTCCAGAAGCACTTCCTCAAATTCGCGGGCGCGGCGGTCGTCGTGCTTGGCTTCCTGAACGTCCAGTACGGATTGGTACTGACCGGCAGCGACATGGCCTCGTCGCCCCTCCCGCAAACGGCGAGCGCGCCAACCTCGATGAGCCAACCGAGCTTCACCGGAGAGAAACAGGCTATCGTCATGCGGATCGATGGGTTCGACTACCTGCCAAATCGCTTTACGGTGAAGCAGGGCGTCCCGGTCGAGTGGCGCATCGATGCCGCAGACGCGGCGGCTTGCGGCCGATTTCTGTATTCTCCCAAGCTCGGCATTCGAAAATTGCTGTCCGGCAACAGCAGCACCCTCATCAGCTTTACACCCACTCAGGTTGGCGAGTTCGCGTTCAACTGCGGCATGGGAATGATGACGCCCGGGTCGAAGATCATCGTTATTCCCAATGCAAACAGTTAATTCCATGAAAACAGCAACATTCGGTATTGGAGGAATGCACTGCGCCTCATGCGCGGCGCGCAACGAGCGCGTCCTGAGCAAAATAGCGGGCGTTCGAAGCGCCAGCGTCAATTTTGGGACGCACAGCGCGCGCATCGAGTTCGACGAGGTTGCGGTTTCAGAACGCACGCTCCATGAGGCAGTGGTCCGCAATGGCTATCAGGTCCTTACCCGCGAGTTCGCGCAAGAGCACAAGGATCATGCGCAGCGCGAACTGCAATCGACGCGCCAGCGCGCCTTCCTGGCGCTGTTGCTCGCCACTCCGGTGGCCGTTCTCGGCATGTTTGGCATCGATTTGCCGTGGACGCTGGCGGGTCACAACCTGAGTATTTGGATCGAGGCGGTCTTAAGCGCGGTCGTGATCCTTGGCCTCGGCTGGGAGTTTCATGCCGGCATGATGCGGCAGGCCAGGCAGGGCGCGGCTAACATGGATACGCTGATCTCGTTGGGCACGCTTACCGCGCTTTTCTATAGCGCATGGATCATGGCGGCGGGCGGGCATCATCTCTATTTCGAGACCGGGGCCGTGATCGCCGCGCTCATTCTTCTTGGCCGCTATTTCGAGGCTCGCAGCCGTGGACAGGCATCAGAGGCCATCGAAAAGTTGATCGATCTTGGAGCAAAAACCGCGCACGTGATCCGCGACGGCCAGGAGGCGGATATCCCGGTCGGCGAGGTGCGGGTCGGGGACATTCTCTTGGTGAAGCCCGGCGAGAAGGTGCCGGTCGACGGCCGGGTCCTGCATGGCGAGTCGAGCGTCGATGAAGCGATGCTGACGGGCGAGAGCATGCCGGTGCATAAGAAAGAAGGCGACGCGCTGTTCGGCGCTACGCTCAATATTAGCGGCGCGTTCCGCATGGCGGTGACCAAGGTCGGACAAGACACGACGCTCGCCCAGATCGTGAAGATGGTCGCCGAGGCACAGGGCCATAAAGCACCCGTGCAAAAGCTAGCCGATAGGATTTCCGGGATCTTCGTGCCGATTGTGCTCGGTATCGCTCTTGCAACGGCGATTGGCTGGTATATCGCCACGAGCGATATCTATCAGAGCATCATTCCGGCAGTGGCCGTTCTCGTTATCGCCTGTCCGTGTTCTCTCGGCCTTGCCACGCCGACCGCCATCATGGTCGGCACCGGGCTTGGAGCTCGGCGCGGCATCCTCATCAAGAACGGCGAAGCTCTCGAAAAAGGTCACCGCATCGATGTCGTGGTGTTCGACAAGACAGGCACCCTGACCGAAGGAAAGCCGAAGGTCACCGATATTTTCCCCTGCCAACCAAACATCGCTGCGGATGAGGTGCTCCGCATCGCGGCCAGCATTGAAAAGCTGTCCGAACATCCATTGGCCGAAGCCATTGTCCGCGCGGCGCGGGACAAGCATGTTCCGCTGGCCGAAATTCGAGAGTTCCAAAACACTGCCGGAAAGGGCGTGAGCGGGACTATCGACGGAGCGCGTCTGATTGCTGGAAGCCCGCGACTGTTGCGCGAAGCAGGCGTCGATCTCTCGGCGCAGCTTCGGCAGATCGAAGCCTATGAAGAACGCGCCGAAACCGTGGTCGCGCTTGCCCGTGACGGCGCGCTCATCGGCCTTATCGCCATTGCCGACGCCGTGAAGGAGGACGCCAAGCTGGCGATCGAGAAGCTCCATGCGGAAGGCATCGAAACCGTGATGATTACCGGCGACAACCGCAAGACCGGGCAGGCTATCGCCGAACAGATTGGGGTGCGCCGGGTTCTGGCTGAGGTGCTCCCGCAGGACAAGGCCGAACAAGTGCGCCTGCTTCAGAGCGAGGGGCGGCGGGTCGCCTTCGTCGGGGATGGCATCAATGACGCGCCCGCCCTGGCGCAGGCTGATCTTGGCATCGCCATGGGAACCGGAACGGACGTTGCAATCGAGGCCGGTAACATCGTGCTGGTGAAGGGGCATCCGTTGAAGGTCATCGAAGCGCTCAAGCTGTCGAAACTGACCTTCAGGACCATCCGGCAAAATCTCTTTTGGGCTTTTTTCTACAACGTTGCCGCCATTCCGCTCGCCGCCTTCGGCCTCTTGAACCCGATGGTGGCGGCCGGAGCCATGGCAATCTCAAGCGTGAGCGTGGTTGGAAACAGCCTGCGCATCAATCGGCAGAAGATCACATAAACGGAGCGGAGTGTGCCATGCAGCTTATTCTCCTCGCCGCTTTTGGAATTGTATTCGCCACACATTCCGCATTTGCCGCCGACGGCGATCCTGGACGAGGCCAGCGCGTCTTTGGGGCTTGCGCGCCGTGTCATTCGCTTGAGCCGAATAAGAACATGACCGGCCCTAGCCTATCGGGCCTATGGAACCGCCAAGCAGGCAAGTTGCCCGGCTTTGACCGCTACTCTCCGGCCCTCAAAGACTCGAAGGTCACGTGGGAGGACAAAACGCTCGATGCGTGGATCGCCGACCCACAGAAATTCATTCCGGAAAACCACATGACGTTCCGGGGCATTAAGGACGCGAGGCAACGGAACGATCTGCTTGCGTTTTTGAAGAATGCGACACGTCCTGGCGCGCCCGCAACGCAAACTGCGCAGCAGGGCGGGATGGGAATGATGGGAGGCGGCAAGCCACCGAATTTGAAGAAATTAGACCCTGAAGATCGCGTTCAGACGATCCGCTATTGCCGCGATGCGTATGAAGTGACGACGGCGGATGGTAAGTCGGAGAAGTATTGGGAGCGCAACCTACGTTTCAAAACGGATTCCAGCGAGGACGGGCCGGATAAAGGCGCGCCGGCAATCATCGGCGCGGGAATGCAGGGCGACCGTGCCTCGGTTATTTTCGCTGCGCCCGAAGAAATCAGCAGCTTCATTGTTTCCCGGTGTTAGCATATTCAAAGACATCTTTGTCCTTTCCGCTTATACGACGTAGTCGTGAGTAGCGAGAACACGATGCGAAATTATGATCGAACCGAGTGGGCTTACCTAACCATCATGGCGGCGACTATCATTGCTGCGCCGTTCTTACCCAGTAGCCCAGTCACGAATGGGATGATTTTTGGCCTCTTTGGCATCTGTGCTGTTTGTCTGGTTCGACACATGTTTACGCGGCCTAGCTAGTGCACATTTTGAATGCTGTTGTCGGAGTTGCTTGACCCAGGACGGCGGGATCTCCATTAGATAAAGCCATGATCGGTCGCACTCGGTGAAGAGACAAATCTAAACTGGCGTGGCAGGCGGTGGCGACAGATCCCGCGTGGCATACTCCTGCCACGCTTGGCGCAAAATCTGCGCTGACGAAGTGAGAAATACCCCGGCCATGATCGCGGCGACGATCAAGTCTGGCCAAGCGGTTGCGGTGCCCCAGACGCTCAGCGCGGCGATCAGCACTGCGACGTTTCCAATCGCATCATTGCGCGAGCACAGCCATACGGAGCGCACATTGGCATCTCCGTCCTTATATTTCATGAGGATGAGCACGCTCGCGCCGTTGGCGACGAGCGCCATGAAACCGATCGCGCCCATGATTTCGGCGCGGGGCAAGCCGAGCGCTAGCACGTGGTACGCAGTCGAGCCGAGTACCCACAGACCCATCAGCGTCAGGCTCGCGCCCTTCAAAAGCGCGGCTGCCGAGCGCGTCTGTATATTTGCGCCAATCACCGCAAGGCTAATGCCGTAGGTTAGGGTGTCGCCGAAGAAATCGAGCGCGTCCGCCTGGAGGGCTTGTGAGCCAGCCAAGACGCCTGCCACGATCTCGGTGAGGAACATCGCGCCGTTGATGGCGATCACGAGCCACAGGCGGCGGCGGTAGTCGGCCGATAGTCCTTCGAATTTCACATCAGTTCCGCAGCAACCGCCGCAATTCTCCGCCATTATTCAACTCCTCTTGCGCCCAGGCACTCACACCCTAATATCTCTAGTTACTAGAGCTTCAAGGAGTTTTTTGATGCGGGATGATTATGCGATAGGCGCCTTGTCAGAGGCGACCGGATGCAAGGTGCAGACGATACGTTATTACGAGCAGATCGGGTTGATGCCGTCGCCGCCGCGCAGCGAAGGGCGGCAGAGGCGGTATGCAAGTTCGCATATTAAGCGCCTTGCGTTTATCCGCCATGCGCGTGAACTGGGTTTTGATATCGAGGAGGTGCGCCAGCTTCTTGCCCTTTCCGACCAGCCAGACAAATCATGCGAAGCAGTGGATCGGATCGCGCAGCATCACCTTGCCGAGATCGGGAGCAAGATCGCACGCTTGTCCTCCTTGGAAAAAGAGGTGAAGCGCATGACGGCAAGCTGCAAGCGCGGACGGGTTGCGGAATGTCGGGTGATCGAGGTCTTGGCCGATCATGGGAAGTGCGGTCATAAACGGCATTAGTATTCGGTATTCACCGCAACAGCGGCTACGTTACTTGCTGCGATGGTCGGAAAGAAAGTGACGACGGCGGACGGCAAGTCAGAGAAGTATTGGGAGCGCAACCTGCGTTTCAAACGGATTCCAGTGAGGACGGGCCGGAGCAAGGCGCTTCGATGTACCTCAGCGATTGAAATGGGAGCACGGTAGACTTGACTCTGAGTTCCTGTTTTGTTCTTCTACGCTATGACTAGACGCAAAGGTGAACGCACCGCGAAAATGAACCAGCGCGATTACCCATACTGGGTGGATATCGTGATACCCGAACGCGGATTAGGCCAGCTCAGCTTCACGATTGTAGATTGGATGTGCGCCAAGGCGGCGGTGCATGGGCGCGGCCTTGGACCATCGGACGTGGCGCGCTGGTGCTTTGCCGATCAGACGACTGCCGACCAATTCGCGGAAGCATTCGGTGGCGAGCGGCGCAATAGGCCGTGATGTGGCGGTCGAGACGCTCGGCGAAGCTTGGAATCTCAGTTGGCGCATCCATGTGCGTTGCCTCGACGACGGCGGCGAAGGTATGAAGCGCAGACGCTCCTGCGGCTACCGCAAAAGTCTCGACTTGGAAACGCTCGTTTGCACCCGTGGCCGCGACTTCCCTCTGGCCAGGATCGCAGATCGACTACGGTGCCCCCGCTGCGGATGTAGGCGCATTAGCGTCATGTTCGGCCCGCCCAGCATCCCGCAAGCGAACGCCGCCGCAGCGCAAGGGTATCGAGATTGGCTGTACGGGGAAGAAAGCGACTGACTTTTGACATACGTTCGGCAAATAAACGACGTGCGATGGGGGCTTAATCCGTCAGTTTTACAATCTCTCCCCGACCATTCGTCCATGCGACATCGAGCGGAGAAAGACTGTTAGCTTCTCCGAAAGTTCCAAACAGAAAGAAGTGGCTGCCTTTGCTACCAGTCAGTTCGTCTAGGACAGCCAGCATATTGTCGATTCTCTTGCGCGAGTCGGTCACAGTGAGCACCCGAACCTGCTGAAGCCCGTAGTGTGCGATATGTCGGCCTTGCTTGAACGCTTCCAAGTAGACATGCAGCTTTCGCAGGAAACTTGTGCGGTCAAACCGCGACCGGCTGACCGGCATGGAAGAGCGATCCATTTCAAGGGCGAAATACGATTCAGTTTGATCCTTGAAGGCAAGGCCGAAGAGCGCATCCGGTATAACCGATGACACGCCCAGCCCATTATCAACACCGGCGACCGTAAGACGAAGCGGCTCACGCGAACGGCGTGTTTGCTCCGGCGCATCGGCAAGGAGTTCGTTCTCTGACAGCATCGATACGTCTTCCCTGGCGCGGCAGGCTAGTTCCAGGCGAACCAGCAAGTCAGCTATCGCAAGGGTGTGCTCGATGAATTTGGCCCCCGCGCGCTTATTGCGCTCTGTCCAATCCGTTTCTCCGGAATTTCCCCTTTCCTGTCTGAGGGCTTGGGCGCCACGCCGTCCCAAGCCGTAGACCATGGGGCGCGGACCCATCACGGGGAGATGCGCCAGTTGTGCAGAGGGTCGGTCGAGATAGCCGTGGTCGAACAGAACCCGCAGGCAGCGCAGCACGTTCTGCTCGCTGCCGCCGTCGAGCGCGGAAAGATGACGCGACGACAAAAAGCGGTGCCGGGCTACGTGGGCGAGCAGCGCGAGATCGCGTTGCGTAAGCTGGAAATTCGCTGGACCATCGCGGCGCTCAAAACGCTTCGCCCGTGAGGTTGCGGAAGGGACCATGGGGACGGTCTCGGCTATTTTCGCTTGCGCGCCGCAGGTGCGGGGACGCGGAACTCCACGGCCTCATCGCTTGGCGGGTCCCTGAGTGCCGCGCACTGGACAAACAGGGCGTGTTCCCGCCGTTGAATTGCACCCGATGCGGCTGCCGTCGTGAGGGCGAAGGGACTCCCTCGCATAATCTGCTCGCGTAATTGCAGAAACGCCCCGTCTGGCATGACCACCTGTTTGACGCGGGGCACCTGAACGCGAGCGGCTTTGGCGCCCTCGGCGTCCACGAAATGCATGTAGGCTTGACCAGCGGGAAGGGAGCGGAGCATTTGCGCCGCGAAGTACAGCGTATTCTCGTAAGAATGGACCGAGCCGGGCAAGTTTTCATAGATCGGTTCGAGACCCTCCGACTCGCCTTCGGCGATTGATGTCCCACGTGCATAGCCCTCGATTACGGTCGTGCTGCTGCCGCTCGTATGCATCGTGCTGGTGGTTTCAGAACGGGTCCTTCCGCGACTGGAAGCCTGCGAACTCCCTGAACTGTGCATTGCTGAAACAGCCGTTCCACTGCTTGCCAGGGCGGATGCGCTGTTAGTCTGCGTCGTTGCAATCGGCAGCCCCGGCGTCATCCAGCCCATATCGGGCGTCATCGTGTTGCTAGACCCCGTAATCGCCCCGTGCGCGGTGGCGGATGCACTGAAACTTCCCTCGCCCAGCATGTCGGCGCTTCCGAAAGTGTCGCCTTCGCTCTCCCCAAAGCTTCGGCTGATGCCTTCGGACACCGCTTCGGATGACGAACTGGCAATCGAGATGCTGTGTGTTTCGCTCTCGGCGCGCGCCACGCTTTTGAACGTCGTGCGGCGGTGTCCAACGACGGTGGGTTTGATCAGTGCCGCGACCGGCGTTTCCAACGTCAACGGTATCACTGCTTCGGCGATTTCCTTCGCCTCTTGCGGATGCTTGATGCGAAAAGCGGCTTTGAGATTGGTGGCATTCTGGACCGCGGCGAGCGTGTCCTCGTCGGGACCGCCTAACTGTGACTGCCATTGATGGCTGAGCACGACCCCCACCCGAAATTTTCGGGCTTCAGCTAGCAGCGCCGGAATGTCGCCGGACAGATAGCGCTGGCATTCGTCGAGATAGAACCAGAAGGGCCGGTTGTTGGTGCGCCGCTTTGCATGAAAGAACAGAAAGCGCGTGAGCAGACGACCAAGCAGCTCGGTATCGGCGTCATGCACCGCATCACCGCCCGAAAGGTTGACCAGGACGACGTGGCCTTCATCCAGGCAGGTGCGCAGATCAATGGTGTGCTCGTCCTGGCCAATGATCCTGCGAATGGCAGGGGCGCTTAGGAACTCCGCCAAGCGGTTAAGGGGGCCGACCACCTCGTCGCGGAAGCGCAGTCCGTTACGGTCGGTGCGCGCCAATAGGTCCAGATCGGTTAAGACCGAGCGGGCATAGCGGTCGTTGAGTTTGGAGAGGGCAAGTGCACGAACGCCACGCTTGTCGCTTTGGTCGAATAGCAATTCAGCTTCGGAGAGCGTCAGCCGGAGCTCGGCCAGCGCCGCAAACGTCGCTTTCAGCAGCCGCCTGATGGTCGGCTTCGCGTGGGTATCCTCATCGCCCCACACCCGCTCAATAGCTTCGAGTGCCACGCCGGCGACGACGGAAACGCTGGTTTCCGGGCTGGGCAGCGAAAGCGGGTTAAAGCCGGTCGTGTAGTGAGTGAGATTCGGGTCTATGAGGTGGACGCGGCGCTTGCCCAGCAATCCGGCGGCGTCGAGCCAGGTAATGAGCGACCGATAGACGCTATCCGGGTGGCTGCCATGCGGGTCGATGACGCACACGCCGTCTCCTTTCTTGATGTCCTGGCGGATTAGGTGCTCAAGAAAGTTGGTTTTGCCGCCGCCAGTCGTGCCGATGACGTGGGTGTGTTCAAACCGAGGACGCTCAGGCATGGTGACCGGGATGCCGGACTCGGAGAGACCGAACACGACGCTGCGCATGTCGTAGGGCGGCAGCGCCGCCGGTGGGGCTTTCAGAAGCGGAAAGCGTTCCGGCAGCGCCGCCGCAATGGCCTCAGGCGCGGGAAGGCGCTCAGTGTCCGTATCGGTGCTCACTTCCCTTCGACCCGCGCCAACGCTTGGTCGATCTCGGCGGTATCGCGGCCGAGGGCTTCCAGCTCGACTTTTGCCTTCGTCAGCGCGCGCAGGGCGGATTGCTCCTTGGCTGCGATTTTCTTGCGCTGCTTGGCCCGCAGATCGCCGATTTCATCGCGGGTGGCGTCGAGGCCATACCGCGCTTCCGCCGCTTCCCGCTGGACGGTTGCCAAGTCACGGTCGCGCAGCGCCTGCCGCATCTGCGCGTCGTGCTCCAAAATAACCGGCAATTCGCGGAGTTCGGAAATCGCCTGCGCCGTCGCAAGAAAGCTCCGGGCAAGATCCGCGCGCGTGTTGACGAACTCGGTTTGCGCGCGCGTGGATTCCGCCATCGCGCGATAGGTTCTGGCTTCGCGCTGCGCCTGCCAGCGTAACAACGTGGCATTTACCGGCCCGCCGACGCGCACGATCGGCATGCTTGCGGGCGTCGAGACCGCGATTTCGGTGCGACCGGCCGCCGCCGCCGCTTCGCGGGACGGCATGATATTGAGGGATTTCATGCTCATGGTTAGTCCTTTCCTGTTTGCTGGCCTGCTGCCTGGGCGCGTTCGCGACGGATCGTTGCTCGTGCGGCTTCGGCGTCCGCGTCGAGCTGTTCTTTGAGCGCGCGCAGCAGTTCGGTTTCGTTGCGGTAATCCGTCGCGGAAAATCCAGACCCACCCAAGTCGGAGAGGTCGTCAGCCGGTACAACGGTCGGCTCGGTCGGGGAATGCTCAAAAAACCCGTCTACCCACCGCAGGACCTTTCCCAGGTTCAGGAGGGCGATTACCGCCAACGAACCGATCATTCCGGCCAGGATGGATTCCAAGAACAGGAGGCCGTGGTTTTCCTGCGGTCCGCGATCCTGCATTGCAGGCACCAAGACAGCGGGTTTTACGTCGCTGTGGCTTTCGGGTGGCGTTACCGCCTGGGGCTGACCGCGGTCTTCCGGTTTGGCGACCTGCGGAGCAGGCGTCGAAGGAAGCGTTGCTGCCGGCGGCGCTGTCCTGACGGGCGGGACCGTCCGGCGCGGCAGCGTAGGTGCCGCCTCGGGGGGAGGGGGCCAGTACGTCAGGTCGGCGGCCTTGCCATCGAGAACCCCGCAAAGGCTCAAGAAGACGCCGAGGAGGAGCGCTGGACGGTGCGCCCTGGCTACCCTGTCCCACGGAGAAGGTTTGGGACGCCCTGCGAAAACCCATGGGAATACAGTGGGAGAGAAATTTCCCAAACCTTTGGCTAAGCTATTGAGATAGACTACTTTGCGCGCTTCCCTAGGGAGCGCCAGCCGTGCACCGGCTGCGCCGCGCAATGTCTTTGAGTTAGAATTCGACTCGGCATCGCGGTCAATCAAAGGGCTCATGATGGCGCGACGATCCGGCAGTGCCGATTTGCCTCTGCATGGCGGCCAAGTGCCGCGATGGCTCGCGGACCGCATGACCCGTCTTGGGGCGGTCGTGAGCCAAGCCGTCGTGCACCATTACGGCCGCGACGAGTTGCTGCGCCGTCTGGCCAATCCGTTTTGGTTTCAATCTTTCGGCGCGGTCATGGGCATGGACTGGCATTCTTCCGGCATTACCACGAGCGTGATCGGCGCGCTTAAGCGCGGGCTGGCGCCGCTGCAGAACGAGTTAGGCATCCACGTCTGCGGTGGCCGCGGAAAATACTCGCGGCAAACGCCGCATGAACTGGTGACAATCGGCGACCGGGTTGGCTTCGACGGAGCCGCTCTCGCGCAAGCAAGCCGGCTGGTGGCAAAGGTCGACAGTGCCGCGGTGCAGGACGGCTTCGATCTTTATCTCCATGGTTTCATCGTTACCAATAGCGGCCAGTGGACCGTAGTGCAGCAAGGCATGAACGGCGGACGCAAACAGGCCCGCCGTTATCATTGGCTTTCCGAAGGATTGAAAAGTTTTGTCGACGATCCCCATGCCGCTATTGAAGGCATTGGCCAGGGAGAGATTATCAATTTGGCGGACCGCCGGGCCGAGGCTTCGCGCCATGCGCAGCTCGAGTTGCTTTCCTCCATGGGACCCGACCGGATCGCGCGCGAACTCTCACTGCTGACTGCCGCCGAGGAAAAACATTCGCAACCGCCACCCGCGCAACCGCTGCTGCCGCACTTGATTATGCCGGAACATCACGATGTCCGTGGCAGTGACGTGGTGGCACGGCGGCTGCATGGAAATCTCGCCGCGGCCGCCGATCGCGGAGCCGTTGATTTTCCGGACCTGCTGCTCACACCCGGCGTCGGTGCGCGCACCGTCCGCGCGCTGGCGATGGTGGCCGAGGTGGTGCACGGCGCGCCATGCCGCTTTAGCGATCCGGCGCGGTTTTCGCTGGCTCATGGCGGCAAGGACCGGCATCCCTTTCCGGTGCCGATCAAGGTCTACGACGAAACCATTCGTGTGCTGAAATCGGCCGTGCGCAACGCCAAACTCGGTCGCGAGGAAGAACTCGGCGCGTTGCGGCGGCTCGACGAACAGGCGCGCAACCTTGAACGCGTGGCCACGGGTCCGTCTCTTGACGCCTTGATCGCGGAGGAGTGCGAGAATTCGCATTCCTATGGCGGCCGTTCCATTTTTGGCGTAGAGCCTGCGCCGGCGAGCGGCCGAAGCAAAGTCGCATCCTAACCAGGCTGAGGACCAATGGATAAGCGGGCGATGCGTGAAGAGGCCGAGCGCCTGATCCGCGAAACGATGGAGCGTAAGACCATCACCGTTAAGCAGGGCGAGACGCGTATCAACGCGACCTGCGGCAAGTGTGGCGCGCCAAATCGTGTCAAAGCACCGAAGGGACAGGTACGGGTGCCGTTCGCCTGCAAAGAATGCGGGCAGAAGCAGCAGACGATGTGACGCTTGGGGAGCGGCTGCCGCGGGAGAGCAGATAATGGCCCATGCAGCCAAGCGCAATCCGAACCGTTGCCCCACGCATCCCGGGGCGCTGCTGCGCGATGTCAGACGCGCTTTTTCGGAACTGGACCAAGCTTCTCGACGGCTTTTCGAACAATTTCCGTTGCCCTTACTAATTCCGTGAGCAACTGCTTGTCGACGTTGAAATAACCTTCGTATTCAGCGGAGTTTCGGTTGTTATGGCTCTTGTCAAAGATACGCCAAAGGTCAGGTTTGAGTCCCAGCGTATGTCGTAGAGCTTGGAAAACGATGAACCGTAATTTGTTGGGGCGATATCCGTGCCACCGCAGAGCTGCTAATGACAGGGCATGTGCGGCGTTGTATGCGAGATCAAACTGGCTATCGTCAGACAGTCCCTCTTTAGTGGCATCGATAAGTCGCTTCTTACCTGAATCAAGCAAGCCGTCGAACTCTATTTGATCGGCGGGCTCTCGCTTTAGCACCCCGCTCTTAACAAGGTTATCCAGTTCTATTGAGCTCATTATTTGTTCCAAAAACAAAAAGCTTTGGTTGCTCCTGAACTTTTCTCACAAACGCGTTGTTATTAGTAAGCTTCTGTTTCCATTCAATCAGCGTCATGAGATTTGGATTAACTGGTCTATGAAGGGCCTGTTCCGCTTTCTGTAATGTGCCAAAGACCTCGCTGTACTCTAATTCGTTGCCGACGATTATTAGGTCGATGTCGCTCCTTGCAGTGTCACTCCCCTTTGCTATCGAGCCGTATACAAAGGCAAAATCTATCTTTCCCTTAAATTTATCCAACGCCCTTCGGATAGGCTCAATAAGGCCGACAGTCTTTAGAATTATTCCACGAAGTTCTTTGAATATCGGAGACTGTTTGTTCGCTTGGTAGACCTTGCGATTGCCGGATGACGCAACATTTAGGATGCCGGCTTTAGTAAGCTTTGCCAATTCGCGCTGAACCGCACCCGATCCGGACTGGGCCAGCCGTATGATTTCAGAACCATAAAATTTTTGGTCCGGATGGCCAACTAAAAGGCTTAAGACACGAAGCTGCGCCTGCGAAAAGAGAGTACTTGCAAGATCCGCCTTTTTTTCAGAAGCTCTACCCATTTTCGGAACGGTACTACCCATTTTGGGTAATCGCAATAGATTGACTGGTCTGCTTATACCCAATTTGGGAATTGTTATACCCATTTTGGGTTAATAGATGGCTCTAAGAAAAGCCCGCTCACACCTTGAAGCTTTTCTGCACCTGCGGCGCGAACAGGTCTTCCGGGGCTAGCCGCTTGTGGCACACGCCCTGTTCGAAGGCATATTGCAGGAAAGCGTCGAGCGTCTTGCGGTTGGCCTCGATGCCGTAGGGAAAGAAGTCGTCGCCGAAAATCGACTTCGCCCGCTGCGCATGTTCATAGCACCAGGGAATAGGAACAGCGGTCGTCGTGATCGCCTGGATGCGCGCCATGCTGCGCCGCTTGGCTTCCTCGAAAGCCTTGTACAAATTCATCGGCAGCCATGGATTGCGCTCGACGAGTTCGCGGCGGATCGCCACCGCATGCATGATCGGAAAAATTCCGGTCTCTTTGACGTAGTTCATCTCCAGTTCGAGGAAATCCTCGAACAGCCGGGTGACATTCGGGTGACCTTTGGCGAAAGCGGGCAGGGGATGCGCGGATAGCGCGGCATCGATCTCGCCGTTGACGAGCATCTCGTTCAGGCTTGAGTCGAGACGCGGCGTTACCTTCACGCCCTTGGGCAGATTGAGTTTCACTTTTTCGACACGGCCGGGCTCGTCCACGCCGGCCTGTACCCAGTCGATCGATGCAAGATCGATCCCATATTGATGCGCGAGCATGCCGCGCGAATAGACCGCCGCCGTCTGCGCCCATTCCGGCAATCCGACCTTACGTCCTACCAGATTGGCCGGCTTCTTCACCGGGCCGTCGCGGCGCACGAAGATCGAGGAATGCCGCGGCACCCGCGACGGGAAGACGGGGATGCCTACCAGCGAATTATCGCCTTGCGAGATCATCGAGGAAAATTTCGCCATCGACACCTCGGAAGCGTCGAAGTCGCGATAGATGAAGGCGCGAAAGAAAATCTCCTCCACCTGCAACGTAAGCGTTGTCAGGTCGACGCCTTCGACCGGTACCCGGCCGTTCACCAGGTCGGTGACGTGGTCATATTCGCTGATCGCAAGGGTCAAGGGCACTCGGCTCACGAAATGGCTCCTTCAATGTGGCATCGGGTGACGGACAGGGGTATGAGTTCTTGCATGAGACTTACATGACCGAGCCGAAATCCCAAGCATGGCCGACCGAATTGCGCCTGCACAAGGACCGCAAAACCTTGGCTGTGGCCTTTGACGACGGCGAGACTTTCGACTTGCCCGCTGAATACCTGCGGGTGAAGAGTCCGAGCGCGGAAGTGCAGGGGCATTCGCCGGACGAGCGCAAAACCGTGCCGGGGAAGAAGAATGTCATGATCCTCGAAGTGCAGCCGGTTGGGAACTATGCGGTGCGGCTGGTTTTCGACGACATGCATTCGACCGGCATTTTCAGCTGGGATTATCTCCTGGAGCTTGGCCGCAAGCGCGAGCCCTATTGGCAGGAATACGTCGATGAGCTCGCTGCCAAGAGATTATCGCGCGAGCCCGCGCGGCGTTGACAGCACTTATTGCTGCACGATCACCTTGGCCCCGATGCGGACCCGCTCGTAGAGATCGGTGACGTCTTCGTTGGTCATGCGGAAGCAGCCGGAGGAGACCGCCTGCCCGATCGTTTCCGGCTCGTTGGAACCATGGATGCGATAGAGCGATGAACCCAGATATATCGCGCGTGCGCCGAGCGGATTGTCTATGCCGCCGGGCATGTAGCGCGGCAAATCCGGCCGCCGCCGCAGCATTTGCGAAGGCGGGGTCCAACCCGGCCATTCCTTCTTCGCCGACACGGTTTTCACGCCGCTCCATGTGAAGCCGATCCGGCCGACGCCAATGCCATAGCGCAGCGCCTGGCCGCCATTGAGAATCAAATAGAGGCGCCGTTCACGGGTGTTGACGATGATTGTACCCGGCGTGTAGGTGCCGGCATAATTCACCGTTTCCCGGGAGGTAGGCGATGTGCCGAAAAGGCTGCCGAAAAGACCGCCGAACGGACGGCCGCCGCTCGTCATCTCTTCTGTTTCGCCGATGGCAAATGACGCGGTCGTGGTAGCCAGCAGGGCGGCCGCGGCCGCAAGATTGAGGAGCACACGTGAAGCCATTCGCCATCCTCGTGGTGTTTTGATCGAGTCGTGAAGAAGTGCGCCGAGACTGATCCTGCCATAAGCCAAAACGGCTCGAGTCGGCAACATTAATGGCCATGCGGTTTTCGCGTCTCGGTTGCCCGGTCGCGCTTGTTGCTTTCAGGTGTCCAAGGGGGCAAAGTCGCTGTTGTCCCCAATTTTCGCCCGGCTTGGCCACGATCAGATGCCGATTTGGGCAGCGGAGTATCGAGAGGATGGCGGAGCAACTTGTCGGTAAGGCTTCGGAATTCAACGAGGGTGACCGCCGGATTGTGTATCTCGGCGATCGCGAAATCGGTCTCTTCAGGCACGACGGCCGGTTTTACGCCTACAGCAACTACTGCCTGCATCAGGGCGGCCCGGCCTGCGAGGGGCTGACCATCGCCAAGGTCGAGGAACGCATCAGGCCGGACCAGACCTCCGCTGGACTGTACTTCTCCGACACCGAGATGCACTTCGTCTGTCCGTGGCATGGCTACGAATACGACATGAAGACCGGCGAATGCGTCAGCAACCGCAAGCTCAAGCTTCGGGAATACCCCCTGATTCAAAAAGGGGATGACATTTATGTCGTCGCCTAAAGCCGCGACGCTGCCGAAGACAGGCCCGCTGGAGGATGCCCCGCTTTCGGCCCAGGCGCTCACGCTTGCCGCCGAATTGGAGCAGCGACTCGCTGATGACCGGCTCGATGATGTTTCACGTGAAGCAATTCAGAATCTGATGGCGGCGATCTGCAAGATCTATTCGCGGCAGGCGCAAGACGGCGATCCGGGGCCGCTGTTGCAGTCAGGAAGCGGCGTCAGCCCGACAGATGTCATGATCACGGCGAGCGAACTGCTGCGGTCCGCGGACCTGCAAGTCTTTGATCTTGGCATGTGGCAAAGCTTTACGGGCCGCTAACGGCGAGTTCCGCCACAATTAAAGCGAGGGAGATACGCATATGGACCTGATTGCCGATCGTGGCCGCCGCGTGTCTGTCGAAGAGCTGAACACCTCCCAGCTTCTGGCTCATGCCCGCCAGCAGGCGCATCAGCGCAAGTTCGACGACATTCTCATCGTCGACGTCGATGCCCATCATTATGAGAATGAGAACTTCGGCGAAATCCTCCCTTACATGGAGAACGATGTTCTCCGGCAGCTTACGATTTCCGGTCGCGCCAAGGCCCGCCACAGCATCGTGCCCGACCAAATGGGCTACCAGGACATGGGCGGCCGGGTGACGCGCTACCCCATGCGTTCCTCGGAAAAAGTCGAGCCTGGCAAACAGCGCGATATCGAGCTTGGCCGCCGCTGGATGGATGCCATGGGCGTGGATTATTCCTGCCTGTTTCCCACCGGCATGCTCAATGTCGGCCTGCATCCGCAAAAAGAAATGGAGGTCGAGCTATGCTGGGCCTACAATCGCTGGCTCACCGAAAAGGTGCTGACCGAATGCGATGACCGCATGTATTCCATGCTGTCGCTCCCGTTTTCCGATCCCGATGCGTCGCTGCGTCACGTCGAAACCTTCGGCCATCGCCACGGCGTCACTGGCTTTATGGTCACTACGGTGCGCACGCTTCCGGTGCACGACAATGCCTATATGAAAGTCTACCGCGCCATCGAGGAGCGCGGCCTGGCGCTGGCCTTTCATTCCGGCCCGAACTGGGGTGAGCCGGTTTTCAAAAGCTGCAACCGGTTTCTGTCGGTGCACGCGCTGGGATTCACCTTCTACAACATCCTGCATTTGACCAATTGGGTCATCAACGGCCTCGGCGAACGCTTCCCGAAGCTGCCGGTGATGTGGGTGGAGTCCGGTCTGGCATGGATACCGTTCCTGATGCAGCGCCTTGACCATGAATACATGTTGCGCTCGTCGGAATGTCCGACGCTGAAGAAGAAACCGAGCGATTACATGCGCGACATGTATTATTCCTCCCAGCCCATGGAGGTGCAGGACATGGGTGCGCTCGAATGCACTTTCCGCATGATCAACGCGGAAACGCAGTTGCTCTATTCCTCGGACTATCCGCACTGGGATTTCGATCTGCCCAGCACGATCTACGACCTGCCGTTCCTGTCGGAAAAGGCGAAGCACAATATCCTCGGCGGCAACGCCGCGCGGCTGTTCAAGCTGCCGCCGCGCAACGAAAAGCAGAAAGAGAATTTAATCAAACACGGAAACCTCGCCGCGTAGGCGCGGCAAAACAAACAAATTTCCGGCGAGACGAAGGGAAGGGCAAGCATGACTATGAAGTGCAGTCTCGCGCGCGCGATCATCGTCGCAACCGTTGCGCTCGCCGCCGCTGGCCCTGCGTCGGCCCAGGACGCCGTCGAGCAATTCTACAAAGGCAAGCAGATCTATATGGTGATCGGCTCCGATGTAGGCGGCGGTTACGATAGCTATGCCCGCGTGGTGGCGCGCTATCTGGGCAATTACATTCCCGGCAAGCCAACCATCGTGCCGCAGAACATGCCGGGCGCCGGCAGCAACAAGGCAGCCGCCTATGTTTATGGAGTGGCGCCGAAAGACGGAACCGTTATCGGCGCCATCCAGCCGGGCGCGATTTTGCAGCCGCTCCTGGGCGAGGCGCCGGTGCAGCACGAGCCGAGCAAATCGATCTATGTCGGCAGCGCCAACAGCGACGTCTATCTCTGTCTCGCGCGCGCCGACGCTCCGGCAAAAAGCTTCCAGGAAACCTTCACCAAGGAAATAACGCTGGGCGCCAGCGGGCAGGGCGCGACCACCCGCGACCTTCCGATGATGCTGAACAATGTGCTCGGCACCAAGCTGCGGCTGGTGAGCGGCTATGCGGGCACGCGGGAGATCACGCTGGCGATTGAGCGGGGTGAGGTTCACGGGATTTGCGGTCTTGGCTGGACCAGCCTCGCCGCCACGCATCCCGATTGGCTGACCAACGGAACGATCAAGATTCTCGCGCAGGAAACCACCCGTGGCCAGCCGGACATGAACAAGATGGGCGTGCCCCTGGCGCTCAGCTTCGCCAAGACCGACGAGGATCGGCAGGTGATGGAACTGGTCTATAGCCAAGGCCTGTTCGGGCGCCCCTATCTGCTGGCACCCGGCGTTCCGCCAAAGCGGGTGGCCGCGTTGCGCAAGGCCTTCATGGCCACGATGCAGGACAAGGAATTTCTCGCCGACGCGCAGAAGATGAAGCTCGACATCGATCCTTTGTCGGGTGAGGACGTGCAGGCCATGGTGGCCAAAGTCTACGCCCTATCGCCCAATGTCGTGGCTCGGGCGAAGCAAGCGCTGCAGCAGCAATAAGACAGAGTACCGATGGCCAAAGACGCAGCCGTTTCAGAAGAGCTGGCGAAGAAATTCGAGACTGAAAAAGATACGCCGTATGGACGCTGGGTGAGCGACCAGGGCTTGGACATCATCAGCGCGCATTACGTTCGCAACCTCCGCACCGTCGAGTTGAAGCCGTGGTCGCGCCGCGGCGGCCGCGGCATTTTCATCAATCATGAGGCGTCGCGTACCTCGAACGACTGCTATGTCTGCGAGATACCGGCGGGCGGAAAGCTTGCGCCGCAGCGGCAACTCTATGAAGAAATGATCTTGGTTCTTGGCGGGCGCGGCTCCACGACGGTGTGGAACGATGCCGGCCAGCGCATCACCTTCGAATGGAAGGCTGGCGCGATCTTCGCCATTCCACTCAATACCTGGCACCAGCACTTCAACGGTTCCGGACAAGAACCGGCGCGCTATGTCGCCGTCACCAATTTCCCGTCCGTGCTCAATCTCTACGGCGATGCCGATTTCGTCTTCAACACCCAATACGATTTCAAAAGCAGGTTTTCCGGCGAGCCAGACTATTTCGCGGCCAAGGGCGAGCAGAAGGGCTTTCTGCTGACGACGAATTTTGTTGCCGACGCGGTCAATCTGCCGCTGATCAGCGCCAAGGAGCGCGGCGCCGGCGGCGGGCATATCCGTTTCAACATGGCGCGCGGCTCGCTCGCCAGCCACATTTCGCAGTTCGGGGTCGGCACTTACAAAAAGGGTCACGCCCACGGGCCCGGCGCCCACGTCATCCTGCTCAATGGCGAAGGCTATTCGCTGATGTGGCCGGAGGGAGAAAAGCCACGCCGCTATGATTGGGAAATCGGCACCTTGATCGTGCCGCCGAACAAGTGGTTTCACCAGCATTTCAACACCGGCCCGACGCCCGCGCGCTATCTCGCCTTCAAGCATTGGTCGCCGCGCAATTCGCAAGGCGTGCCGATGTCGTGGATCAGCCGGCGTGTCGGCGGCTTCCAGATCGATTATGCCGACGAGAGCGCGGAGGTCCGGCAGATGTATGCCGATGCGTTGGCCAAGCATGGCCTCAAGCCGCGCATGGACGAGGCTTACCAGAACGAGCTGAAGGATCTGCCGCCCAAGGTGGCCTGAAACCAGCGTATGAGAACTATAATTCCTGTTTCAGCCTAAGGAACCTCAATCGTCCCGGGGCGCTTGATTCCCTGCCAGGGTTTGAGCGAAAAGACATTACGTGCCACAAGGCTACGAAATTCGGCTTATCCAGGCGCTTACCTGGACAATAATGGAGAAATACATTGGCTGACAGCAAAACGGATACCGCCGTCCGAAAGAAGGCGGCCGAGCCCGGCCCCGGCCATAACATCGAGGCCAATACCCCGCGGGAAGAGCCGGTCTGGGAGCGCTGGACGAAGAAGCGCGTTTTCGTCCGCGCGCTCGAAGGCACCTATGGAGAACTCGTCCGCGAACTCTTCACCCAGCCGCGCGTCTATCACTCCAAGGACTGGAAGTGGAAAGGCGGCCCGCACAATTACGGCAAGAAAATCGTCAACCCGCAGTCGGTGAAGATCGCGCAATCGATCGAATGCCATATCGACTGTTTCGCGCCCGGCGGCTACGGCCAGAAGCACGGCCACATGAACAGCGCGGTGTTCTTCGTCCTCAAGGGCAAGGGCCACGACGTCCATGATACCAAGCGGCACGACTGGGAAGCCGGCGACGCGCTGATCGTCGAGAACGGCTGCGTCCACCAGCATTTCAATGACGATCAGGATGACGAGTCGATTGTCGTCGTCATGAAGGCCAAGCCCCTTTTCCTATTCATGCACATGCTGTTTCAGCGCGTGGTCGATTATCCGCCGACGGACGGAACGCCCAAGCAAATGAACTATGTGCCGCCCACGGATCTTTAAGGAGTAAGAATAATGAGCAGTGTTGTTGACCCCCGCGAGCGGGAACGCGCTCACGCGCAAACCACGAATGTTGATTTTTACACCGAGGCCCTGAAGGCGTCGGAGCAGTTTCGCAAGGAATATGACGGGCGGCTGAATGTCGTTAAAGCCAACCAGATGCCGTTGGAGCGTTCGCCCGACGGGCTGATCAAGTGGATCATCAACGAGAAGATGGACACCAAGGAATGCTGCTTGGACATTTACATGCAGTTCCTTGCGCCCGGTAAGGCCTCGGGCAAGCACCGCCACCTATCGGAAGAAGTGTTCTACGTCGTCGAGGGCAGCGGCTACGACCTGCATTGGGACGTGAAGTTCGATTGCCACGACAAGATGGAATTCGAATGGGAGGAAGAGCCGCAGAAGTTCGAATGGAGCCAGGGCGATTTCGTCTATATCCCGCCCTATTGTGCTCACAAGCACTTCAACTCCGACTCCAAGAACGAAGCGCGCATCATCGTGGTCAATAGCCGGATCGTGAAGCCCATGGGCTTCGACTGGTTCGAGCAGCTCGAGAATGCCGAGGGCTTCTAACGATTGTCGTCATGCCCGGCACGAGGCCGGGGCATGACTATTAAGGATTAAAACCATGTGCGGCGAAGTCGACGAAGACGGCCCAAGCCAGCTTGAGGACCAGCTATATTTGCGGTTTCTCAGCCACGCCCGGTCGCTGCTAGCGAAGCATGGCCGCTCCAAGACCGAGTCAACCGAAGAGTTGTTCGCCTATATGGACAAACTCTTCGCCGACGCCTTGTCGCGCACCGCCCGCGACGGCGAAGAGGCGCAGGAAGACAAGCGTTATCAGCGGCTGGCGGCGCAGCCGCTGGTGTTCGCGCGGCTTGCCGGTTTCCTCGCCGCTCATCTCTCGCTACAGGAAGACCCACTGCGCAAGGTGATGGAAGCGCTGATGCTCGGCTATGCGGAAGCGGAAGAAATCGAGCCGGATCATGGTCACGACCACGACCATGAACACGGCCATTCCCACGATCACGGGCACGATCACCATCATTGATGAGAGTTGTCATGGCCGGGCTTGTCCCGGCCATGACAAGTTTAGGACCTCATGCTGAGGAGCATCGCGAAGCGATGCGTCTCGAAGCATGAGGCCGCCCATCCTTCGAGACGCCGCGCAATGCGCGGCTCCTCAGGATGAGGCGGATCAACAAGGTGTGCTACAAATCCTGCGGCGGCGTGAAGGCAAGCTGCTTCGGCGTTCCCTCCTTCGTGGGAAATTCCGAGACCTTCTGAAACAGCATATGCATGAACAGGAATAACGGCTTCGCCTTCATCACGAGGACGATGCATTCGTCATCCTCCTCATCGCTGAAATGCTGATGCACGCAGGCGTTTTCCACGATCATTGAATCGCCGGCTTCCCAATCGTGCCGCTTGCCGTCATGCACGTCATGGCCTTTGCCTTTGAGCACATAGAATACGGCGCTGTTCATGTGACCGTGCTTGCTGTTGCGGCCGCCTGGCGCATAGACCTCGATATGGGTCTCGATCGCCTGCGTGACCCTATTCGCCTGCGGGTTGATGATCTTCTTGCCGTAGGTTTGCGGGCCGCCTTTCCACTTCAGATCCTTGGTGCGATAGACGCGCGGCTGCGTGAACAACTCCCGCATCAATTCGCCATAGGTGCCTTCGAGCGCGCGCACGAACACCCGGTGCTTGGTCTTGCGCTCCCACACCACGTCGGCAAATGAATTATGCCCGGGGGCTGCCGCGGCGGCGGGCACTTTTGATTTCGTATCTTCGTTCAAGCTATGCCCTTTGCGATTGGAGCTGCGCGCTCACCGGCCGTAGATTTTGTGAGGATACTTATATAGTCCTGCCGCTGATCGTTTTCACCCACAATCTGTCCCGAGACCCACAAGCATATCCATAATGCAAGAAGACGAAGCCAGCCCGGTTCCTGGAGCTCCCCTCTTTCCCTGGTTGCAAAAACCGCGTGCATTGGCCCGGGCCCGGTGGGAGGGGATGGAAAGCGTCGCGCGCGGCGCAGCGCTCGTGTCGGCGGGATCGCTGACGCTCGTCGTCATGGCGACCCTGGTGAAATATCTTGGCTCGAACATTCCAAGCATCGAGATCCTTTTCTTCCGGTCCTTGATCGGCTTCTTCTTCGTGCTGCCGCTGTTCTTTCGCAACCCGTTCGAGGCCTTGCGCACGAAACGGCCCGTGATGCATCTCCTGCGCGGTGCGACCGGCGCGGTCGGCAACGCCTGCTTTTTCTGGACCATCACGCATATGCTGCTGGCGGACTCGATGGCGCTGCAATTCTCGCGACCGCTATTCATGATCCCGCTGGCTCTGATGTTTCTCGGCGAGATCGCCGGCTGGCGCCGCTCGATGGTCGCGGTCGTTGGCTTCCTGGGAATTTTGCTCTATGCGCGCCCTTTCACCGCCGGGTTTGAGCCCGGCGCATTCGTCGGCGCTACCGGTGCGTTGTTCGGTGGGCTTGTCGTTATCTGCATCAAGCGCTTGCAGACGACCGAGCCTACCCGCATCATCATGTTCTATTACGCCTTCTGGAACGCGTTGTTCGCGCTGATACCGACGGTGCTGTTGTGGGTGACGCCGACCTGGCCGGAACTCGCGCTGCTCGCCGTGGTCGGCTTTCTCGGCATCTCCGGCCAGACCATGATCACGCATGGGCTGTCGCAGGGCGACGCCACGGTGCTGGCGCCGCTCGACTATTCGCGCATCATCTATTCGGCGGCGCTTGGCTATTTGTTGTTCGGTGAGATGCCTGGGCCTTGGAGCTTTGTCGGCATGGCTCTGATCGTCGCCAGTTCGCTCTACCTCGTACTCACCGAGAAAAAGCGGAAGGTTGTGCAGCCGTAGCGGCGAAGGCTGGTGGGCGCTGTAGGGATTGAACCTACGACCTCTCCCGTGTGAAGGGAACGCTCTACCGCTGAGCTAAGCGCCCGGCCGAGCGGGGCCGTGATTTAGGGAGCGGAAGCGGCGGGTGTCAAGCAGCCGTTGACTTCGCGAATTAATTGGGCTTCGCGATCTGTGAGGCTCGGCCTTGCAGGGCGCGAATGCGGTCGGCAAGATTACTGCTGCCCGTTTCGCCGGTTTCGGATGTGGCGGCCTCGTCGGTCACGGAGGCGCCGTTTCCGTTGACATGAGTGCGGGCATCTTCGGCGAGGATCGCTTCGATCGGCGAGCCCGGCCCTTCGAGGGTCATGGTGAGGCGAGCGACTTCGGCCGCGACGTCGTTGATCCTCTCGCGCAGCAAGGCGTTTTCCACGCGGTCGGAAGCCCAAAAGGATTCTATCTCGTGCTTCATCGTCGCGATCTCGCGATGCAATTTTGCACGTTCCTCGCGCAGGCGGTCGAGCTGTTCTTCCGCCAGTGCTTTTTCCGCCTTCAGGCTGCTGGTTTCAGCCTTGTGGCGACCTTCGATCTCGCCGAGTTCGGCGCGCAGGTCGGCTTCCGTCTTGCGCACACCATCAAGGTGGCTGCGCAACTGGTCGCATTGATAATCGCGCTCGGCGAGAAGGCGAACCTGGTTGGCCAGCCGCGTCTCCAGTTGCTCGGCGCGACGGCCGAGAATCTCCGCCTCGGTGGTCTGCGCAATAAGTTGGCGCTCCAGCTCGGCAACACGCCGGGCGAGATTTTCCACCTTGTCGCGCTCGGCGGCGAGTTCCTGGGCGGCCTCTTCGGCGTCGATGCGCTCGCGGGAGAGCCGCTCGTGCATGGTGTTGACTTGTTGCTCGAAGTCGACGACCCGGTCCTTAAGAGCGATGATCTGAGTGCGCAGAGCCGTAAGCTCGATGCTTTTGCTGTCGCTGGCCGCCGAATGTTCGTCAAGACTCGCCGTCAGCTTGGCAAGCGCGGCTTCCTTATCGCTGAGCGTGCGCTCGGCCTCGTGCAGGGCGACGAGCTTGATGGAAAACTCTTCTTCCGTCGCGCGCAACTGATCCCTCAGCGCCTTGTCTCGTGCTTCAAGCGCGAAGATGGTGGCGGTCTTTTCTCCAAGCTCCACTTTGAGGCGGTTGATGGCGTCGGATTTCTTACCAAGTTCAGCGAGTTGGCCCGTGGTCTTGGCCTTCATCTGTTCGACGCTCATTTCGAGGCGCCGGGTCGACATGGCGAATTCCGCCCGCAACTGGTCTTTGTCGGCTTGGATTTCGGCCATCGACAGCGGCGTGGAGGCTTCCAGCCGCCGCATGGTGAGGCGCACGGCGCGGGCGTGAACGAGGGGGATGAACACCAGCCCGAGCAGGCCTGCGACCAGGAACCCGATCCCAAAAAACATGATCGGTTCAACCATTAAGAACGCCTCCGGAACTCATCTTCGCCCCATAGCGTGACAATGCCATGTAGAGGCGGCCCCTGCCAGCTTCAACGTTGGTTAACCTAAACTGCGGCGTCGGGGCCAAATAATGACGCGTCCGGCGACAATCCGCTTCCTGGCAGAGAAATGAGGGGCTTAGAAGGGGTTCCAGGTCGCCTCTGGCGTGAACTTGAGATAGCCGATATTGGCGCCCAAACGCATGCCAACGCCGGTGCGTATCGGCACCACCATGATATTGTTGGCCGTGAGCGCCGTCATGCCTAAGCCGCCGATGAAATAGGCGGAGCCGTCTACCCCGGCAAAGCGCTGATAGACCGCTTCCGTGCTGGGAAGATTATAAACCAGCATCATGGTCCGGGCGCCTTCGCCGCCCAGGTCGAAGCCGACCGACGGACCCTGCCAATAGACGCGCAGGTCCCCGGCGTTCTTCGTGTAAAGCGTGCCCTCGCCATAGCGCAGACCGCCAACGAAGGCGCCGGAAGCTTCCTGGCCGAGGATATATCCGTTGGGCTGGCCCCACTGGCTCGTCGCTTTCTCGACAATCGAGGCAAGCCCGCGCGACACGGAGCCAAAAAATTGGTGCCCGGCGTCGAGGATTTCATTAGGTGCGAAGTGGCTGTTCGACGACGCCGGTGGCCGACCAGGTTGCGGGCTGGGTTGCGCGCCGGCAGGCCCGAGTCCGAAACCGGCGACGAGAAGAACCAAAACAAAGGATCGCAGCAGGGCGCGCATCGAGTGCTCCTTGGAAGCTGGGAACGGCCCGTTTAACTCGTTGCTCATGCGGACGGTCTATATTCGAGGCCCGACGCCTCGAATCAACCTACCATCAATGACAAGTATGACTACAGCACGGCAGCCGCGAAAGTCGCCGGGCGCCGCGATGATGGAAGTGGGTTTCCGCTTTCTCCTGCTGTGCGGCTTGTCCGGGGGGCTATTGCCGGCCGGGCTAGCTGCGGCAACCGAGACAGTGGTCACCGATCCGCGTCGCGGGCTGGCGTTAAGTGGGTTCGACCCGGTCGCTTATTTCACCGATGCCAGGCCAATGATGGGGCGAGGCGAGATCGAATATACCGCCGCCGCCACCACCTGGCGTTTCCGCAATGAGGGCAACCGCACGGCTTTTCTTGAGCACCCAGAAGTCTATACGCCGGTCTTCGGCGGCTACGATCCGGTGGCCGTGGCGCGGGGGGTCGCTACGCCGGGGCACCCGCAAATATGGGCCATTGTCGGCGAGCGGCTCTATCTGTTCTACAGTCCAGACGCGCGCAACAGCTTCGCCGCAGACCCGGACACCGTGCTGACCGTGGCTGAAAGGAAATGGCCGGCGGTGCTCCGCACCCTGGTCCCCTGACCGTTGCCTTGGCAGGCGCGGCGCGAGCGGTGTATCAAGCCGCACGGCCATCCGAGTCGCCCTTGCGTACCTCCATCCACCTTCGTTAGCCGCCCCACCGGAGACATCTTATGTCCGGCCCGATCACCATCGATGCCCTCGACCTCGCGGCGCTTCTATGTTCCCGGGTGTGCCACGACCTCATCAGTCCCGTGGGCGCCATCGTCAACGGTCTGGAAGTCCTCGAAGAGGAAAAGGACGAAGAAACCAAGACCTTCGCCCTCGATCTGATCAAGAAGAGCGCCCGCACGGCCTCGGCCCGGCTGCAATTCTGCCGGTTGGCATTTGGGGCAGCGGGGTCGGCGGCGGCGCAAATCGATGTTGGCGACGCCGAAGGCTTGGCGCGGGGCTTTCTGGAGGATGACAAAACCAAGCTTGGCTGGAATCTGCCGCGGACACTATTGCCGAAGAATCGGGTCAAGCTCCTACTCAACATGCTCGTCATCGCCGGGCAGACGATCCCCCGGGGAGGAGCCCTGACGGTTGATCCGGTCGGCGAGGGCGAAGCCATGAACTTCCGCATCACCGCAGTCGGACTGAATGGAAGAATCCCGCAGCATTTGCCGAACTTATTGGCGGGAAATTCCGAGGGGCCAGTCGACGCCCACGCCATCCAACCCTTTTATACCGGCATGCTGGCCAGAAACTGCGGTCTCGCAATGACCTTGGTAGCCGAAGGCGAGGCGATCGTCGCGGCGACCCACGCGGAAGCTCCCTAAGCGCGTTCCGCGCTCTTGAGAGATTCAACGGCTGCGTCCTCGGATGGTTAAATCTTAACGAGATATTACCTCCTAACGCCGCTTCCCGTCGCACACTAAAATTAAACCCTTTCACAACACACTGAGCCCGCTCCCGAAAGGCGGCGGTCTATGGGGCCGCGCCTTCGACCAAGGCCTTTTTCCATGGATGATTTGTTGCGTGAGTTTTTGACCGAGACCAACGAGAGTCTCGATGTGGTCGATGTGGAACTTGTTCGCTTCGAACAGGAGCCAAACAACGCCAGCATTCTCGCCAATATCTTTCGTCTCGTGCACACGATCAAAGGCACGTGCGGTTTCCTCGGCCTGCCTCGTCTCGAAGCGCTCGCGCACGCCGCGGAGACGCTGATGGGAAAATTCCGCGATGGGATGCCCGTTACCGGCGAAGCGGTAACACTCATCCTCGCTACCATCGACCGCATCAAGGAATTGCTCGATACGCTCGAGCAGAATCAGAAAGAGTCAGCGGGAACGGATCACGATCTCATCGGTGATCTTCAGCGCATGGTGGAACGAACGGCCGCGCCCGCTTCGATATCCAATTCTAAAAGCGCAGGCGCGTTGGTTGATCAGAAGCTGGAACGGCCATTGCGCCCCGGCGAAGTTTCACTCGACGAGCTTGAGCGCGCATTTCGCGAGACTCCTGGTCCATCAGCCGCGACTACGGAAACCAAACCTTCCGCGCCGGCGGCTAAGTCGCAGGATGCAAAAGCCGATAGCGCCGCCGCCAAGACCAGAGCGGAGGATGAAGGCTCCGAAGGCAAGATCGCCAACCAGTCGATCCGCGTCAATGTGGACACGCTCGAAAAGCTGATGACCATGGTTTCCGAACTGGTGCTGACCCGCAACCAGCTCCTGGAAATCGTACGGCGTCACGAAGATTCCGAATTCAAAGTTCCACTGCAGCGGCTTTCAAGTGTGACCGCCGAGTTGCAGGAAGGCGTGATGAAGACGCGGATGCAGCCGGTGGGAAATGCCTGGCAGAAGCTGCCGCGCGTCGTCCGCGATCTGGCTACCGAGCTTAGCAAGCAGATCGATCTCGAGATGCACGGCGCCGAGACCGAACTCGACCGTCAAGTGCTGGATCTGATCAAGGACCCGCTGACCCACATGGTGCGCAACTCGGCGGATCATGGCCTGGAACTTCCAAGCGAGCGCCGCGCTGCCAATAAGCCGGAAAAGGGGACCATCCGGCTGTCCGCCTATCACGAGGGCGGCTACATCGTGATTCAGATTTCCGATGATGGACGCGGGCTCAACACCGAAAAAATCAAGGCAAAAGCTGTCGCCAACGGTCTCGTCTCGGAAATCGAAATCGAAAAGATGTCCGAGGTGCAGATTCACAAGTTTATCTTCTCGCCCGGATTTTCGACCGCCGCGCAGGTCACAAGCGTGTCCGGCCGCGGGGTCGGCATGGACGTGGTGCGCAACAACATCGACCAGATCGGCGGGACGATCGACGTGAAGTCGGTTTTTGGCAAAGGCTCCAGCTTCACCATCAAGATTCCGCTGACGCTTGCCATCGTCTCGGCCTTGATTGTGGAATCTAGCGGCGACCGCTTTGCCATCCCGCAGCTTTCGGTGGTTGAGTTGGTTCGCGCCCGGAGCAATTCGGATCATCGCATCGAGCACATCAAGGACGCGGCCGTGCTGCGGTTGCGCAACAAGCTGCTGCCACTGGTTCACCTCAGCAAGCTGCTGGGGGTTGAGCGGAAGGCTGGAGGCGAAGCCGGCGATGGGTTCATCGTGGTGACCCAGGTCGGGAGCGAGACCTTCGGTATCGTCGTCGACGGCGTCTTCCACACGGAAGAAATCGTGGTGAAGCCGATGTCGACCATGCTGCGGCACATCAACATGTTCTCCGGCAACACCATCCTCGGCGACGGCTCGGTCATCCTCATTATCGATCCGAACGGTATCGCCCAGGCAATCGGAACGTCCCTGAGATCGCAGGAACGGCACGAGGAGAGCGCAGAAGGTCAGCGCGCCGATGCTACCGAGCAGACCACCTCGATGCTGATATTCCGCGCCGGTTCGCTGCAGCCTAAGGCCGTGCCCTTGTCGCTGGTCACGCGGCTTGAGGAAGTGGATGCGTCGAGGATCGAAATCTCCAACGGGCGCCACCTCGTGCAATATCGTGGCCACTTGATGCCGCTCGTGCCCGTCAGTGACGATGTGCGGGTGAAGACGCAAGGTATACAGTCGCTGCTGGTGTTCACCGACCAGGAGCGGTCGATGGGCTTGGTCGTCGACGAAATCCTCGACATTGTCGACGACAAGCTCGACATCCAGGTCGGCAGCGACCGTTCAGGTGTGCTCGGCTCCGCGATCATCAAGGGTCAGGCGACCGAGATCATTGACATTGGGCATTTCCTGCCGCTCGCCTTCGAAAACTGGTTCCGCCGGAAGCAAACTGATGCTGCACCGGTGTTGCGTTCGGTTTTGTTGGTCGATGACTCCGCATTCTTCCGCAACATGCTTGCTCCGGTACTCAAGGCCGCCGGCTACGATGTTGCCACCGCCGCGGGCGGGGAAGATGCCTTGGCTTTGATAAAACACGGCCGCCGGTTCGACGTCATTCTCACAGACATCGAGATGCCGGGCATGAACGGCTTCGATCTCGCGCAAGAGGTGCGCGGCGATCCGCGAATGGCGGACGTGCCGGTCATCGCCTTGTCGTCGGTCATTTCTCCAGAAGCGGTCGAGCGCGGACGGCAGGTCGGATTCTATGACTATGTGGCCAAGTTTGACCGGGAAGGTCTCATTGCGGCGCTCAAGGATCAGGCCGCCGACATCAATCAGGCGGCCTAGGGAAAGCCATGAGCACGAGCACCGATAGCGGCAACGGAAGCATAACGGAATACGTCACGGCGATGATCGGCTCGCAGCTATTTGGGCTGCCAATCTCGCGCGTGCAGGACGTCTTCATGCCAGACCGGTTGACGCGCGTTCCGCTGTCCTCTCCCGAGATCGCGGGCATCCTTAACCTGCGCGGCCGTATCGTGACGGTCATCGACATGCGCTGCCGCCTCGGCGTGCCGAAGCGCGAGGAGGAAGGCCAATCGCTCGCGATCGGCATCGAATACCGGGGGGAGTCATACGGCCTTCTGATCGACGATATCGGCGAGGTGATGCAGCTTCCAGACAGCGGCCTGGAAGTAAACCCAGTCAATCTCGACGCGCGCCTGGCGCTGGTTTCGGCTGGCGTATACCGGCTCGAAGCGCAGCTTCTTGTTCTCTTGGACGTCGACCGCGTGCTTCACGTCGGCTCCGAAGTCAGGGCGGCGTAGTGAAGCGAATGAAGTCAGAGTGCGGGCTCATCCCGCAGTTTTGAGTGAAGTGAGGCTGTGATGAAAACCTGCTTGGTCGTCGACGACTCGAGCGTCATCCGCAAGGTAGCCCGACGGATTCTTGAGGGTCTCGAATTTCAAATCCTCGAGGCCGAGGATGGGCAACAGGCACTCGATGCTTGCCGCAAGCAACTGCCGGAAGCGGTGCTGCTCGACTGGAACATGCCGAAAATGGACGGCTATGAATTCCTGCGGGAACTGCGGCGGCTGCCGGGCGGCGATAGTCCGAAAGTGGTGTTCTGCACCACCGAAAACGATGTCGCTCATATCGCGCGGGCGCTTCACGCCGGAGCCAACGAATACATCATGAAGCCCTTCGATAAGGAGATCGTCGAAGCCAAGTTCCAAGAGGTCGGTCTACTCTGATCGGCGCGTCCGTCGTTCTTCCGGTTTCCCCGCGTAACCCGAGTACCGCGCCCGATGAGTGTTGTCGCCACTGCCACGCCGCCCCTTTCCGTTGTGAGCCAGGAGCCGATCCGCGTCATGGTCGTCGACGACGCCGTCGTCGTCCGCGGCCTGGTTTCGCGTTGGATCGACGCGGAACCGGATTTAAAGATCGTCGCCTCTTTGCGCACCGGGCAGGAAGCGCTTGAGCGGCTGGAACAGACCGATCCCGAAGTCGTCCTTCTCGACGTCGAAATGCCCATTCTCGACGGAATCTCCGCGTTGCCGCTACTGCTGCGGAAAAAGCGGAATCTCGTCGTCATCATGGTGTCCACGCTCACGCGGCGCAACGCCGAGGTGACGCTCAAGGCGCTTTCGCTCGGCGCCGCCGATTACATTCCGAAGCCGGAAAGCCAGCACGAAGTCGCCGCATCAGCCACGTTCCAGCGCGACTTGGTGGAGAAAATTCGCCAACTGGGCTGGCGGCGGCGGCAGCGCAATCTCGGCATTCCCGCTCTTGGCCCGCCGGTTATTCCGGCGCCGTCGCTTCAGGCCGACGGGGCGAATACCGCGGCGCATAGCGTTCCGCATGCGCTGCGTCCGTTAACAGAGATCAAGTTGCGTCCCTTCCCGCTTTCACCGCCGCGTGTATTGCTAATCGGCTCATCGACGGGAGGTCCGCAGGCGCTGGGCACTCTTATTGGCGGGCTCAATGGCGTGCTCGATCGAACTCCGGTGCTGATCACGCAGCACATGCCGCCGACCTTCACCACCATTTTGGCCGAGCACATCGCGCGCGTGAGCGGTCGCCCCGCTCATGAAGCCGAGGACGGGGAACCCTTCGTTGCAGGCACCATCTATGTCGCGCCCGGCGGCAAGCATATGCAGGTCGCGCGCCGCAACGGCATCGCTGTGGCTGACATCAGCGATAGCGCCCCAATCAATTTCTGCAGACCGGCCGTTGATCCGCTGTTCTCCTCCGCCGCCAAGGTCTGGGGAGCCTGGAATTTGGCGCTGGTACTTACCGGAATGGGGTCCGACGGCACCCAGGGTGCCGCCGCTGTCGTCGCCGCCGGCGGCAGCGTGATGGCGCAGGATGAGGCCACCAGCGTTGTTTGGGGCATGCCTGGTTCGGTCGCGCATGCCGGCCTTTGCTCCGCTGTGCTTCCGCTTGATCGAATTGCCGCGAAAGTCGTGCGTTTGTTTTGGGGAGACCGGCAGTGACCCCATCCGATTACGATTATTTGCGCCAATTGCTGAAGGACCGCTCCGGTCTCTTACTGGCGGGAGACAAGCGCTATCTGGTTGAGAGCAGGCTGCTGCCTATCGCACGCAGAGTGGGCGTGTCTGGTCTTGGCGAACTTATCCAAAAGATGCGACAGCCCGCCGCCGAACCGCTTATCGTCGAAGTGGTGGAAGCAATGGCGACCAACGAGTCGCTCTTCTTCCGCGACAAAATTCCTTTCGAGCATTTCCGCAATACGATGATGCCGGCGCTTCTCGCCGCCCGGACAGAGCACAGGCGTATTCGTATCTGGTGCGCGGCGGCTTCCACCGGGCAGGAACCATATTCCCTCGCCATCAGCCTTAAGGAAATGGGTGCCAAGCTCGCCGGCTGGCGCGTCGAGATCCTTGCCACTGATTTATCGCTCGACGTGCTGGAGAAGGCGAAGGCCGGTATCTACAGCCAGTTTGAGGTGCAGCGCGGGCTGCCGATCCAAATGTTGGTCAAATATTTTACCCAAGTCGGCGAGATGTGGCAGCTGGCGCCGGAAATTCGGGCCATGGTGCACTACCGTCCTTTCAATCTGCTCCAGGATTATGCCCCGCTTGGCCACTTCGACATCGTGTTCTGCCGCAACGTGCTGATCTACTTCGAGCAGAAAACCAAGATCGAGGTGCTCGAGCGTATTGCGCGTATCGTCGAGCCGGACGGTTACCTGGTGATGGGCGCGGCGGAGACGGTGATCGGGCTGACCAATAGCTTCAAACCGCTCGGTGATCACCGCGCGCTCTATGGGCCAAATCCGGAACTGGCCAAGGAGCTGGCGGCCAAGCCGGTGCCGCGCGCGGTCGCGGCCGGCGCCGCGCGGTAACCTCCCAAAATAAAACCCCGGCCTTTCGGCCGGGGTTAAAGTTAGAGGAGCCCTTAGGCTCTAGGTAAATCCGTCAGGCGGGAATCTTCACCTCGTCCTCATGCGGCTCGCGCAGCACATAGCCGCGGCCCCACACCGTCTCGATGTAGTTCTTGCCGCTGGAGGCATTCGCGAGCTTTTTGCGCAGCTTGCAGATGAAGACGTCGATGATCTTCAGCTCCGGCTCGTCCATGCCGCCGTAGAGATGATTGAGGAACATTTCCTTGGTCAGCGTCGTGCCCTTGCGCAGGCTTAGGAGCTCCAGCATCTGGTACTCCTTGCCGGTCAGGTGCACCCGCGCGTTGCTCACTTCGACGGTCTTGGTGTCGAGGTTGACCACGAGATCGCCGGTGTTGATGACCGACTGCGCGTGGCCTTTAGAGCGGCGCACGATGGCGTGGATGCGCGCCACCAATTCGTCCTTGTGGAATGGTTTGGTCATGTAGTCGTCGGCGCCGAAGCCGAGACCCTTGACCTTGTCCTCCGTGCCGGCGAGGCCGGAGAGGATCAGGATCGGCGTCTTCACCTTGGAGACGCGGAGCGACCGGAGAACCTCGAAGCCGGACATATCCGGCAGGTTCAGGTCGAGCAGGATGATGTCGTAATCGTAGAGCTTGCCGAGGTCGACGCCCTCTTCACCGAGGTCAGTCGTATAGACGTTGAAGCTTTCGGACTTGAGCATCAACTCGATCGATTGCGCGGTCGCGCCATCGTCTTCAATTAGCAAGACGCGCATGCCAATCCCCTTCCTCGCCACATTGGGCTTAAGGTCGGCACGCCTCAGCGGCGGCCATCAAAACGCCTTCAGGCAAACTGATTCGAAACACTAACGGAACATGATTAACAAAACCTGATTCCCGTTTGCAAGCATCCCCTGGGCAAATTCTCCCGAATCTGCGTAAGATGTTGCCGGAGAGCGGTTTTTTCGTCACGTGTTCGTTCATGTTTCGGTTTAAGAGCGGCGTTCAAGCGACTCTTAAGATTCGCCCCTTTGTTGGGAGTTGCGGCAACGGCCCCAAGACCCAAAGGACAGTGACCTAATGATTAACGACGCGGGTAAACACGGAGTTAACAGGTCCTACCGTGTCTTAACCCGTAGGGACTTTTTGCGATGAAAGCGCTAGCTGAGCAGATCATTGAACTCGACGGAGTCGAGATCTACGGTCGCGTGGTTGGCGTGCGCGGCTTGATGGTCGAAGCCGCAGGGCCGATCCACGCGATGTCGGTCGGCGCGCGGGTGGTGATCGAAGCCGGCACCGGTAGGCTCATACCCTGCGAGGTCGTCGGCTTCTCCGGCGCCAATGCATTGCTCATGCCATTTGCGGCATTGGAAGGTGTGCGTCGCGGCTGCCGCGCCATCGTGACATCGGTCGCCGGCTCGGTGCGGCCCTCCGATGGCTGGCTCGGCCGCGTGGTCAACGCCATGGGCGATCCGATTGATGGCAAGGGGCCGCTGCCGCTCGGACCTTCGCCTTATCCGTTCCGCAACTCGCCGCCGCCGGCGCATGCGCGCCAGCGGGTAGGGCCACCGCTCGATCTCGGCGTACGGGTACTCAATACCTTCATCACCTGCTGCCGCGGTCAGCGCCTGGGTATTTTCTCCGGTTCCGGCGTCGGCAAATCGGTGCTGCTGTCGATGCTGGCGCGCAATGTCGCCGCCGACGTGTCGGTCATTGGCCTGGTCGGCGAACGCGGCCGTGAGGTCCAGGAATTCCTCCAAGACGATCTCGGTCCCACCGGCCTCGCCCGCTCGGTCGTCGTCGTCTCAACCTCGGACGAGCCGGCGTTGATGCGCCGCCAAGCGGCTTATCTCACGCTCGCCATTGCCGAGTATTTCCGCGACGAGGCCAAGGACGTGCTGGTGCTGATGGACTCCGTTACCCGCTTTGCCATGGCGCAACGCGAAATAGGCTTGTCGGCCGGTGAACCACCCACCGCCAAGGGCTATACGCCGACGGTCTTTACCGAATTGCCGCGGTTGCTTGAAAGGGCAGGGCCGGGAACCCAAGCCGGCACCATTACCGGCCTGTTCAGCGTCCTGGTCGACGGCGGCGACCTCAACGAGCCGGTGGCCGACGCCGTTAGGGGCATATTGGACGGTCACATCGTCATGGAGCGCTCCATCGCCGAGCGCGGCCGTTACCCGGCCATCAACGTGCTGAAATCGGTATCGCGGACCATGCCGCGGGCCGCCGATCCGGTCTATCTGCCGGTCATCAACCGGGCGCGCCAGGTCATGGCGACCTACGCGGATATGGAGGAATTGATCCGGCTCGGCGCCTACCGGCCTGGCTCCAGCGCCGAGGTCGACGAGGCGATCCGGCTGCACCGTCCCCTTGAAGAGTTTTTGGCGCAAGGCAAGGAAGAGGCTACCGGATTACCGGAAGGTTATCAGCGCCTGGAGCAAATCCTAGCTAGCGTGGAAACCGAAAACTAACGTTATCGCGCCACAATGGCTACCGGTTGCTGTTGAGCGGCCCGTGGCGTGTGGGTAGTAGCCCCGGCGCCAGGTTTCGACTTCGGGGGAGTAAGAGTCGATGAAGTCACGTGACACGCTTATTCGCCTGAAGAAGTTTCAGGTCGACGAGAGGCGCCGTAAGCTCGCACAGATCGAGAGCATGATCGCAGATTTCGATCGCATGGCCGGCGATCTGGAACGCGAGATCCGCCTTGAGCAGGAGCGCGCCGGCATCCACGATCCCGCCCATTTCGCCTATCCGACCTACGCCAAGGCGGCGATCCAGCGCCGCGAGAACATCAAGCGTTCCGCGGACGAACTGAAGGTTCAGCTCGATACCGCCAAGGAATCACTCGCGGAGGCATTCGAGGAGTTAAAGAAAGTCGAGCTGCTCGACGAACGTGATCAGATGCGCGAGCGCGCCGCCGAGGATGCGCAGGAGCAAGCCGAGTTGGACGCAATCGGGCTAATGCAGGCACGCGCCATCGCCCCGATTTAATCGCCTGTCTCTTTCAACTAGAAATGCAACGGCTATTCGGCCGAGTCCTAAGAGACTTTGGCGCGCGCCGGCTTCCTGGCGGGCGGGATGTCACGCTCCAGCAGATTTGCGGGCACTGCTACGATGACCGCGTGATCGACGGCACGCAGTGGCGGATCGGACCATAGCCGGCCCAACTCATCGTATCGGGAGCGAAAGAACAGACCCGGTTGATGCGTTCGCTCCGCTGGCGGGTTCACCTCGCGCACAAACGCTTCCCGCTCCGCCGGATCGTCGATCTCTTTCGCGACTAACTCGCAAACCTCGGCGATAGGTAGGCGATGGCTTGCCGCGGCCCTGGCTGCATGCTCGGCGTAAGGGCCGATGCGCAACGCAAGCAGCCGCTCAATGCGTTTGATCCAAGCTTGCCGGCTGCTGCCCGCAAGGCGCGACGTTGGAACAGGCGTTGCGATATCTGCCGGTGAAAGCGCATCTGCCAGGGTCCCGCTGACCAATATACAATGAAGGCCCGCGAGGCGTTTCGGCAGAATGATCCGCTCTCCATCTCCATAGGAGAGCATCTCACCTGTCTCGGCGATGTTTTTGGCGGTTGCCTCCAAGCCTCCAGAATCTGCGGGCGCTAATCCCGCGCTTTTCAGCGCCTTTCGGACCGCGGCCAGCGCGTCGAGATCGTGCCGTTTGGAATCTGCCGTATTGGCCCATTCGGCCAAGTTTTCACGCTGAAAAGTGTACCAAACACGGCGGAGGAAATTCCCCTTTGCCGTGTCACGTTGCGAAAAGTGCAAGACCCAGAATGTGACGCGATATGGAGCGACGCTGGCGGACGTGCCCGCCTCCGTCGCAGTAAGGACCACCGGCTGCGTCAGATCGCCCTCTTCCATATCGGCGAGAATCTGACCGACGATTTTGCTGGTCTGATGAGGCGCGATAGTAGCATTGACGTTGATCGTCACTTCGATGCGTGTAGGCTGAGTGCGCGAGAGGACTTCGAGCGTGCCGTCGGCAAGCTTCGAGTTCGGAATGATCAACTTCCTGCCATCGGGCATACGGCCAACCACGGCTCGCCAATTCAACGAGGCAACTTCCATAGCCTCGCCGTTGATCAGCACGCCATCCCCGACCTTGAGTGCCCGGTCAATCGTAAGCCCAGACATCAGGCTGCTCAGCGTCGGCTGAATACTCAATCCGATCAGCGCGGTCACAAGCGCCGACGTGGTGAGAATCGTAGAAAGGTCCAACCCGAAATTTGCGAGAACAGCGGCAACGGCGGCGAAAGTCAGCAAGCTGAGCACCAGGCCGCGCTGCAGCCCGGTCGGCTCCACTTGCATATAAGCGGCAAAGCCGGCGCGCAGGATCAGCTGTCCGACGGCAATGACGAAAAGACTAGCTGTCGCCGTAGCCGCCGCGACATGAAGCACAGCCGGAATAGCGGTCGACGCGAAAAGGCTGAATTCCGACGCGAGCTGGTAGGACAGCCAGAGCAGGCCGGTGATGGCCGCCAGCAGCACAAGGGTGAGAACTTGCCACATCGGTTCGCCTTTCGCTCTACGACGTCGGACGCTCGACGTTGGAAAGGCGGTTGAGCGATTTGGAAAGGCTCACGCGAAGCCGCTCAATCGCAGTGGCGATGCTGCGGATTTCCTCAGCTCCCGACTCCGGCATAGCCACGCGGGTGTCGCTCGACGTACTCACCGCTTCCGCGGCCTGAGCGAGCGCACGGAGAGGCCGCACGAGAAGAAAGTCGAGCGGTACGGTGAGCGCGAAATAAGTGAGCGCGAACAAGATCAGCAAACCGCCTGCGAGAATCATGGCGATCTCGCCGGTCTGCCTGAGTTCCTGCGCCGCCGGCACAGTCAACGATTGAATCCCGACCGTTTCGTTGATGTGCCAGCCGAAGCCGTTGACCGGCCCGTATTTGGCAATGAGGGCCGGCGGCGCCCGCGCCGGTGTATCGTGGCAGACGAGGCAGGCATCATCGGTAATCGTGATCGGCCTGGCGAGGTAGTAAAAGGTGCCATTGTCGTCGTCGCGAACGCCTTGGACCTCCTTCAGCTTCGGGTCAGCCCGGAACCGATTGATTAGCTCGACTTCAATCGGGGTGGGGCGATTACTGGGATTCGTGGGGTTGAGAACCGGCTCGCGGTAGCTATAGCCGGGGTAGGTTTCCTGCACCTTCTCGTAAACGGTACGGGTCGCGAAAGCCGGAACGGTCTCCTCGTAGAACTTGTCGGGCGGAAGCCGCTGTATATCCGGGCTGACATGCGCGCTGGTGTAGGCTCGGATCGCCGTGGCGGTCGTCAGCAGCCGGCCGGCTTCGAGGGCTGTTTGTCGCACCGCGCGCTCGTGCAAGATGTAGTAGAATCCTGTCGTTCCCACGAGGAACGCCACGACAAAACTCGTAATTAGAACAAGGCGGACGATGCCGTTGGTGGTGAGGCCATTCATTCCTGATCCCCTGAAGGTTTAGTCGACTTATCCCATACACGGAGCCTGGGGAAAAGGCTGGAGAACGGCGTCAATCTCCGCCGTGCTGAGAGTGGTGCTCGAGCAGGCCGCATTATACATAGAGGCGAGCAGCTCAGTGCGTCGGCGCTCGCGCGTCCACTTCGATAATAGGCGGCGTACCGGTACCGAAGAGATGGGCTTTTGCCGCCACCGGCCCTGTGGCCGACGCAAGCCCGAAAAAGAACGTGGTGTTGGCGTTGCTCGCGACAGTGCCCACGCACAGTTGCGGGCTGAAGTTGAACACGATGATGTTGCCAAACTGGTCCGCCGATTTAGGGCCGATGGTACCAAGGCCGCCGGCGGTGATTACGAATATGTCGGAGAGCTGGCCGTTTTTGTAGGGCAGCTTCGTCACCGGGCCGAAGTTGATGGTCAATCCCGCTATGCATTCCGCGCCTGCGGAGAGTTTCGTCATGTCGACGCGGTAGAGATAGCCTGTCTTTCCCGCTCCCGGAGTCCCGGCGGTGCCGGTGAAGGTGCGAGACTGCAGGCGCGCCGTGCCAAGACCGGTGTTGAGAAGAATAGGACCGATACTGTCGGTGACCGGAAGGATGCAATTTGTTCTGAACACGCAATTCACCGCGGGCGCGCCGACTTCGGCAATCAACAGCGGTGCAGCCCCGGTGGCCGTTGAAGTCGCCGCGAGAACCCCGGCGGCGACGCCGCACCGGATCTTCTTTGCCAACTTCATTCTGCCCCCCAGCCAAACTTGATTGGCCTCAGCCAACGCCTAAGATTGCGCTTTCGCACCCCTCTCCACAAGGTTGTCAGAAGCGGTGGCCGGGCTTGCGGTGGCGCCCACCGGTTTTGCCCGCTATGAAAAGGCAGCTGAGGGCGTTCCCATGCTGACCACCGCGGAGCTGGTGTGGCTCCTAGCCGCTGTCGCCAAGGGCGACCAAGCCGCTTTCGAGCAGCTTTATGCCGCCACCCGGGCGAAACTATTCGGGGTGGTGCTGCGTATTTTACGGCGACATGATCTCGCCGACGAGGTCATCCAGGAGACTTATCTCAAGGTCTGGCGCAATGCCGGGCAATTCGACCCGCGGCTATCGACGCCGATAACCTGGATGGTGGCGATCGCCCGCAACCGGGCTATCGACCTGGTGCGGCGGAGGACCGAAGCCTCGATCGAGGAGGAGCCGGAAGCGATGGACGTCGCCGCTGAAAGCCCCAATCCGTTGGCTCGGCGTGAGCTTACCGAAGAGCTTACCCGCCTGCTTGCCTGCATCGGCAGGCTGGATGCTGAACGGCAACGTCTCGTGCTCTTGGCTTACTATGATGGGTGGAGCCGCGAGCAATTGGCGGTCAAGCTCGATAAGCCGGTGAATACGATCAAGACTTGGCTGCGGCGCAGTCTCATGGAGATCCGGGAGTGCCTCGGCTCATGATCCAGGACGAAGATAACGAAGCGCTGGCTGCGGAATATGCGCTCGGCACGCTGGACGCCGACGAGCGCGCGCAAGCGCAAGCGCGGATGGAGGCCGATGTCGGTTTTGCCGCCGTGGTCCATTCCTGGGAACGCCGGCTCGGTGAACTCAATGTCATGGTGGATCCAGTCGAGCCGTCGCCGCACGTCTGGCAACGTATCAGGGAAGGTATCGGCGGATTTGAGCCGAGCGGCGAAATCCGCTTGCCCAAGGTGGAACCGGCGCCTGCGGCGAAGCCAACCAGCGAAACCCCGCACTCTAATGTCGTTTACCTCTTTCGGCGGGTGGGCCGATGGCGCGGGATCGCCGCTGCGACGAGCGCACTGGCGGCGGCGATGATGTTGTTCGTGGCGGCTTGGGAGTTTTCACCGGAGTTGCTGCCGCGACCCTTGCGTCCGCCGGTGCGCGTCGTCGAAGTGGTGAAGGAAACGCAACCCGCGCGGCTGGTTGCGGTGTTGCAAAAGGATGCCAGCGGCCCGGCGTTTCTGCTCACCGTTGATACCAAAAGCCGCACGCTGACCATGCGGCGGGTGACGGCGGAACAGGAGTCGGGCAAGAGCTATGAATTGTGGCTGGTATCGGATCGATATCCCGCACCGCGGTCCCTCGGTGTGGTCGAAACCGGGGAGTTCACGCAACGCTCGCTGCTGGCCGCCTACGACCCGGACACTGTTAACTCCGCGACCTACGCCGTATCGCTTGAGCCCGAAGGCGGTTCGCCGACCGGCTCGCCGACAGGGCCGGTGCTATTCACCGGCAAGCTGGTGGAAGCGACGCCGCCGGCTATTCCATAAAAAAATCGCGCGCCCAAAAGAGCGCGCGAAGGAACTCTCGAACGGGATCTATCAACGGATCGTGGTAGTTTCCCGGGTACTCAGCACAACTAGCTGCCCAGCTCTGACGATTGGGCCACTTCCCTGGGCCACGCGGCCTTCAGGTTGGTAGCGGGCGTTCAACGCTGTTTCATCGGATGTGCCGCGGGCGGCAATACCAACACCTGCCACCAACGTTGCTCCGATCAGAGCGAGCACAACGATTTTCAAGTGTGTAACGCGGTCGGCGCCGTACATCGAGTGATTCATCCAACCCTCCCGGTGACCCGGGTTATTCGTCCGGCCGGAAGGCCGGCGGCTATGTCGGGTAAGTAACGTGGCCGGGCGGGCAAAGTTTCATCCGCCCGTTCACGTATCCTTGATTTTTTGGAGGAGCGTTGCGAACGCTCGACAATATCCCCGCACGAAGAGCCTGGTTAAGGATTTGGGACCCTCGGTACTCGCCACCCGCCTAGGACCGACGTATGCTCTCCTAGGCCAGCCGCTTCGCGAGCGGTCGCGACGCTCCGGAAAGGCCATGTCCAGCCGGTTCATAACCACGGTGAAGATAAAATCCCTCGGCATTCAAACTTGCGTCCGCACGTATTGTTCGAATATCTCGCCGTCGCATCAAGTCCTCGATTTTGGTTAGCAACCCTGTCCCAATTCCCCGGCCAGCAAAGTCAGGGTCCGTATACAATCCCTCCAATCGATCTCCGGTGAATTGCGCCCCAGCCCACCACCTGTCCATTTAGCTCGGCAACCCATATTTCCATCTCGCGAATCTTTCGCTCCATTCCAGGGAGCGTGAGATTCTCTGCCCAGGTTTCCGCTTGCGAAACAGACATTCCTTTGGCGCGAGGCCAATAATGGATTTTCGCCGCAGCTTAAATAACTGCGTCGCATCCTCAGGGGCGGCTGGCCTATGTGTGGTGGTCACCGAGATCATCCAACAGGCTTCGTAGTCGCGGATGCGTCCGCACGTCTTCGACGGTATCGAAGACGCAAGCGTCCCATCCTGCTTTGCGAGCTAGACTAACGACCTCTTCCTGATCATCGAAAAAGAGCGGTCGCTCGAGGGCAGTGATACCAAGTGTCGAATTCACATGATCGAAAAATTCGCGCGTGTTTTTGAGATGGCCGAGCTTGGCGCTGTAGAGGATATCGTTGAAATATTCTCTGAACTTTAGTTCTTTCCACAGATAGGCGGCCCGGTAATGTTCTTGCCCGGTTAGCAAATAGAGCTCCACATGAGGGTGTCCGGCCAGATGCTTCACCGCTTCCAAGACACCGCGGTTGACGTTGGAGTCTTTCTCGCACCAGTACCGAACAAACACGTCGACGGACCCGTCATACCCAACCGTCGGGAGTAGGGCCGTCAAGGCTTCCTTCAGATCGTATTCGCCAGCGACACATCCATGCATGACCGAAGGGAATTTTCCGGCAGGTGACGCAAAGAATTTTTTCTGAAACGCCTCCAGGTCAATTCCAAAATCCTGCTCGATGGTCGCGTCCCATCGCTTGCGGCGTTCCGGTTTGGCATGCCAACCGTCGATGACGACTCCGTCCACGTCGAAAAATATTTTCATTTGGAGACAGCAACTGCCTCGTCATTGCCGGGCTAGACCCAGCAATTATCTTTTTGCAAACGGATGCGCGGGTCAAGCCGCGCATGACGTTGAAGCTAAATATTCCCCACCGTTTTCAGCCGCGCCCGCGGGTGGATTTCCCCCTGTGACAAGACGCTGGTCTGAGCGCGGAAACGTTCGACGATACCGCGCACGAAGGGCCGGATGCCGCCCGAAGTCACGAGCACGGGAGCCTCACCGGCGCGCGCCGCCTCCTCGAAGCGTTCGCGCACCAGCGTGATGAACTCGGACAGCTTCGACGGCTGCATCGCTAGGCTTCGGTCGTCGCCGGTTCCGACGATCGATTCGGCAAAGGCTTGTTCCCATTTGGCGGTAAGCGCGATCAAGGGCAAATAGCCGGCGGGAGAGGAATGCTGGGCGCAAATCTGACGCGCCAGGCGCGCGCGCACATGCTCCGTCAGGACCACTGGATTGCGGGTGAAGGACAACCCATCGGCGATGCCTTCGAGGATGCTCGGCAGATCGCGAATGGAGACACGCTCTCCGAGCAGCAATTGCAGCACCCGCTGGATGCCGGACATAGTGATCTGCGCCGGCACGATGTCTTTGACGAGGTCGCTTTGCTCCTTGGACAAATCCTTGATGAGCTTCTGCACCTCTGAATAGGACAATAGTTCCGACACATTGCCCTTGAGCAATTCAGTGAGATGCGTCGAGAGCACGGTGGCGGCATCGACAACCGTCAAGCTTTTGAGCGAGGCCTCCTCCTTCAGCGACGCGTCGATCCACGTCGCCGGCAAGCCGAAGGTCGGCTCGGTGGTGTGGATGCCGGGGAAGTTCACCTGGGCGCCCGCGGGATCCATGACCATGTATTGGCCGGGCCAGATGCGGCCGGTGCCAGCTTCAACTTCCTTGATCTTGATGACGTACGAATTGGCTTCGAGCTGTACGTTGTCGAGGATACGTACAGCCGGCATGACAAAGCCCATTTCCACGGCCAAGGACCGCCGCAAGGCTTTGATCTGCTCGGTGAGGCGATCGGTTCCGTCGGGCGAATTGACCAGCGGCAGCAGTGCGTAGCCAAGCTCGATTTTTAGATCGTCGATCTTGAGCGCGGCCGAGATCGGTTCCTCGGTGGGCATGGTCTTCGCGTCAGTTTCCAACTTTTTTGCATCTGCCGCGACTTGCTTGATCTGACGTTTGTCGAACATGAAGGCGAGCGCGCCCGCCCCGGTGCCGAGCGCCAGAAACGGCAGCATCGGGATGCCGGGTAGCAGCGACATGATCACCATCACCGCGCCGGACATGCCAAGCGCCTTGGGATACCCCGATAGCTGTGCCAGCAGCGCCTTGTCGGCGGCCCCGGAAATCCCCGCCTTGGAGACCAGCAGGCCTGCGGCGGTGGAGACTATCAGGGCGGGGACTTGCGTCACCAGGCCGTCGCCGACGGTGAGCACGGTGTAAGTGCGCGCGGCTTCCGCGAAGGAAAGTCCTTGCTGGGCGATGCCGATGATCATGCCGCCAATGACATTGATGAAGACCACCAGCAGCCCAGCGATGGCGTCGCCGCGCACGAATTTCGAGGCGCCGTCCATGGCGCCGAAGAAGCCACCCTCATCTTCGAGCGTTTTGCGCCGCCGTCGTGCCTCGATTTCGTCGATCATGCCGGCGGAGAGATCGGCGTCGATCGCCATCTGCTTGCCGGGCAGGGCGTCGAGGTGGAAGCGCGCGGCGACTTCCGCGATGCGGCCGGAGCCTTTGGTGATGACGACGAAATTCACGATCACCAGGATCGTGAATACGATGATGCCGATGACGAAATTGCCGCTCATCACGAAATTGCCGAAGGCCTCGATGACATGGCCGGCGGCGGAGGTGCCCTCGTGGCCATGCGCGAGAATGAGACGGGTGGAGGCGAGATTGAGGGCGAGCCGCAGCATCGTTGCGATCAACAGCACCGTCGGAAAGGAGGAGAATTCCAACGGGGTATGGATGAACAGCGCAGTCATCAGGATCAACACCGAGATGATGATCGAGATGGCAAGACAAAGGTCGAGCAGGATCGGCGGCAGCGGCAGGATGAGGACGCAGAGGATCGTCAACACGCCGATGGCGAGCGCGAGATCGCCGCGTTTGAGCAGTTCGCCGAGTTCGCCAAGCGTCGGCAACGACATGCCGCCGGTGGGTGAGCCGCCTGCAGCCGTCGCGTCGCTCATAGGCTCAGACCCGTCCCTTTTGTGTCGATCGCGAGTGGCAGTGGAATGCCGCGCGGCCGGAAGGCCGCCTGGCCGAATGGAAGGAAATGCGGCTGCGTCCAAGGCAGGCCTCGACTCGCCGGTAGGTGAGTGCCTCTCGGCAAAATTTGCCCAGTTTATGGTTACCGCGCGGTTAATGCGGGCCGCTGGCGGGCGCCGATTTGACTAAACTTAAGGTGAGTCCGTTCGGGGAACTAAACTCTGGGTTCTACGTTGCCTATTGCCTCTCGGAGCAGCACCCCGCTGCATCCGAACAGGGCCTAAGGAATGCTCTTATGGCCCCAGCGTTGAGCAATGCAGCCGACAACAAATCGCCGTGTCGGAACAGAATCAGCCTCACTCAAGAGGATGAAGTCCGGTATTGGACGAAGCTATTTAGTGTCTCGCGAGAACGTTTGGCCGCAGCGGTCGCGAAGGTTGGATTTTGTCCCGAGGCGGTGGCACGAGAGTTTGGAAAGACCGCGCGAGACAGATAATTACGGTTTGAAAAACGCTGGATCGTTAAGCGCGCGCGTTAGAACATCGATCATCTCTGCCGCGCCCTCATCGCCACGTTCATCCAGCAACTCCCACATCTTCCGCAGATTGGCGCGCATGGGTGCCTTTAACGAGGGATCGCGCTCAATCAGCGTGCGCGCGATACAAAAAGCGATGGCCTCGGTCCCCATCTTTATCTGCTCTGAGTCGCGTTTTGCCATCGCTGCCTCCGTGTTCGCCGATACCTAAGCTGGCAAGCCTATCGAATCGACCATAAGTGAATTATCACCGCATCCTCTAGCGCGAGCGCTACAGCCTTGCCATCGAACACGAGTACACGATTAAATTATCGGCAGGGAAGGGATCGGGCAATGTCAGCGCTTACCTGCAGCGTGGTTTCTACATTGCGTCCTTCACGCCGACCCGATGCCGATAAACCATCTCCCAACCCTTCCAGCCGGTGAAAAGCAAGATCAACACGACGATCAGTGACAATACGAGGCCAGTCGGAACGACGGCGGCGGCTGGGTTCGGATAGCGGATATAGAAGTTATACAGCTCTATGAGAACTACGATGACGTTGCCGCCCGCGTGCAACCAAGCATCGGATAATTGACGGATCTGTTGATCGCCAAGCAAGTCGATAAGACCCATGATGGCGGCAAGCGCGGCCATGATCAAACCCGCTCCCAGCAGCCAAAGGGCTGCCGTCGCGAAAGCAGCGTTTCCGCTTTTCCAGAAAGCGAGATCGCAAGCGAAAGTGGCGACGAAGAACGCGACCGGAAAGGGAATTAACATGGGGTGAATGGGATGGCCGGCGATTTGCGCCGTGCTTTTTGGATTGGACATGGAATTCTCCCAGGTAACGGCTGCTCGCAATAGAGCATGAGCTTAACTGTTGCTGGTAACCTACGGTTCCGTCGATCGGCATGAATGCAGCGCCGCTCGTAGACGCGAGCTACTGCAGTCAGACTTGACGCAGCGGCTTTGCCGGGACGGCGGCCGGCCGCAAAGGTGAAATATTCTCGCGGCCCATTGTGATATTGCGCGCGATGCGAATGTTGGGATTGGACCAGGTCCAGCATTCGCCGGTGTCATCCTGGAAGCAGACCCATAACAGGTCGAATTCGGGGCCGTAATCGATAACAAATTGCGCCTGTGCCTTGCCCTTTGGAGTCAGCAAGGGAATGGGCGGATTGAGCTGAATAAACGCCATGGAACTCAACGCGGAGGATGCTGCAGGGGTTCCCGTGCATCCAGCCGCCGGAACGGTGAGAGTTTACGCTGCGCCGCGCATTTCGCTGCCGCCTCCCGGTGGCGGCACCGGCGTGCCATCAGCGACATATTCATTGAGCTTGTTGCGCAGCGTGCGGATCGAAATGCCGAGGATGTTAGCCGCATGAGTGCGATTGCCAAGGCAATGCTTCACCGTCTCCAGGATCAGATCACGCTCGACCTCTGCGACCGTGCGACCGACCAGCACGCGGGTGACCTGCTCGGCGGCGAGCGCCGCATGGGCCACCGCTGGAGCACTTTTCGCCTGGTCGATCCGCGCGCCGTCGGGGGTCAACAATCCATCGGTCCCGATCTCGTCGCCCACTGCGAGCAGTACTGCGCGATGCAGAGTGTTCTCCAGTTCCCGCACGTTGCCCGGCCACCGATTGACCACAAGCGCTCGCCGTGCGTCGACCGATAACGCACGTAGTGGGACGCCATTCGCCGTGGCGTATTTCTTGATAAAATACTGCGCCAGTTCAACGATGTCCGCCGGCCGCTCGCGCAGCGGCGGGATTTTCAGATTGACCACGTTAAGCCGGAACAGCAAATCCTCGCGAAAGCTCCCGTCACGCACGGCTTCGCCCAGATCACGGTTTGATGTCGCGATGATGCGGATATCCACCGGCACCGGGCGGCTGCCGCCGACACGGTCGATCACGCGCTCCTGGATCGCGCGCAACAGCTTGGCCTGCAGCCGCGCGTCCATCTCGGAGATTTCATCGAGCAGCAAGGTGCCGCCGCTGGCTTCCTCGAATTTTCCGATGCGCCGCGCGATGGCTCCGGTGAAGGCACCCTTCTCGTGGCCGAATAGCTCGGACTCCAGGAGATGTTCTGGAATTGCCGCGCAATTGATGGTGATAAAGGGCTTCTTCGCCCGCTGCGAGCGGGTGTGCACGTAGCGCGCCAGTACTTCCTTGCCGGTGCCGGACTCGCCGGTAATCAGCACCGATGCATCGGAACCGGCGATCTGCTGCGCCAGCTTGACAACCCGCGCCATGGCGTCGTCCCGGTAGATCAGTTCTCGGCTGTCGTCCGCCACCGCCGCGAGCACGGCGGCGATCAGTTCCGGATCGGGCGGCAGCGGGATGTATTCCTTGGCGCCTGCGCGGATCGCGGCAACCGCCGCACGGGCGTCGTTGTCGACGCCGCAAGCAACGATCGGCACGTGGATATGTTCGGCTTCGAGCCGTTGCACCAACTCGCGAATATCGACGGCGACATCGACCATCATCAGATCGGCGCCGCGGCCGGACCGGACCACCGCCATCGCCTGTTCGATATTCTCGGCGTGAGTGACGGAGGCGCCCTTGTCCATGGCCATTTTGGTGGCAAGCGTGAGCTGGCCTTTGAGGGTGCCGACGATCAGGAGGCGCATGGCCTATGTCCTTAGGTTCTGGTTTAGGAGCAGCATCAATTCCGCTCCGACTTGATGATTTCAGTCATGGTCACGCCGAGCTTGTCCTCGACCAGCACAACCTCGCCGCGGGCGACAAGGCGGTTGTTGACGTAGATATCGATGGCCTCGCCGACCTTGCGGTCGAGCTCAAGCACTGCGCCGGGCCCGAGCTTCAGCAGCGCGCCGACATCCATGCGGGCGCGGCCCAGCACCGCCGAAACCTGCACCGGCACGTCGAATACGGCTTCAAGATCGGCCGCGCTTCGCGCCATCGAATCCAGATCGCCATCCGCGGCAAGCGCGCTGGCGTCGGCGAAAGATTGCAACCCACCATCTCCGAGGTCGGGAAGCGGCACCTGGCTCTCGTTCTCGCTCATGTCTCAACCCTTCCAATGCTATCCTGCGGAGTAGCGGCGGTACGCCGTGCCGTAACGTAACGGGTTACGGCCTCGGCGATCACCGCCTCGCTTGCCGCGCGGTTGCGATTGATACCCCCGTCCGCCCATTCGATGCGACAATCGCCGGGCGCGATCTCCGGCTCCGCGAGCACCACAAGACGTCCTTCGAAGCCGCCGCCGCGAACAATCTCTTCAAGCTTTTCACGCGCGGTGGCGTAAAGCGCGTCGTTGACGCGCACCACCACATGCGGCGCGGCGACAATCTGGCGAAAGCAATCGCCGGCGAGCGCGGCAATCTCCGTCAGCGGTTCCTGCGCGATCAAGGCCGGCGCCAGCTTGCGGCCGACCGCGACCGGCTGGAAGAACTGCTGCACGCCAGCGG
>JAXDOR010000231.1:0-39107 GCA_034668825.1 Alphaproteobacteria bacterium | reverse complement strand
ATGGAAAACTACCAGCAGGACGGCGGCGCCGGAGCCGTTGAGGGTGTGCACAAAGCGCGGGCTGCCGCCTTTCGGGCGATAGCGCGCATTCATGCGGCGGGCCTGGAAGTCGCCACACACCGAGCAGGAGGAAATCTCTCGATACATCCCCTGCCCCGGCAGCCAGCCTTCGATGTCATAGGTCTTCTGCGCGGCGAAGCCCATGTCGCCGGCGCACAGCGTCTCCACGCGCTAATGCAGGTCGAGCCGGCGCAGAATTTCCTCGGCGCAGGCGAGCATGCGCTCATGCTCGTCCTTGCTCTGCTCGGGCATGGTGATGGAGACGAGCTCCACCTTGGTGAACTGGTGCTGGCGGATCATGCCGCGGGTATCCCTGCCGGCGGCGCCCGCTTCCGCGCGAAAACACGGCGTGCAGGCGGTCAGCCGCATGGGCAGCGCGGCCTCATCGAGGATGGATTCGCGCACGAGATTGGTAAGCGGGACTTCGGCGGTGGGGATGAGCCAATAATCCGTTGTCGTTTTGAATTGATCTTCGGCAAATTTTGGAAGTTGCGCGGTGCCGAACATCACTTCGTCGCGCACCAGGAGCGGCGGCGCGACTTCGGTGTAGCCGTGCTCGCCCGTGTGCACGTCGAGCATGAACTGCCCGAGCGCGCGCTCCATGCGCGCCAGACCGTTTTTCAAAACCACAAACCGCGCGCCGGACAGCTTCGCCGCTCTCTCGAAATCCATCATCCCGAGCGCTTCGCCAAGATCGAAATGTTGCTTCGGCGGAAAATTGTAATCGCGCTTGGCGCCAAACTTATGCTTCTCGACGTTGTCTTTCTCGTCCTTTCCATCGGGGACGTCGTCCGCCGGCAGATTGGGAATCCACGCCAGCGTGTCGTTCAATTCCTTAGAGAGTTTTTTCTCCTCGGCTTCCAGCGCCGGAGTCGTAGTCTTCAATTCGGCGACTTCGGCCATCAGCTTCGCGGCTGCGGCCTCGTCCTTTTTCTTCTTGGCCTCGCCGATTTCTTTCGACGCTGAGTTACGCCGCGCCTGCGCCTGCTCAAGCTTGGTGATGGCGGCGCGGCGGCGCTCGTCCAATTCAAGCAGCGTCTTTGAAGAAAACCGTTTCCGTGACTCGTCATCGAGGTTGCGCCGCTGCAACCCGCGATCAAAGGTTTCGGTGTTGTCGCGGATCCATTTGATGTCGTACATGGATGTTCCAAATACCTTTCCCCGTCATGCCCGGCCTTGTGCCGGGCATCCACGACTTAGCTCTGATCGAGGCCAAGACGTGGATGGCCGGGACAAGCCCGGCCATGACGAGTCAATAATTCAACGCGGAGCAGCATACCCTACTCCGCCGGCTTCGCCTCGGGTGCTGCGGTGCTAGCACTCCCCGCCGCGCCTTTCTTTTCCACAAACCGCACCGACCAGATCGACCCCTCGTAGAGAAGCAAAAGCGGCAAGGCAAGCGAGGCCTGGCTGATGACGTCCGGCGGCGTCAGCACGGCGGCGATGACAAAGGCGACTACCATGAAGTGGCGGCGCTTGTCCCTTAGCTGCTGCGACGTGATGATGCCGATGCGCCCGAGCAGCGTCAGGATCACCGGCAGTTGGAAAGCGATGCCGAAAGCGAAGATCAGCGACATCATCAACGAGAGATATTCGCCGACCTTCGGCAACAGGGCGATTTCCGCCTGGCCGTCCCCGCTCGACTGCTGCATGCCGATAGAGAAACGCACCAGCATGGGAAATACCAGCAGATAGACCACCATGGAACCGAGCAGGAAGAATACCGGCGTCGCGACCAGATACGGCAGGAAGGCGTGGCGTTCATGGCGATAGAGGCCTGGCGCCACGAACATATAGATTTGCGCGGCGATAACCGGAAACGACAGGAAGGCCGCGCCGAACATCGCGAGCTTGATCTGGGTGACGAAATATTCCAGCAGCGCCGTGTAGATGAATTTGGAATTCTCCGGCCCGACCACCCAAACGAACGGCCATACCAGAATGTTGTAGATCGACTTGGCGAAGAAAAAGCAGAGGGCGAACATGATGGCGAAGGCGATGACCGCCTTGATCAGCCGCGAACGCAGCTCGATCAGATGCTCCATCAACGGAGCCTTCGTGGACTCGATGTCCTCGTGGCTCATCCGCGATGCCCTTCGTCGGCGGGCTTCGGCGCTTCGGGAGTCGCGGCAACAGCCGGTTCCGCTTGCAGTTGAGCTGCGTCGGCTACGTGCTGCGATCCGGTCATCACCGGCTGAGTGACTACCGGCTGGGTTATCGGGGGAGTGCCGGCCTCGGCGATGCTGTCAAAAGGCGTCTCGAAGGAGCGCACGGCCTGCTTGTTCAACTCCTCGATGTCTTTCTTCAGGTCGGCCATCTCGGCTTCGCGCATGGCTTCCTGGAATTGCCCTTGGAACTCAGATCCCATGCGGCGGATCTTCGTCATCCACTGCCCCATCGTGCGCAACACGCCGGGCAGTTCCTTCGGCCCGATGGCGATCAGCGCAACGATGCCGATGACGATGAACTCGCCCCAACCGATGTCGAACATTGAGGATCAACTCCAAACGCCGCGAGGCCGTACACGGCCGGCGTCCCTCTCAGACGTGGCGCAGGACCGCCGCGACGCTTTAGACCGTGCCGCCCTCGAACCGTTTTTCCGTATCGGCCCGGTGTTTCAGGTCGGTCGCGCTGTTGGTCGTCGCGCCGGGAGCGGCGTTGTGGTTGATGGTCTTCACCGGCACGTCTTTGGCGGTTTCCGTGTCTGCCTTGTCCTCGTCCGACATGCCCTTCTTGAAGGCCTTGATGCCCTGGGCAACGTCACCCATGAGTTCGGAAATCTTGCCGCGGCCGAACAGCAGCAGGACGACAACGACCACGACGATCCAGTGCCATATGCTCAAGGAACCCATTCGAACCCTCCGCATCGGCGGCGCTGGAAGCGCCTCGCCCGCCGATTGTTTCACGTGAAACTAGGCCCCGGAGCGGGCGAAAACAAGGACTTCGGCCGGTTTCATTGCAGCAGGACGCCGGAAGCGACTCGTTATTCCTCGACGCGCGAGGGCGGCGGCGCCAGGCCGAAATCGAGGTCGCCGGGCTCCAGCGGGTCCTCGTCGTCCCGTAGCGCCGGATCGTCGGAGGGTATCGGCACGGCAAAGCCTGCCGGTAAGCGGCCATCCAGCAGACCGGAACCCTTGAGTTCATCAAGGCCGGGAAGATCATCCAACCTTTCCAACCCGAAATGGGACAGGAAGGCTTCCGTGGTGCCGTAGGTCACCGGCCGTCCGGGAGTCTTGCGCCGCCCGCGCGGGCGTACCCAGCCGGTCTCCAGCAAAACGTCCAGAGTGCCCTTCGACGCCACCACGCCGCGGACCTCCTCGATCTCGACGCGGGTGACGGGCTGGTGATAGGCGACGATCGCGAGCGTCTCGATGGCGGCCCGCGACAATTTGCGCGTGACAACGGAGTCCTTGGTCAGCAGCCAGGACAGATCGCTGGCGGTGCGAAAGCTCCATTTCCCGGCGACACGAACGAGGTTGACGCCGCGCGGCGCGTATTCGGCCTGCAAGCGGTTCAACGCGTCGCCAACGTCGGTGTCCGCCGGAAGCCGTGCGGCAAGAATAGTTTCATCGAGCGGCTCCGCGGACGCAAACAACAACGCCTCCAACAGCCGCAGCTCTTCCGGCCGCGCTTCACTCATGGACTCAACCTCATTCTGCACGATCGTCAGGCGCCTCTCAGCTAGACTTGCCATCACTGCGGCTCCCCTCTTGTTTTCCCTACGTGGCGCGCGGACCTGGCGTGGCGCCCGAATCGCTTGTGACCTCACGAACAACCATACGCCTGCGCATGTAGATTGGGGCGAAGGCCGCATGCTGGTGCAATTCAGCGACGCCCTCGCGGACCATTTCCAGCGAAGCGGCAAAGCTCGATGCGACCACCGTCGGCACAAGCGCAGGTTCGACCATATAGGCGAGAAGAAATTGGTCGAGCCGGCTCCAGTCCGCGGCCTGGCCGAGCAGACGCTCAAGCGCGATACGGGCTTCGGCCAGCGACCAAACGGTACGCTTGGCAAAGCGCACGTGGCCGAGGACGCTTTTCTGGCGTTGAACCGCATAAGCGGAAAGCAAATCGTAGAGCGTTGCCGAATATTGTGGGTGCTTGATTTCAGCAATGGGTTCCGGCTGGCCGCGGGCGAAGATATCGCGGCCGAGCTGGGGACGGACCAACAATTGCTCGGCCACGTGGCGGAACGCCTCGAGCCGTCGCAGCCGGTTGGCGAGCGCGGTCGCCATATCTTCGGCGCTCATGCCGTCCGGTCCGCTGGTCTCCGGCAGCAGCAGCCGCGACTTCAGGTAGGCCAACCACGCCGCCATCACCAGATAATCGGCCGCAAGCTCCAACCGCAGCTTTCGCGCTTCCTCAATGAAGACCAGATATTGATTGGCCAGCGCCAGGATCGAAATCTTCGCCAGATCGACCTTTTGCTGACGCGCCAGCGCCAGCAGCAAGTCGAGCGGGCCTTCGAAGCCTTCCACATCGACGACCAATGCCGGCTCGTCGGTGGCGCGTTCCGCAACATCCATTTCAAAGGGCAGATCGCCGGGGGTCATGACGACACCATCGCGACGCCAGCCATCATCGCGGAAAACTCAGCGCGCGCCGCGGCAAGGTCGGTCTCCTTCGGCGGACGGCGCGAGGCCAAGGCGGCATCGGCGCGGCGGCCGGCCTCCCCGACAAGCACTGGGCTTTCCGCGGCCACTTGCTGCATTTCCGCAAAGTTCCCGTTGCAATGAAGCGCCACGTCGCAACCCGCCGCAATGGCCGCGCGGGTGCGCTCAGCGATTGAACCGGACAATGCGCCCATCGCGATGTCGTCGCTCATCAGGAGGCCCCCAAAACCGATGAAGCCGCGAATCACTTCCGTGATCATCATCGCCGAAGTTGTCGCCGGTGACACGGGGTCTATTGCGGTAAACACCACATGGGCGGTCATGGCGAGGGGCAGGCCCGCGAGCGGCCGGAAAGCCGCGAAGTCGGTAGCTTCAAGGGTGTCCCGCTCGACGTTCACCACCGGAAGGCGGGCGTGGCTGTCGGCGGTAGCCCGGCCATGACCGGGGATATGTTTGAGCACCGGCAGCACCCCGCCGTCGCGTAACCCCTCGGCCACAGCGGCGGCAATGGCTGAAACCTTGTCTGGCGTATCCCCGTAAGCGCGGTCGCCGATCACCGGGTCCGCCCCCTCCACGGGCACGTCCGCCAGAGGCAAGCAGTCCACATCGATCCCAATCTCCGTGAGGTCCGCGGCAATCAGCCGGGCGCCCAGCCGGGCAGCCGCCAGCCCCTTCGCCGCGTCCTGATCGTAAAGCCGGCCATAGGCGCCGCCTGGGGGGTAAGCCGGCCAGTCCGGCGGGCCCAACCGCTGTACCCTGCCGCCCTCTTGGTCGATCAGCACAGAGGCATCGCGGGCCACCGTCGTTCGGAAACTATCAACCAGCGCGTGGACTTGGGCGCGGGATTCGATATTGCGCTTGAAAAGGATCAATCCCCAGGGGTCGGCCTCGCGCAGGAAGGCGCGTTCGTCTGGCGACACCGTCTTTCCGGCCAAGCCTGTGATGAATGCACGCACCGCCATCGGCGCGGATTAGCCCGCGTCGGCGGCAGGGGTCAACCGGCGCGATCTAATTTATGGGGACGACGCATTGGCCGCCGGCCGACTTCAAGCTGCCGCAAAACTCGCGCGCCTGGTCGATCGAGTTGAAGGGCCCGACCATGGTGCGGAAATAGATTCCTTTGTCGCCGAGGTCGGCACGGCGAATGATCGGCTGACGGTCGCTCAACAGATTCGGGAACTTCGATTGCAGCGCGCGGAAGGAGGCCTGCGCCTCCGGCTCGCTGCGCTGGGAGGAAAGCTGCACGGTATATGATCCAGCCTCCCCACCGCTCGAAGCCGACGCGACGCGGGCCGGCGTAGCAGGCGCGGCAACTGCCCGGGCCGGCGACGGCGCCGAAGGGATGGCTGCGGTGTTTGTCCCCTGCGGATTGAGCGAAAGCGGCGCGCTACCGGCAGGCTGCGCCGGACCGGGAGCCGTAGGCGGTTTCGCAGCGACCCGCTGATTTGCCGGCGGGGCACTCGGCGCACTTGTGCTTGGAGGGGTTGTAGCGACCGCATTCCGCGTCGCAGGAGTGCCGCTTGGCCGTACCGCGCTAGGGCCGATCGCCAGCGGCTGATCCGGACGGATCGTAACCGTTTTGACTTTTTTCGGCTCGCTGGATGCTGGCCCTACAGAAGATGAGGCGGCGAGCGTCGACGATATCGTGGCGGAATCCGGCCTGTCTGATGCATTTGGAAGGCCGGGGAAGACCACGCGCGGTGCGGAGCGCTGAGCATCCTTAATGTCGATCGGCTGTTCTTCGCGCGAGACGACTTTTTCGCCCTGACTGGTGTCACCCACGCGATCATAGATGAGTTTCGCTGGTTCGCCGCTTTGGCCGGGCACCTTGGTCGGAGCGGTATCCGCCTTGATGACGGGTGGTGATGTCGGCGTGCCGCCGGCGCCGTAAAAGGCGCGGTAAGCCAAAGCACCGCCCCCGCCCAACACCGTGAGGCCGATCAAGATCGCGACAAGCCCAAAGCGGCTGCGGGGCGGAGCTTCCGGCGTGTCATCGTAGCCCTCGTCGCCGTGCGGCATCGGGGCCGGGTTCTCGTAATAGGTTTGCGTCTCGTGGCCTTCGGCGGACGCAGCGCTGCCATATATCGCCGGGTCATAGGCCGGTTGGAACCCGGCGCTCCCGTGCACGTCCGCGTATTGATTGTTCGGTTGACTGCTGGATGGCTGAGCACCCTGTTGGACGCCATAGGCGTTCCGCTGGGGCGCGCTCGCGGCCTGGGGCTGGCGCGAGGCGCGGGCCGCTTCATTCAGGCGCAAATCAACAAAAGGATCATTTTGGCCGATGAGACGGGCCAGTTCCGCGAGTGGATCGTTCGACTGGCGGGCATCCGCGGCAGGAGCGGGTTCGCCGCGCCCATTGGGATCGTGCGAACGGTAAGACCGGAAAGTGCTGCTGTCAGCCATGTTTAAACCCGCCACCGGTTCATGCGTCGCGCTCGTCTTGCTCTCGGTCCATACCCTTGGGGCACGTGAAGGGACCGGCATCGAGCGCGCTTACCGCATCTCGTCTGGGGCCTCGACGCCGAGCGATGCGAGCCCGGCAGCGAGAACGGTTGCCACGCCATGTACGAGCGCAAGGCGGGCCAAGGTCATTAATGGATCATTCTGGATAATGAAGCGTAAATGTGACGCGTCGTTCCCCCGCGTCCATAAGGAATGGAATTCGCTCGCAAGCTCATACAAGTAAAAGGCAATTCGGTGGGGTTCGTGGCTTAAAGCGGCAGCTTCGACCAAGCGCGGATAAAGGGCGATCCGGCGCATGAGGGCAAGTTCGGCAGGGTCATCCAGGCGGTCGAGGGGCGCCTCCCCCAATAACGCCGCGCGCCCGATGGCGTCGGTAGGCAGGTGAGGAACCACCTCACGCGCGTTGCGGAAAATCGATTGCCCCCGGGCATGGGCATATTGGACGTAGAAGACCGGGTTATCTTTGGACTGCTCGATCACCTTGGCGAGGTCGAAATCCAGCGCCGCATCGTTCTTGCGGTAGAGCATCATGAAGCGAACGGCGTCACGGCCAACCTCGTCCACGACGTCGCGAACAGTGACGATATCCCCTGCCCGTTTGGACATCTTCGCAGGCTGCCCTTCGCGCAGCAGGCGCACGAGCTGGCAGATTTTTACATCAATCGTCGCCGTCCCGGCGCTGACGGCTTCAACTGCCGCCTTAAGGCGCTTGACGTAGCCCGCGTGATCCGCGCCAAGCACAATGATCATGTTGTGGAAGCCGCGATTGAACTTCTCGCGGTGATAGGCGATGTCCGGCGCAATGTAAGCGGGCGTGCCATCCGACTTCAAAATGGGTCTGTCAACGTCGTCGCCGAATTGGGTAGCGCGGAACAACAGCATCTCGCGCGGTTCCCAATCCTCCATTACCTGCCCTTTGGGCGGCGGCAGCGTACCGCGGTAAAGCAGCCCCTTTTGCTCAAGAAACTCTATCGTTTCAGCAATCTTGCTCGGACCGCCATTTTGCGACGCGTGGAGGGAACGCTCGGAGAAGAACACCTCGTGCTTGATGCCGAGCGCAGCAAGATCTTCGCGGATCATCTCCATCATCATGGCGATGGCCATGTCGCGGACCGGACCGAGCCACTCGCCTTCCGGCTTGTTGAGAAGCCTGTCGCCGTATCCTGCCGCCAGCGCCTCGCCTACCGGCTTCAAATAATCGCCGGGATAAAGCCCATCCGGAATCTCGCCGATCTTTTCGCCGAGCGCCTCGCGGTAACGCAGATACGCCGAGCGCGCCAGCACATCGACCTGGGCGCCGGCGTCGTTGATGTAATATTCGCGCGTCACCTTGAAGCCGGAGCCCTCCAGCAGCATCGCTAATGCGTCGCCGAAAACGGCGCCGCGGCAATGGCCGACATGCATAGGGCCGGTTGGATTGGCGGATACATATTCGACGTTGACGGCTTCGCCCTGCCCGACGTCGCTACGGCCATAGGCCACGCCAGCCCGCAATACGCCGCGCAACTCGTCTGTCCAGGCGCTTGGCTTTAGCGTCAGGTTGATGAAACCTGGACCGGCGACATCGACTTTTGCCACTAAATCGTCGGCGCGCAGCTTCTCGGCAATCGCTTCGGCGAGATCGCGCGGTTTCTTGCCGGCCTCTTTGGCCAAGACCATGGCGGCATTGGTGGCCATGTCGCCGTGCGTGGGATCGCGCGGCGGCTCGACGACAACGCGCGACTGATCGATGTTGGCAGGCATCAGCCCGGAGACGACAAGCGCGCCGTTCGCCGCGTGGACGCGGTCCAGCACAATGGCAAAAATGTTTTTTTGCTTTTCGCTCGTATTCATGGGCTTTTCTGCAAACGACCGTGCGCGGCAGGCGCTGCGCCGACTAACGCAGTTCCGGGGTCGAGTCAAAGTGGCGCGCGTGTTCGATCAGCGCGTAGCGGTCGGTCATGCCGGCGATGAAGTCGCCGATCCGGCGCGCGTCGCCATGGACGTCAACTGCACCCACGCCGGCGGCCCATTCCGCTGGCATGTCGGCCGGCGCGGCGATGTAATGGGCGAACAGCTCGCGCACCACCCGTCCGGCATCGGTCATGATGCCGGCGATGCGCGGATGTTGATACATGCGCGGGTTGAGAAACCCCTTGATGGCGCTGTCGGTAGCTCTCATGGCGGGTGAAAATCCCGCCACCGGCTTACCGGCGCGGCGCACATCTTCCGAAGAACGCGGCGCCAGCGCATTGAGGTTTCGCCGCGTATGGGCGATCACATCCTCGATCATTTGCCCGATCAGCCGGCGTACCAATTCATGCACCAGCCGCTCGGTCTCAAGCTGCGGATATTGGCTGCGGATGGACTCGACGATCGCGCCGACCAGCGGCACCGCCGCGATGTCGTCCACCGTAAAGAGACCGGCGCGCAACCCGTCGTCGATGTCATGGGCGTCATAGGCGATGTCATCGGCGATGGCGGCGACCTGCGCCTCGGCGCCGGGAAAGCTCCAGAGATCGAGGTCCTGCACCGCGCCATATAAGCGGATCGCCTCGGGCAATCCGGTTTCGCCATAGCGTCCGATCGGGCGGCCGTCGCCGTCGGTCAGCGGACCGTTGTGCTTGACGATGCCTTCGAGGGTTTCCCAGGTCAGATTCAAGCCATCGAAGACCGGATAGCGCCGCTCCAATTCGGTGACGATCCGCAACGTCTGGGCGTTATGGTCGAAGCCGCCATGCTCCTGCAGGCAGGCATCGAGCGCCCGCTCGCCGGCATGGCCGAATGGCGGATGACCAAGATCGTGCGCCAGGGCCAGCGCCTCGCTCAAATCCTCGTCCAGGCCCAAGGCGCGGGCGAGCGCACGCGCGATCTGCGCGACTTCAAGCGTGTGCGTGAGCCGGGTGCGGTAGTGGTCGCCCTCGTGAAAGACGAAAACCTGGGTCTTGTGTTTCAGCCGGCGGAAGGCGGTTGAATGGATGACGCGGTCGCAATCGCGCCGGAAGGCGTTGCGGGTCGCACTCGGCGGCTCCGCATGCAAGCGGCCGCGGCTGGCGGCCGGATTGGAGGCGTAGGCTGCGCGCGCGCCAGCCGAATCAATGGCCATGGTTTCCTCGCCGCCCGCGAATTGACCTGGGAACGGTGGCCCCCTTAACTAGCAAAAATAAAGGAGCAAAGCGGCAAATGACGCTGATCATCAACAACCACGAAGTCGAGCAGGTGCTGACGATGGAAACCACCATCGCCGCATTGGAAGAATCCTACCGGAACCTCGCTCTCGGCGAGGCCGTCTGCCGACCACGCATCGACATCCGCATTCCCACCAGCGATCCGAAAAAAAATTATCAATGGGGCACCATGGAGGGCGGCTCCACGGCGGGTTATTTCGCCATCCGCATGAAGTCCGACATCATCTACGAACAGACCTATAACGGTGTCACCACGCAGGAGAAATATTGCACGCGTCCCGGTCTCTATTGCGGCTTGGTCCTGCTCACCTCCATCGAGAACGGCGAGCCGCTGGCCTTCATCAATGATGGCGTGTTGCAGCATATGCGGGTCGGCGCCGACGGCGGCATCGGCGTCAAATACATGGCGAATGAAGACGCCGAAGTGATCGGCATGCTCGGCTCCGGCGGCATGGCGCGGACGCATATGCAGGCCTTCACCCATGTGCGCAACATCAAGAAGCTGCAGGTCTTCAGCCCAACCAAGGAAAACCGCGAGGCCTTCGGCCATGAGATGGCGCGCAAATACAATATCGAGGTGAAGGTCTGCGACCGCGCCGAGGACGTCTACAAAGGCGCGCATATCGTCGCCGCGCTGACCGATTCAACTTTATCGGTAACGGAGGGAAGCCTGCTGGAGAAGGGCGCGCATATTGTGGTCGTCGGCGGCAGCGGTAAACCCGACGCCGAGGCGCTCAAGCGTGTCGATGTCTATTTGCGTTTCGGCGACACCCCCGCTCCAGTGGGCCATCCAGAGCTCGCCACGGACGCCGAGCATATCGGCTACCAAGCGCGTCCCAATACGCAAAGACATGGGGATGGCCGCAACAAAGGACGCGTGCACGGCGTCGCGCTCCCGGAAAAGCGCATCACGCTGGCGGACCTCGTTAATGGTAATGCCAAGGGACGGACATCGGCGGACCAAATCACTTATTCCGAACGCGGCAATATCCAGGGCGCGCAATTCTACGCGGTGGCCGGCCGGGTTTATGAATTGGCCAAGCGCGCCGGCCTCGGGCACGAGATTCCCACAAGCCTATTCCTGCAGGACATCCGGAACTGACACACCGGTTGGCTTGTCAGTGCCGGAGAAAACCTTATATGTCGGAGCATGACACAAGCGGAATCCGTGGAAAACAAGCTCACCGCAACAGTCACCGTGAGCGAACAAGCTGCGCGGCGGATCGGCGAGATCCTGAGCCGCGAAGCTGACGGCGCCAAGCTTCGCGTGAGCGTCGAGGGCGGCGGCTGTTCTGGGTTTCAGTACAAGTTCGATGTCGAACGGGACCAAGCGGCCGACGATATCGTCATCACGCGCGGCAACGCCATTGTGCTGATCGACCCGGTTTCGCTTGGCTTTCTCGCCGGATCGCAGATCGATTTCGTCGACGATCTGATCGGCGCATCGTTCAAGGTGAACAACCCGAACGTCACCGCTTCCTGCGGTTGCGGGACCAGCTTCGCGCTCTGAGGATTCCCTACTCCGCCGCGACCGGCTGCGGCCTGCCCATGCGATCGGCGTCCTCTGCGGAGGATGTAACCTCTTCCAACTGCGGATCGAGGCGGCGCTTGAGCATCCGGTCGAAGACATCCAAGTAGATGTAGATGACGGGCGTGATGTAGAGCGTGAGAAGCTGCGACACGCATAGCCCACCGACGACCGCGATGCCTAGTGGCTGCCGCAGCTCGGCCCCGGCCCCGGCACCAAGCGCAATCGGCAGCGTGCCGAAGATCGCGGCGAAAGTGGTCATCATGATCGGGCGGAAGCGCAGCAGCGCCGCTTCCCGGATTGCCGCCTCGGCGGAGAGTCCCACGCGGCGGCGTTCGATGGCGAAGTCGATCATCATGATAGCGTTTTTCTTGACGATGCCCACCAGCATCACGATGCCGATCATGGCGATGACGGAAAGATCCATCCGGAACGCCATCAGCGTCAGCAGCGCGCCGACGCCGGCCGAGGGAAGCCCGGAGATGATGGTAATGGGGTGGATGAAGCTTTCATACAACACGCCGAGCAGCACATAGGCCGCGAAGATGGCGGCGAGAACCAGCACAAGCTGGCCCTTCTGCGAATCCTCGAACACCTGCGCCGCGCCCTGGAAGCCCTTTGAAATAGTCGCGGGAAGGTTTGCCTCTTCCTCCACCACTTGAATGGCATCCTTGGCAGTTCCGAGCGCCGTGCCCGGCGCAAGATTGAACGAAATGGTCACGGCGGGTTGCGAAGCCTGATGATTGACCAGCAGCGGACCTACTGTCGGCACTAGGCGCGTCACCGCTTCCAGCGGCACGGATTGGCCGGAGGAAGTTTTTACATAAACTTTGGAAAGCGCGGAGGTATCGGTCTGATATTCCGGCAGCGTCTGCAGGATAACCTGATAATCGTTGTCCGAGGTGAAGATCGTTGCAACCTGACGGTTGCCAAAAGCATTGAACATTTCCTGACGAATTTGATCGATCGAGATTCCGTAAGTCGCCGCTTTCTCGCGATCGACCTCCACCGTCATCTGCGGGTTCTTGATATAGAGATCCATCTCCACATCGAGCAGCCCGGGGATTCTCGCGATCCTGTCCCGCATTTCGGGCGCTGCCTTATAGAGCGCGTCGGTGTCGCTTGATTGCAGCGTGTACTGGTACTGGCTCTTGGAAAAACGGCCGGTGATGTTGAGGTTCTGGACGTTCTGGAACGTCACCTTCATGCCGGCCACGCTGTTGCCCGCCTTCTGCCGCAACCGCTGAATAACGGCAGTCGAGTCTTCCCGGCGTACCGCTTTCGGTTTGAGCGCTATGAATAGGCGCCCTACGTTGCCGGTCGGATTTGGGCCGCCTGGACCTACCGTGGAATTGACATAGGCGACCGCCGGATCGGCGCCAACGATAGTGGCGACCTGTTTCTGCAGCTCGACCATGGCGGGGAAGGCAATATCAGAGTTCGCTTCGGTGCTGGCGGAAACGAAGCCGGTATCCTCGGTGGGGAAGAACCCTTTGGGAATGTAGTAATAAAGCGCGACCGTAGCCGCCAGGGTTATTAAGGTAACGACAAGCACGACCGGCTTGTAGTTCAATACTCTCTCGAGCGACCACTCATAGGCGCGCAGCCAGGAGCGGAACATCGACTCGAAGACGCGAAGCACGACATTTTGCGACTCGCCTTCGTGGTGGCTGCGCAAGACCCGCGCGCAAAGCATCGGCGTCAGGGTCAAGGAAACAAAGCCGGAAATAATGATGGCGACCGCAATCGTCACGGCGAACTCGCGGAATATGCGGCCAACCATGCCGCCCATGAGCAGCACCGGAATAAACACCGCGATCAGCGAGAAGGTAATCGAGATGATGGTGAAGCCGATCTCTCGCGCACCTTTCAGCGCCGCCTCGAACGGACGCATCCCGCCTTCGACGTGGCGGACAATGTTCTCCAGCATGACGATGGCGTCATCAACGACGAACCCGACGGACAGCGTCAAAGCCAAGAGGGTCATATTGTTGATGGAGAATCCGAAGGCATAGACCATCGCGCAGGTGCCGATCAGCGAAACCGGCACCGCCAGCGCGGGAATGACCGTGGCGGAAACCCTGCGGAGAAAAAGAAAAATGACCAGCACGACGAGGGTTATGGCGATGCCGAGCGTGATCTGCACATCGTGAACGGAATCCCGAATTGAGATCGAGCGGTCGTTTAGAATTTCCAGTTTAATCGCGGCGGGAACTTGGGCTTGATAGGTCGGAAACCGCTCGCGGATGGCGTCGACCACGGCGATGGTATTGGCTCCGGGCTGCTTCTGGATTCCGAGCACAATCGCGCGCTCATTGTTGAACCAGGTTGCAATCTTGTCGTTTTCGACGCCATCGATGACGCGCGCGACTTCGTCAAGCTTGATGGGCGCGCCATTTCGGTAGGCAACAACAACCTTGCGGTATTCTTCGGCCTTTCGCATGGCTCCGGTCGCCAGCAGGGTCACGTTCTGGTTCGAACCGTAGAGCGTCCCGACCGGCGAATTGGAATTGGTCGAAACCACAACCCGGCGAATTTCATCGAGCGAAATATTCCGAGCGGCCGCCGCCACCGGATCGACTTGCACCCGCACGGCGAATTTCTGCGCGCCATTGACATCAACCTGGGCGATGCCGGGAAGCTGGGATATCTGCTGCGCCAGCACCGTCTCCGCATATTCGTCGACGGTGGATAAAGGCAGGGTCGGCGAGATCAGGCTGATCAGGATGACGGCGTAATCGCCCGGATTCACCTTGCGAAATCCCGGCGGCGTCGTCATTTCCGGCGGCATACGCCGCGTCGCGATCGAAAGCGCCGACTGCACGTCGAGTGCTGCGCCGTCGATGTCGCGATTAAGATCGAACTGAATGGTGATTTGGCTTCTGCCAAGGGAGGACGTCGATGTCATCGAGTTGATGCCGGAGATCGTCGACATCTGCCGCTCGATCACCGCCGCCACCGATGATGCCATTGTCTCGGGGCTTGCACCCGGCAACGTCGCGCTGATGGTGATGGTCGGAAAATCGACGTTGGGCAAAGCCGCCACCGGCAGAAGCCGATAGGCGAAAGCTCCAAATACGATGATGGTCATCGTAATGAGGGACGTGAATACGGGCCGCCGGATGCAAAGTTCGGAAATGCCCATGGATCAGGTGCCGGTCTTGGCGTCGCGCGCCGCCACTCTCGAGCCGTTGGACAACCGTAGCTGGCCGTTGGTCACGACGGATTCGCCGCCTTCCAGTCCGCTTGTAAGGACCGTCTCCATCTCCAACACACGAGCCACCGTGATCGGCTGAACCGTCGCCACATTGTTTTTGACGACGAAGACGAAGGACCCTGATTGACTGACCTGCACCGCCGTCGACGGAACCGTGATGGCGTCTTCTTCGCGGAAGGTCAGGCGGACGGTCACCAAAGTGCCCGGCCAAAGCAGCTCATCGGCATTCGGCATTGTCGCGCGCACGGGAACCGTTCCGGTCGTTGCGTCCACGGTGTTTTCGATCATGGTCACTTGGCCGGCTGCGCGACGCGACTCGCCGGGAACAGATGCCTCGATTGTTGCGCTTCCAGCCGCAAGCCCCTGCCGCAAGTCGGGCAGGCTGCGCTGCGGCAAGGGAAAGGTGATATAGACCGGAGCCGATTGGATGAGGGTCGCGAGCGGCGTGGGATCGGCAGCGCGAACCAGATTTCCGACCTTCACGGCTGCCATGCTGGCGCGCCCGGATATCGGCGCGTGAATGGTGCAATAACTGATCTGCACCTTGAGATTTTCTATGGCCGATTCGTCCGCGGCAATGGTTCCGCGCAACGAGTTTGCTTGGGTCGTCGCGTTGTCCAGATTGAGCTGCGTGGTGGCGCCCTTTGCCAGCAATTCGCTATAGCGCTTTACGTCCCGCTCGGAGCCTTCAAGCGAGGCGCGGTCCTTGGCGAGGGTGCCTTGCAGTTGCCGGAGCTGTGCCTCAAGCGCCCGGCTGTCCAGCGTGAACAGCAGGTCGCCTTTTTGAACGACCGCGCCGTCGGCGAAATGAACCGCGATAATCTCTGTATCGATGCGCGTCTTGATGGCGACGCTGGCCATGGGGGTAACAGTCCCGAGCGCTTCAATGCGGATCGGCACTTTTTTCTTCACCGCAACGCCCAACTCGACGGGCACGGTTTCGCCGGGCACGTTGCCGCGCTGAGGCCCCCGTTGCGATTGTGCGGCCGCGCCCTGCGGGCTTGAACTACCGCGCGAAAACCAAACTCCGCCGGCCACGACAAGCGTCGCGGCGGCCACAAAAATCAAAGTCCGTTTCTTCATCCCTAGTGCCAAACGGGTTTTTTAATCACCCGCCTTAGGCTTCCCTCGTCAGCTCAGCGCGTCGCCCCCGACATTTATTCATCATAAGTGGCCAGTTACCTATCACACTAGCACAAACCCCGCATCCCCCTGGTCACCTATATTTGCTCGCTATCTTTAACACCGAGGCCTTACCAAACTTCCGTGCTTTTCCAGACAGAGCAGGTAGGGCATGGTGAACGCACCTATGTCGGCTAGAGCAGGCCCATGCGCATCGCTACCTGGAACGTTAATTCCATAAAGCAACGATTAGACAATATCGTGACTTGGCTTTCGGCGCGGCAACCGGACATTCTGTGCCTGCAGGAAACGAAGTGCGTCGACGAGGCGTTTCCCCGCGAGGCATTTGAGGCGCTGGGCTACAACGTCGCTATTCATGGGCAAAAGGCCTTCAACGGCGTGGCTTTCTTATCGAAGCTGCCGTTCGACGAGGTGGCCCCCGGTCTGGCTGGCGACGACACCGACGTTCAGGCCCGTTTCCTCGAAACGCTGGTATCGACCCAGGCCGGCGTCGTGCGTATCGCCTGTCTGTATCTGCCTAATGGAAACCCTCCGGATACGGATAAATATACATATAAAATCAAATGGATGAATCGGCTTCTTGCCTATGTACATGAACGTCTGTTGCTGGAAGAGCCGCTCATCCTTGCTGGTGACTTCAACGTGATCCCAACCGCTTCCGACGTTTACGATGCAGCGGCATGGACCGGCGATGCTCTGTTCCTGCCGCAGACACGGCAGAAGTTTCAGGCGCTTCTTCATCTCGGACTAACGGACGCTGTGCGGGCCGCGAGCGATGCTCCCGGCCTCTATACCTTTTGGGACTATCAGGCGGGCGCTTGGCCGAAGAACAAAGGCATTCGCATCGACCACCTTTTGCTATCGCCGCAGGCGGCCGACCGGCTTACCGGCGTCGGCATCGACAAGCATGTGCGGAGTTGGGAACACCCGTCAGACCACGTCCCGGTCTTCGCCGATCTGGCCATCGCCGCGCGATAGCGCGCTACCATTCGCGCCGGCCGTTAAGCCATCGTTGCAGCAACTCTAACGCCATGGCGCGCTCGTCCTCGCTCGCCTGCTGGAACGCGGCATCGCGCGCCTCGGCGATCCAGCCGGCTTGGCTGCCGGATCCATCGCTCGCAAGCGTGAGCCACATCAAGCCGAGCGGGCGCTGACGCGGCACCTGTTCACCTTTGAACAGGATGCGGCCCAACGTAGCCTGGGCCTCGTATTGGCCTTTGTTGGCCGCAAGCGCCAACCAGCGCACCGCCTGCTTGGGGTCGCGGCGGACGCCGGCGCCTTCCAAATACAGCCGGCCGAGCTGAAATTGGGCATCGGAATCGGCGAAATAGGAAGCCGCATAAGAGAACATGTCGCGCGCGCGGCCGGCGTCGGCTTTCACCGGCGAGTTCGGGATGCCATCGAGGTAATAATGCCCCAGCGCGACGAAGGCATTGGCGACAAATCGTGCCTGCGGCTGGTCAGGGTTGTCGTCGGCATGGCCGTTAACGATGCGTTTGAAATAATCAAAGGCGCGCAGGTCGTCATGAGGAACACCATCGCCCTCGGCATACATGCGCCCGAGTTTCCATTGCGCCACCGCGTGACCGTTTTCGGCGGCATATTGCAGCGATGTCACCGCTTTGTCGGTCTCGCCAACCTTCAGCGCCTGCGCCCCACTGCGAAAGGCCTCAAGCGGAGACATCCGGTCGCTCGGCGAATGACTGCCATCGAATCCGACCGTTGGGCCGACCCCAAGGCCGAGCCCCACCACCACGACGCACGCAACAACGTCAGATATCCGCATAACACGCCTTTTCGGCTGCCCCGCCGGGATGGGTCACCGCGCCGTTAATCGCGGGACCGACCTGCTGGGCATATTTCCACAAATAGCCTGAAGCGAAGTCATTCTCGCGCGGCTTCCAGTCGCGCCTTCGCTTCTCCAATTCCGCATCGGAAAGCTTGACGTTGAGGATGCCGGCCTCGGCATCGAGTTCGATGATGTCGCCGTCGCGCAGCAGGCCGATCGGGCCGCCGATGGCGGCTTCGGGTCCGACATGACCGACGCAGAAGCCGCGGGTTGCGCCAGAGAAACGTCCGTCGGTGATGAGCGCAACTTTGCCGCCCATACCCTGGCCGTAGAGCGCCGCCGTGGTCGAGAGCATCTCGCGCATGCCAGGGCCACCCTTCGGCCCCTCGTAACGAATGACGAGAACGTCGCCTTCGGCGTATTTCTTGCCCTTCACCGCTTCGAAACAGGCCTCTTCGCCGTCGAAGCAGCGCGCCGGGCCGGTGAACTTCAGTCCCGACATGCCCGCAACCTTCACGATGGCGCCTTGCGGCGCGAGATTGCCTTTGAGACCGACGACGCCGCCGGTCGGGCTCAGCGGCTTGTTCGCAGGGAGAACCACGTCCTGGTCGGGATTCCACTTCACGCTTTTGAGGTTCTCGGCGATGGTCCGCCCGGTCACGGTCATGCAGTCGCCATGCAGGAAGCCATGATCGAGCAAAGTCTTCATCAGCAGCGGCACGCCGCCAGCCTCGAACATATCCTTGGCAACGTAGCGGCCGCCGGGCTTGAGGTCGGCGATATAGGGCGTCCGCTTCATCACCTCGGCGACGTCCAAAAGGTCGAACTCGATCCCGCATTCATGCGCGATTGCCGGCAAATGCAGCGCCGCATTGGTTGAGCCGCCGGAGGCAGCAACCACAACCGCGGCATTCTCCAGCGCCTTCCGGGTCACGATGTCCCGCGGCCTGATATTCTCGACGATCAGATTCATGATCTGCTCACCCGCCGTCATGCAGAAGGCGTCGCGGATCTCGTACGGCGCGGGGGCGCCCGCGCAATCGGGATGCCCCACCCCAATCGCCTCGGAAACCGTCGCCATGGTGTTGGCGGTGAACTGCGCGCCGCAGGCGCCCGCCGATGGGCAGGCGACCTGCTCCAGCGTGTCGAGATCGGCGTCCGACATAGACCCGACCGAATGCTTGCCGACCGCTTCGAACACATCCTGAACGGTGACCGGCTTGCCTTTGAAGGTGCCGGGCAGGATCGAGCCGCCATAAATAAAGATGGAGGGAACGTTGAGCCGGCACATCGCCATCATCATGCCGGGCAACGACTTGTCGCAGCCGGCGATGCCGACCAGCGCGTCGTAGGAATGGCCACGGACAGTCAGTTCGACGGAATCCGCGATCACTTCGCGCGAGGGCAGCGAGGACTTCATGCCCTCGTGACCCATGGCGATACCGTCGGTCACCGTGATGGTGCAGAATTCGCGGGGTGTGCCGCCGCCCGCGGCGACGCCCTTTTTCACCGCCTGGGCCTGGCGCATCAACGCGATGTTGCAGGGGGCGGCTTCGTTCCAGCAACTGGCAACGCCGACGAAGGGCTGGTGGATCTGCCCGCGCGTCAAACCCATCGCATAGTAATAAGAGCGGTGGGGAGCGCGGTCGGGACCCTCGGTAACATGCCGGCTGGGCAGCCTGGCCTTAAGATTGGTCTTGGCGTCCATTAAACTTCCAGGCCCCCGCCCTGCCACGCCACGCCACGCTGCCTTCAGGCTTACCGAGCCGGAAACGCCGCAACGGGGTGGGACACACTTCGATTTCCGCGAGCGGTGTGGCTAAATCGCGGCGCGAAGGCCAACATCATCCGCTAAGGCTTAAATGTTCTAAACCTGTGGCCAGGGGGACACACGGTGCGGAATCATGTCGCCGGCAGACAGCCTGTTATGCGGCCCTCCCGAGGCGGACCTTATGAATCCAGAAAGGATTGAGTGGCAGCCTCTCCCGTTATCCGCCAATCCGAGAGCCCTGCATGCTCCTTGATGTTTTTGACCGTCTGATCCGTCGCCCCGTGGAGGCGGATACTCTGCCCGTCCTCGAGGCGCCACCCTCCGTCCCGCAGGCGGAGCCGGCATCCGGAGCCCCGCTCGAAGTCATCCGCGAGACCATCGACCTCCTGGAGGCCGATCTCGTCGCCATGATCCGGGGCGTGCAAGCCGCCGCCAATGCGGTGCATGAGGGGACCAGCGCGTCATCCAAGGGGCTCATCGCCATTCGCCAGCGCAGCGAGCATCTGGCAAAGCTTTCCCGCGACGCCAAGCATGATGCCTCCCAGCTTGCCTCCGCGACTGAGGAGTTCGCGGCCTCGTCCACCGAGATCAGCCGCCAGGTGACCGACGCGAGTTCGCTGACCGATGAGGCGCATCGGGTGGCGAGCGCGGCCGGCCAAAGCCTCGACGGATTGAAGTCGTCCTCGGACGAGATCGGCAATGTCGTTAGTCTCATCGCCGCCATCGCCAAGCAGACCAACCTGTTGGCGCTCAATGCCAAGATCGAAGCCGCGCGTGCCGGCAGCAGCGGACGCGGCTTTGCCGTGGTTGCCGACGAGGTGAAGGCGCTTTCGGTGGAGACGCAGAAGGCGATCGAGGAGATCACCCACAAAATCGGCAAGCTGCAGCAAGATGCCGCTGAATCGATTGCCGCGGTCAACCGCATCACCGAGGTGATGAAGGCGATCCAGCCGGTTTTTGCCGCCGTCGCCGGGGCAGCGGTTCAACAAACCGCAACCACGGAAGATTTAGCGCGCAATGCCGGACAGTCCTCGGGCTTCGTTACCACCGTCGCGGATGGCGCCATGGAGATCGAAAAGGTCGCCGCCGAGGCCAGCGGTCATAGCGCCGCGGTCGATAAATCGAGCCAAACAACCCTGGAGCTCGCTTCCGAGCTGAAAACCCGGTTCGTCATCCTCCTGCGCCAGACGGAAATCGGCGATCGCCGGCGGCACGACAGACTGCCGTGCGAAGTGGCCGTGACACTGGACCAACGTGGCACCGTCGTTCGTGGGCAAAGCATCGACGTCTCGGAAGGCGGCATGTTGGTGCGGTCAAAAGAGGCCGACCAGATCGCCGTTGGCGCCACCATCGATGGAACAATCGCGGGTATTGGGTCCGTCCGTTTCCGCGTCGCCAATCGCTCGTCGCGGGGGCTGCATCTCGAATTCGCCCATCTAGAACCGGCGACGCGCGCAGCCGTCACCAACAAACTCGCGGCGATCCAACAGGAAAATAAAGAATTCGTGGAGCGCGCCATAGCCGCCGCGGTGGAGGTCTCCGCTGCTTTTGAGGATGCCGTTAACAAGGGTAAAATCACCTTCGACGCATTATTCGACAACAACTACGTTCCCATCGAAGGAACGAATCCGGTCCAATACCGCACGCGCTTCCTCGATTTGATGGAAAAGATCCTGCCGCCTATTCTCTATCCGCGCACGGAGACGGATCGGCGGACAGTGCTGTGCGTCGCTATCGATCGCAACGGCTATATCCCCGTGCACCGCCCAGCTCATTCCCAGCCACAGCGGCCGGACGACCCCGAATGGAATGCCGCGCACAGCCGTAATCGCCGTATTTACAACGATCCCAAGCGGCTGGCCGCGGCGCGCAACACGCGGCCGTATCTGATCCAGCAATATTCCCGCGAGTTCGAGAGCAAAGCCCAGGTGCTTCGGCCGATCGCGGCTCCCGTGCGCGTGTTCGGCAAACATTGGGGCGCGGTGCGCGTTTCCTACGTGATGTAGCGGCGACACGCCGCAGGATGTATTCTGCGGGCGTTGTATCAACGCCATGCCGAAGCTCCTCCGCCTCCATCGTGCTTTTTTCGACCGCAGCGTCCATGCGGTGGCGCCGGATTTGATTGGGGCGACGCTGCTGTTCAAAGGCGTGGGCGGGGTGATCGTCGAAGTCGAGGCCTATCATCACACCGATCCGGCTGCACACTCGTACCGTGGCCGCACGGAGCGTAACGCCGTGATGTTTGGTCCTCCCGGCCATGCCTATGTGTACCGTTCCTACGGTATCCACTGGTGCCTGAATTTCGTTTGCGAGGGTGAAGGCACTGCCAGCGCCGTGTTGATCCGGGCGCTGGAACCACTTCAAGGGCTGCCGGTCATGCGCCGACGCCGTGGCCTCAGCGATATACGCCTGCTCTGCTCGGGGCCGGGACGTTTGTGCGAGGCCCTCGGCGTGAACCGCGCCCATGATGGCCTCGCCCTGGATTCTCCGCCATTCGAGTTGCGGGCGCGCGCGGAAGCAGTCGAGATCGTGGCGGGACCCCGCATCGGTATTACCAAGGCGGCGGAGAAACCGTGGCGCTACGGACTCCCCGGCTCACGCTTTCTCAGCAAGCCGTTCAAGGCGGCTACGCCACACCAGGCGCAAACATCTCATCCGGCCTGACAACGCGCGGGCCGAGGCCCTGATCGAACACGTGACGGCCGATGGCTTCAAAGGTCGGACGATTGGGCTCCAATCCATAAGCCCAAAAATCCTTGCCGAATACGCGCCACGTCTCTTCCACATGATCGAGCAGCCAGGGCAGCGCAACACGCAGCGCGTCCGTGTCATAGAGCCCATCCACGGCAAGGCTCTTGGCCTCGCAAAACGCCCGATACAGGCTTTGCGCCGCCCAGGGATGTTCGCGATAGACATCCTGGCGCAGCACCACCGTGTGCATGATCGGAAAGATTTTGGTGCGGCGGTAGTAATCCTGCTCCACCTCTTTGTAATTGGAAAACAGCCGCGCGACGCGCGGCGATCCATCGAGGAACAACGACGGAATGTAGATGGAGAGGAGAGCATCGAGTTCTCCGGCATCCAACATGCCTTCCAAGGTCTTGCCTTCAGGAAGAAAGTCGAGCTTCACGTTGTTCGGCAGATTGAGCGGGATCAGTGGCGGCTGCGTCGGCGCCGTCAATCCGCCGACGAACCAATGCATGTCGGAAGGAGCGACGCCGTGATCGTCCTGCAACATGCCCTTGATGAAGACGAGAGCGGTCGCGCCATATTGCGTGGTGCCGACGCGCTTGCCTTTGAGATCTTGCGGCGTCCGGATGCCGGCGCCGGTGCGCACATAGATGCAGGAATGGCGAAAGATTCGCGACAGCGCCACCGGGATGGCGACGAACGGGCAATTCCCTCGCGCCTTCAGCGCCGTGTAAGAGGCGAGCGAGAGTTCGGAGACCTGGAACTCCTGTTGTCCCAGCATTCGCGAAAAAGTCTGGTGCGGCCGCAAGACTTGAATGTCGAGATCGATACCCTCGGGCTTCACTCGCCCGTCCATCAGCGGCCGCGTGCGGTCATAGTCCCAGCAGGCAAGCGTGAGCTTCAAATTAGGCATGAAAATCCTTTATCCGCCGTCATGCCCGCGCTTGTCGCGGGCATCCACGTCTTTCTGCCCGCCGAAAGTAAGACGTGGATGGCCGGGACGAGCCCGGCCATGACGATAGTGGACATCACGCCGCGCCTTTCAGCCGCTCCAGGGCTTCAAGAATTTTCGCGCGGCGGCCTTCGGCCTCCTCGCGCCGCTCGCGCTCGGTATCGACTACTTCCTCGGGTGCACGGGCGACAAAATCCGCATTGGAAAGCTTGGCATCGACACGCGAGATGTCAGCCAGAACCTTGACCATTTCCTTTTCCAGGCGCGCGCGCTCGGCATCGAGATCGATGAGACCCTTGAGCGGGAGCGCCGCGAGTTCGCCGCGCACCAAAAGCTGCACCGAGCCCGGCGGTGGCGCCTCGGCGAATTCGATGTTGGCCACGCGGGCCAGACGTTGCAGGAATTCCGACCAGCGTCCTGCCCTCGTCTTTGTCTCCGCCGACGCGCCGCATAGCAGCAACGGAAACTGCGTCGCGGACGGAACATTCATCTCCGAGCGCACCGAGCGAATGGCGTTGACGAGATCGATCACCCAGCCGATTTCCGCTTCGGCTTTTGCATCCTCGAGGCCAGCGAGATTTGGCCAAGGCGCCAGCGCAAGCAAAGCTTGCCTCTGCGCCGTCACCCCCCACAATTCCTCGGTGATGAAAGGCATGAAGGGATGCAGCAGCTTTAGGATTTCGTCGCGCGCCCAGGCGACCATGGCTTGGGTCTCGGATTTGGCAGCGCCGTCCGGACCGGTAAGCACCGGCTTCGACAGTTCCAGATACCAGTCGCAATAAATGTTCCAGACAAAGCGGTAGACGGCAGCCGCCGCGTCATTGAACTTGTAAGCCTCGATGGCGGCGGTGATCTCGCGCGCAGCCTTCGCAGTCTCATGCGCGATCCAGCGGTTGAGAGTTTCCTTCGCGGTCTTCGGATCGAAGCTCTCGACCCGCGCGCAGCCGTTCATCTCAGCGAAGCGCGACGCATTCCAAAGTTTCGTAGCGAAATTGCGGTAGCCCTCGACGCGTTGCGGCGACAGCTTGATGTCGCGGCCCTGCGCCGCCATGGCGGCAAGCGTAAAGCGCAACGCGTCGGCGCCGTAATCGTCGATGATCGCCAGCGGATCGATGACATTGCCCTTCGACTTCGACATCTTGGCGCCGCTGGCGTCGCGCACCAGGGCGTGGATGTAGACGTCGTGGAACGGCACCTCTTTCATAAAGTGCAATCCCATCATCATCATCCGCGCCACCCAGAAGAAGATAATGTCGAAGCCGGTGACCAGCACCGAGGTCGGATAGAAGCGTTTCAGTTCCGGCGTCTCGTCGGGCCAGCCGAGCGTCGAGAACGGCCATAGCGCCGAGGAGAACCAAGTGTCGAGCACGTCCTCGTCGCGCGTCAGCGCAGTCGTTTTGCCATAGTGCTTGTTGGCTTCGCCCTGTGCTTCGCTTTCGGTCAGCGCGACAAAAACTTTTCCGTCCGGGCCATACCACGCCGGAATTTGATGGCCCCACCACAGTTGCCGCGAGATGCACCAGGGCTGGATGTTTTCCATCCAGTCGAAATAAGTTTTCTCCCAATTTTTCGGAACAAAACTAGTCTTGCCTTCGCGCACGGCAGCGATTGCTGGTTCGGCCAGTTTTCTTGCATTAACGTACCACTGGTCCGTGAGAAATGGTTCGATCACCTCGCCGGAACGGTCGCCATGCGGCACTGCGAGGCCGTGCGGCTCGATCTTTTCGACCAAGCCCCTTTCTTCCAGCCGAACGATGATCTGCTTGCGCGCGGCGAAGCGGTCCGTGTGATGCAGCGCCAGCGTGGCGTCGAGATCCTCGGACGGCACCAAGCCAGCCATGAATTCGTCATTGCCGGCAAGGTTCAGCTTGCCCTCGGTATTGAGCACGCTGATGAGCCGCAGCTTATGCCGTTTGCCGACTTCGAAATCGTTGAAGTCATGCGCCGGCGTAATCTTAACCGCGCCGCTGCCCTTCTCGGGATCGGAATACTCGTCGGCGATGATTGGAATCTTTCTTCCGACCAGCGGCAGGATCACATTCTTGCCAACCAACGCCTTGTAACGCTCGTCGTCGGGATGCACCGCGACCGCGGTATCGCCGAGCATCGTCTCCGGCCGCGTGGTGGCGACGACAACGAAGGTTGAAGGGTCTTCCGGATTGAAGGTCTGGCCTTCGAGCGGATAGCGCAGATGCCACAGGTGGCCCTTGGTCTCCACCTGCACCACTTCCAGATCGGAAATCGCGGTGAGCAGCTTTGGATCCCAATTGACCAGCCGCTTGTCTTTGTAGATGAGGCCTTCGCGGTAGAGATCGACAAACACTTTCAGCACTGCGCGCGACAGGCCCTCGTCCATGGTGAAGCGCTCGCGCGACCAGTCGCAGGAGGCGCCGAGCCGCTTCAACTGGTGGATGATGGTGCCGCCGGATTCCGCCTTCCATTCCCACACCCGCTGCACAAAGGCGTCGCGCCCGATCTCACGGCGGCCGGGCTGCTGGCGCTCCATCAATTGGCGCTCGACCACCATCTGGGTGGCGATGCCGGCGTGATCGGTGCCGGGCTGCCACAGCACGTCCTTGCCGCGCATCCGTTCGAAGCGGCAGAGCAGGTCCTGCAGCGTGTTGTTGAGCGCATGCCCCATATGCAGCGAGCCGGTGACGTTGGGCGGCGGGATCACGATGCAATACGGCTCGGCATCGCGCCGCTCCGGCCGGCCGGCACGGAAGGCGCCCGCCGCTTCCCACATGGCATAGATGCGGCCCTCGACGTCCGCCGGCTGATAGGTCTTGTCGATCATTGTCATATCGCGATGTACGTCGGGCCGAAGGGAGCTTGGCCGCCCGGTTTCGCGCTATTTCCAGTTACAGCGTGATTGCGCGGTAAAAAGCCCGCGCCGCCACTCGCTGTCAACGGCACGGCCTTGTCGGCTCGCGTCATTCCATGCTCTTGCAACGCCGTGTCCTCTTCCCCGCACTCCCCGCCTAGTCCGACGCGCGGCATCGTCATGCTCGCGATGGCGGCGTTTTCCAGCCAGGCCATGGTGCGGGTGATGGATTCGCTGCTGCCGCAGGTCGCCGCCGATCTCAACGCCACCGTCGGCGCCACCTCCATCGTGGTGACGATGTATATGGTGAGCCACGGTCTCGTTCAGCTCATCATCGGGCCGGTCGGCGACCGCTTCGGCAAGTTCAAAGCCATCACCTTCGCCTGCGCGGCGGCGTCGCTGCTGGTGATGCTGTGCGGCTTCGCCAATTCGCTGTCGTTCCTGGCGATGGCGCGATTAGGCTCCGGATTGGCGGCCGGTTGGATCATCCCGCTGTCGTTGGCCTATATCGGCGACGTCATTCCCTACGAGCGCCGCCAGCAGGTGCTGGGCACCTATCTCTCCGGGCAAATTCTCGGCCAGCTTTTCGGCCAGGCGGCGGGCGGCATTCTCGGCGACCTCCTCGGCTGGCGTACCGTGTTCTTCCTGCTGGCCGCAATGTTCGCGGTCGCGACAGTCGCGCTGGTTTTCGAGCTTTTGAGCAACCCGCTCACCCGCAGCGCCGGCCGGCATGACGAGCGGCCGCGCGGCTTCGTCGCCGATTACGCCGCGGTGTTCGGCAATCGCTGGGCCCGCACGGTAGTGACGGTTGCGTTTCTGGAGGGCATCATTGCTTGGGGTGCGTTTACTTATGTCGGCGCCGACCTGCATTTGCGGTTCGGCTTGAGTTTCACCTATGTCGGACTGATCGTCGGCGCGTTCGCGATCGGCGGTCTGCTTTACTCGCTGTCGGTGCGGCGGTTGGTTTATTGGTTCGGGCAGACCGGTCTCGCGGCCGGCGGCGGCCTCGTGCTGGCAACCGCTTATCTCACACTCGCCTTCAGTACGGTCTGGTGGCTGGCGCCCGCCGCCGTGCTGGCGATCGGGCTCGGTTTCTATATGCTGCACAATACGCTGCAGACCAATGCGACGCAGATGACGCCGGAAGCACGCGGCACTGCGGTCGCGGTGTTCTCGTCGGCGCTTTATCTCGGTCAAATGGTCGGCGTTGCGCTCGGTTCGCCGGTATTCGACCGCTATTCCGGCGCTCCGCTGTTCATCGCGGCGGCGATCGGGCTGGCGGCGCTGGGACTGTTTCTGGCCCGCGAATTGCAGCAGCGCGCGCAAAACATGCCGTCTTAACGACCGCGCGAGACGCGCTCGATTTCGGCCCGCACCAGACGCTCGACCAGGCTCGGCAGATTATCCTCCAGCCAGTCTTTCAGCATCGGCCGAAGCATGTCCTGCACCAGATCTTCGATGCTGCGCGCGCCCTGCGCGATCGGCATTTGCGCAATCGGCATTTGTGCCGGCGGCTTATGTGACAACATGCCGAATGCGGAATCCACCGCCGCGCTCGTGGTGCCGGAGAGCAGCGCCTGTTCCACGGCATGTTGCACCAATTGCCGTCGCGGTTCGTCATGCGTCCGCAAGGCCGCCGGCTCCATCGCGTGTCCTCCACTGTCGCGAAACACCGGCGGCTCCGGCTCCGGGCTAAACGGAGCTGGAGCGCTTGCCGCTGGATGATAACTCGGCGCCGGCTGATAATGGCTCACGGCCGGCTGATGATTACCGACAGGCGGATAGTTCGGCGCCGGAGGGAAACTTGCATTGGCGGCAGCCGGCGTGCCTGGCCGCGCAGGAGTTGGCATTTCCTGTTGATCGCCCGCCGGTCGCGCTCCGTAATCGCGTGCGGTGTTCGGTTCAAACCGGGCGCTGCCGGAGAACGAATCGTCCTGATGGCGCGGCGCGGATTCTTGCGACGAGCCACCCATATTTGAGATCGTGGGACGCGCCGAAAACGGCGGCCGCAATCCTGATGAAGCCATGGCTGCGCTGCGCGGTGTTGCCGCTGGCGCGCTCGATACCGGCGTCGGCGGAGACGGCGCCGCAGGAGCGTGTCCGGTTTCCGCCTTCGCAGCGTCGTCGTCGGCAATGATCCGGCGAATAGAGGCGAGAATTTCGTCCATCGAGGGCTCTTGCGCCTTCGCGGGTCTGTTCATAGCCGAATTTCCCGTCTCGACTGCGCCATGCCGTTTGGCGCGCGCTGCCGAAGCTCCAGCAGCAAACGGCGGGAGCGAATCAAGTATGGCAACGAGAACGATAGTACGCAATCACAGTGCGGGTCACACCGGCACTTACCCCAATAAAAATACGGCTTGGTTTTCAGCGGCCGTCGGGATTGCGCACGCCGGCCCAAGCGTCGCGCACCTGCTGATAATGGATCATAGGGTCATAAATCGGGACCGGCAATCCGAGCGTCGTGGGTGAGAGCCGCCCGACTGCCGAAAGCAGCGCATACGACGCCACCACGCGGTCGCGCTGCGCGGTAACCAGCGACACGCGCGCATTCACCAGTTCTTGTTGCGCGTTCAAAACGTCGAGCGTGGTGCGCTGGCCAACGCGCGCTTCCTCGCGCACACCATTGAGCGCGATTTCGGCAGCGGCGACCTGTGCCTGCGTCGCCTGGATCTGCGCCTTCGCGGCTTCCAGCTGGCCCCAAGCCTGCACGACGTTAGAGCGCGCCTGATCGCGGGTGCCTGCGAGTTCCAGACGCCGCTGACCGACCGTCTCCTTCGACTGCCGGATTTGGGAATATTCCGACCCCCCTTGATAGATCGGGATCGTCACCTGGGTTTGCGCTGTGGCCTGGAAAGTTCGCAGCGTGTTGAGAGAGGTTTCGCGGCTCTCGGTGACGTTCGCATTCAGCGTTACGACGGGATAGAGCACGCCTTCCGCTATCTTCACCTGCAGGGTCGCTACATCGACGCCGTACATAGTGGCCCGCACCGACGGATTTTCCTGCTCGCCGAGCGCGACAGCCTCACCCAGAATACGCGGCGAGAACCGGTCGACCGGCGTGCCCGGGCTGAGCCTGCCGGCGTCGACGCCGATCACGCGGCGATAAATCGCGCGCGATGTCGTGTAATTCGACTCGGCGGTCAACATGGACGAACGGCCCGCCGCCAATCGTGACTCTGATTGTGCCACGTCGGTCCGCGTTACTTCGCCGACATTGAAGCGATCCCGCGTCTGTCGCAATTGCTCCTGCAACACTTCGACGTTTCGGCGCTGCAGATCGAGAATCGCGGAGTCGCGCAGCAAGTTCATGTAGGCGGTGACCGCATCGAGGAGCACGGTCTGCACGGTGACGCGCAAAGTCTCGCGGGCCGCAAAAACCTGGCTCTCCGCCTGGCGGGTGCGATTGCCGGTCTGAAAGCCATTGAAGGCGGTGTAGCTCGTATTCAGCGAATAGGTCTGCGGCGTCATGGTGCCGGATTGCTGCGTATAGCTCGGCCGGTTGTTGACGAAGGCGCGCGTGGTGACGTCGGTATATTGCTCAGCGACCTGGATGGTCGCGCTCACCCGCGGACGGTAGCCGGAAAGCGCCTGCGGAACGTTTTCGTCGGTGGTGCGCAACGACGAGCGTTGCGCATTGAGCTGCGGATTTCCCTGATAGGCCTGCACCAGCGCGCCTTCCAGAGTATTGACGGCCGCAACCAAGGCGGTCCGCGGCACGGGGTGGACTGTCAATTCGGCCGCCGAGACGGAAGCTGCAGGAAGTTCGGTGCAAATAAACGCAAGCGCGGCGCCCAGGGCTGCCAGCGCGCGTGTTCTTTGCTCCGTCACGACCGGCATTTTCGCTCGACTCCGCGCCTCAAGAAACGCCCTGATCGGGCTGTTCGTTAACGGGTATTAACGATTGAAGGCCGGATTGTGCCTCGATCACGCCATGGATCGGGCGGCTGCCAGATTCGGGGGGCGCTGGCGCATTCGCGCCACACCGCAGCCAGCAATCGAGGGATCGCGAACTTAGAACACGAATGCCGGCTGGGCCGCGAAGCCCGGGAGCAGCGGCGCCGCGGCATCGAAAATCGGCCAGTCGCTCAACGCCCCGCTGACGCGGCGGAACAGCATCGCCTTTGTCGCTGGTCCGCGCCCAAGCACGCCGACGAATCGTCCGCCATCGGCGAGCTGCTCGAGCAGTCCCACCGGAGTAATCTCAGTCGCGCCGTTGAGCACGATAACGTCATAGGGCGCACGCTTCGGCCAACCGGCGACAAGCGGGCCCTGCACGAGTTCGACATTGCCGAATTTCGTAACCTGCGGACGGGCCTGACGCAGCAATTCGGCATCTTCCTCTAGTGCGATCACGGATTTCGCGAGCCGCGCCAGAATGGCAGAGGAGTAGCCAGTGGCGCAGCCGACATCGAGCACGCGATCGGCCTCGGTGATTTCCGCCGCCTGCAACAGCTTCGCAAGTACCTGCGGCTTGAGCAGGCGGCGTGTCGGATTGTGCGGCGTTCCGGCGAGCGGGAGGTCGAGGTCGAGATAGGCGAGCGCGGCAAGATGCGGCGGAAGAAAGCGTTCGCGCGGGACGTCCAGCAGCGCGGCAAGCAAAGCGCGATCGGTGACATCGGCCGGACGGATCTGACAGTCCACCATGGTTCGCCGTGCCTGCGCATAGTCGATCATGGCCGCATCCAAAGGGTCCGTCCGCAGGGGAGTCTTTGTGCGGGAGCGAGCCGGAAAAGGCAAGGATTTGCAAGGCCAGTTCGTGCATCCGGAAGGTTGCGTCGCACCCGGCATCGGCCCCGCGCAACTGGCAACCAAGCGTCCCGGCTGTTCGGTTGCCGCTGGCGGGAAGCTCCTGTATAGCAAATGGCCTGTGTCTGCCGGACGAATACCAACAAGATCATGACCGGCGGCATGACGGCCACGTGGCGGAGTGGTTACGCAGCGGTCTGCAAAACCGTTTACCCCGGTTCAATTCCGGGCGTGGCCTCCACAACTCAGCCGGCGCAAAGCCGGAAAGTCTATCGGCAACTCGGGTGCCGCGCGGCATCAATACCAGGTGCAGCGCCGGCCGCGCCATCCCGTCCAGCACCAGCGCTGAGGTCCAGGAGAAACCCGCGGGCCTCCGATGACGCCACCGAGCACCGCACCGACTACCGCGCCGGGCGGTCCGGCAACGACCAGCCCGGATGCGGCTCCGATGCCGACCCCGGTAACGGTGGTCTCGTGCGCGGCAACTCTTGCGCAATGGCACATCACCGCACCTGCAGTTAACGCAACGATTACAATTCGTTTCATCAGGGTTCCCCCGCCAGAGCTTTGACGCCACAGACTTGCCGGCGTTTCTTAGCGCCGGCTTAAGACCGCACGGCGCTCACTCTTGGGCGTGCCATTGCTCCCGGGCGCAATAATGGCAAAAAGCAACCGGAGGCCCGCAGTACATCCGTGCGAGCCTCCGGCTTTGCATTTCCGAAGAATCTGCATGGTGCATCCGCATGGTTAACAAAGGGTTAATGCTGCCCTGATGCCCGTGGGGGTACACTCCTCTGGCGGCGCCGAACGGCACGGCAGTGGCGAACTTCGGCCTGCTCGGCGCGTTGCAAGTCTAGCCGGCCGCGTCACCGGCAGCGTGCCAAGGAGTTCTCAGTCTATGCGCGTTTTCGCCGTTCTCGCCGGCGGCTTGATGCTCACTTTGTGGTCTGCGCCCGCGCTCGAGGCGGCCTGCAGCGGGCCAGCATGTTCAGCGCGGGCCGGCAGGACCTTAGCGCCGCAACGCCCGGGTGCGCGCCCGAAAATGCAGCGGGTGCAGCGGGTGCCGCTGCGGCCCGATGGCGGGGATCAGGGCGGCAGCTTCCGCCCGAGCTTCGGCTGCAACGTCATGGGCTGCGACTGATCGTTTCCGACGCCGCGTGGTGTCGTCTGCAAGTTCGTGCGGGCGGTACGCTCCGTGGCACCGTTCGCGTTGATGCAGTCAGCCTCACGCGCCGCGCCGCCAGGAACCACACTCGGCTTTATCCCAGACGTCTCGCCGGCCATGGCCACGCGGAAAACGTGCTTTGCAAAGTCTGCTCCGGCTTGTTATAGCCCCTCCCGTCGAGCGGCATTGTAAGCCGTATCGCGTTCCCCGGTAGCTCAGCAGGTAGAGCAAGCGGCTGTTAACCGCTGGGTCGCTGGTTCGAATCCGGCCCGGGGAGCCAAACCGTACGATTCGCCAAATACGCCATGCATGTCGCGGCGGGCGGCCGGCGCGGTGCCCGTGGTGTCGGTGGACGACGTCTCGCACTTTCTATGCCGGGCGCGATCCATACGACTCACGTTTTCAGCTTCCGCCGCCCGAGCCGACCGTAATTCCGGATGGTAAAAATATCGCCGACCCGTATACCCAAGCACAAATAAGTTAGAATCAGGAACGGTATTGTATGCCGCCACAGATCCCATGCATCAGCATGATAGCTAATCAAGATGCTTGCACATGCTGCGATTGCCAGCATGTCTATGGATGACGCGCGTTCCCGCCGCAGGAGCGCAATCAAATATCGAACCGTGACGATTACAATCAAAATCAACGGAACGAGCCACGCCACCGGTCCAAATGGAGCCAACGGAGCCAACATAAAATCGCGCAAGGCCGCGGGATAGGGCGTGAGATCGACGCTATACCCTCGCATGGGTATCGACCAGAGGTCGATGGGTGCGAAGCGAAAATCCCCGCCGAAAATACCGAAATTCGGCGATACGAAGATCGTTTGAACCAAATAGCCAGGATGCGTCATCAGAAAAACCGCATAGGCGCTCAAGCCAGAGGAACTTATCCAGTTCCGGTACTGTAGATAATCCGGACTCACCTCCTCGTCAGGCAGAAACAACGTGCCATTGTCCCAAGCTGTCTTGCCGGCCAGCCGCATTACCTCCGGTGACGTCGGGAGCCCGCGGGCGATAAAAAACGTTCTTCGCTCCTCATCCGGCAGCATTCGAAACTGAATGACGTTGACCAATGTCTGCGTGTACTTGCCCGCGGCGGCAACAATCGATGTTTTTGCCAAACCGATGCTGACGGCCAACAGCAGCGCGATCGCCGCAATCCTAAGGCCTTGGGTTTTCTTGCGCGCCAATAATATATTCAGTCCCAGCAGGCCGACAAAAATCCACACAAAGAAAATCGTTGGTTCGCGGACGAGAATCACGATGCAGCACGATAGGCCTACAAAAAGCAGGGCATGCCGCCGATCGGTGTCGTAGGCCAAGCAAGAACACACAAGCAGCATGATCGCGCTGATCGTCAAGCTTTCAGTAAAGATGAACCGCGGCCAAACAATAACCAATGGGCTAAGCAATACTCCGGAACACACGAACAATGCGAAAAATTTCATTGGCGACGAGCCGGAAGAGAGCTTAAATACGCTACCTAAAAATATTGCGGTGCTCAGAGCGAGAAGCACCGATTGCGCAACACAGATCCTAATGACGTCAGGGTGGATACCTGCCATTGACCAGTCGTCAAGATTAGGGAGCCTAAAGTAGCTGAGAAAAGCTGGGTAAAGACCATAGTGCAGGAGATACTTAGGCAACCGGAAGGGAAGACTTACGGCTTGGGCCTGCGCCACATAATACGCACCCTCGGCAAAAGTATACGGTACAAGTTCCATGATGATCCGTAGCGACGCCCAACACTGCACTAGCGCGACGACGGAAGGGATCAAGAATAAGCCCAGCCATGGGAGCGTCCCTCCAGAATAGACGGATGTTGCGCTTGCTTTGACTTTTGTGAGGAAATCCGACATCTTTCAAATAACCCACTCAAATCTTCGGTCTCGGAAGAGTTGCAGCGGCCCCGGTCTGTACGGGCTCGGGCCGCAGGCGCGCGACTACGCAAGAAACAGCACCTCACCGGTTCCTTCCAGACTCCGAGGCCGGGTGCAATCGGCACTTAAAGCCATAGTATTGCCGGATTGCACTGAAGATTACGTGCATTAGCCGACATCAAAGAACGATTTCGCCCGCTGCTGGTAAGTAGTTGAGGAATATAGCCTGTGTTCGAGCATCAATATACCTTCGGAAGGCTGGAAAGCCGGAGCGACAAGGTACGTTCCGTCATGGTGCCGCGTCGCCTGAAGGGCCTGCTGGGGGCGCTCGCCGGGGCTGTGCTGCTTGCCGTTTTCGCCGCGATAGCCTTTGCCCTGGTGGACCGCAGTCCTCCTCCGTCCGCCAAGCCAGTTGAGAGAAGCGCAGGCGCTGCCGAACGGCCGACAGCGAGGGCCATGGGCGCGAGTTCCCGGTCGAAGACCGATATCCGGCAATCGCGCGCCGGCCTTCAAACTCCTATTCGGCGACTCGATCTTCCGCGGGAAGCGCCTGTCGAGCCGCGCGAAGCGCAAAGCCAACCAGCGGCGCCGCTCTCCTCGGCGACAGCCCCGTTGGTGCCTGATCCCGGCCGAGCCCCTGCGGAGACGGTGCGTGCCATCGAGCCACAGCGTCCGATGGAGCAAACGCATCGCATCGAGCCGCGCGAGGAAGTGACCGCGAGCGTGGTCGAGCGCGCGGAACCGCCTGCTGAATACAAGCCAACGGAAAAAGCGGTTTGGCCCGTGGTGCCAAATCAGGGAGCGAGCAAGCTAGCGGACGAGGCCAAATCGGAAGCCCCCACGGATTGTCTGCCTGTCCCTTTGCGGGCTGTCCTCCGGGACCTGGAGGCGAAGTTCGGACCTGTAACGATCATTTCCACCACGCACTTGAACAGCGACAATCACACTGCGGGGACCATCCGGGACAAGCTGCATCAAGCCTGCAAAGCCGTGGATATTCGGGCCAACCGCGATCCGAAAGAGGTGATCGCCTTCTTGAAGTTGCGCCCGGAAGTCGGCGGCATCAACAGCTATCGAAATCGTCTCGTGCATTTCGACCTCGATGCCAATTACAAAGCGGCGGCGAACGAGCGGACCGAGGCAGCCGCTTCGGAGCGGCGCAGGCGTTGATCGGCTGAACTTCATCGGAAGAGGCTGGCCGGAAAATCGGCCCGGCGTCCTTGATCCGGCCCGGGATCGTCGTTAGCTCCTGCGGGACTCCATCCCGAGATTTCTAATGAATGATCTCTCCGCGCCGAGGGTGAGCTTCGTCTCGCTCGGCTGCCCCAAGGCGCTGGTCGATTCCGAGCGCATCATCACGCGGCTGCGCGCCGAGGGCTATGAACTCGCGCGCCAGCATGCGGGCGCCGACCTCGTCATCGTCAATACCTGCGGCTTTCTGGACAGCGCGCAGGCAGAATCGCTCGACGCCATCGGCACCGCGCTAGCGCAAAATGGCAAGGTCATCGTCACCGGCTGCATGGGCAGCGAGCCGGAAAAGATCACCGCGCGCTATCCCAATGTATTGGCGATCACCGGACCGCAGCAATACGAGAGCGTGCTCTCGGCCGTGCACCAGGCTGCGCCGCCGCGACACGATCCATTCCTCGATCTGCTGCCGCCGGAAGGTATCAAGCTGACGCCGCGGCACTACGCGTATCTGAAGATTTCCGAGGGCTGCAACAATCGCTGCACTTTCTGCATCATCCCGAAGCTGCGCGGTGATTTGGTCTCACGGCCGGCCGGCGACATATTGCGTGAGGCCGAGCGCCTGGTGGCGGCTGGCGTGAAAGAGCTGCTGGTGATTTCGCAGGACACTTCCGCCTACGGTATTGACATCAAATACGCGAGCAGCACCTGGAGGGACCGCGAGGTGCGCGCCAAGTTTCTTGATCTCACACGCGAACTGGGGACGCTCGGCGCCTGGGTGCGGCTGCACTACGTCTATCCCTACCCGCATGTCGACGACGTGATCCCGCTGATGGTGGACGGCAAGGTGCTGCCCTATCTCGACATCCCGTTCCAACATGCGAGCCCGGACGTGCTGAAACGCATGTGCCGTCCGGCAGCGCAGGAGAAGACGTTGGAGCGCATTCGGCGTTGGCGCGAAATCTGTCCGGAGCTGACGCTGCGCTCTACTTTCATCGTCGGCTTTCCGGGCGAAACCGACGCGGATTTCGAATTGCTGCTGGACTGGCTGGACGAGGCTTCGCTCGATCGCGTCGGCTGCTTCCGTTACGAGCCGGTCAGTGGCGCAGTCTCCAACGATCTCGCCGCGCCGGTGCCGCGCGACGTGAAAGAAGCGCGCTGGCATCGCTTCATGCAGCGCCAGCAGGCGATCTCGGCGCGGCGGCTGAAGCGCAAAGTCGGCACCCGCCAGCAGGTGATCATCGACGAGCTTGGACCAAGCGTTGCTAAGGGCCGCAGCAAGGCCGACGCGCCGGAGATCGACGGCGCGGTTTACGTCGCAAGCCGGCGACCGTTGCGCGTGGGCGAGATCGCGACGGTGAAGATCGGGCGCGCCGACGCCTATGACCTGCACGGAACGGTCGTGGGATTCTGAGATTCCTCGCGACCCCACCAACATCCCATGCCGGCTCTATGCCGGCGACGAGGTCGTTAAATACCCCCCTCACAACCGACCGAACGAATTGTAAACGTTCCTGGTATGGCCGACAGCAAGCGCCGCTGGGTTGCCCCAGGTGGCGTCGAGATCGGCGAGCGGCTTTAGAGCGACCACCTCGGCTTCCGTCTTGCCCTCGTCGAACAGCTTCTTGATGCGGTCGTGAGAGGTCACCAGCATCTCGCGGAACACAACCAGATCGGCCTTGGTCGCAAGATCGCCGTGGCCGGGAACGATCTTGGTATTGTCGTTCGCGACCTTGAGATAAGCGTCGAGCGCCCGAATCATGCCTCGCACGTCGCCGCCATTGGCATAGTCGATGTTCTGATAGCGCCGCAGATTGTTGAAGGTATCGCCGGTCGCCAGCACATTGGCATCGGCAAAATAGGCCCAGGTATCGCCATCGGTATGGGCGTTAGCGACATGCGTGAGCTGCGCCTTGCGGCCTCCCGCCTCCAACGCAAAGGAGCCGCCATAATAGGTTTGCTTGGGGAGCGCCTCCGGCGGCCGTGGAGGCGCCTTGGCGCCCGTCATCATCGAGACGGTCCCGGCCGCGAGCCGAACCCGGATGTTGTCGTGGGCGACGATGATAACGCCGTCCTTGGCGAAATTCTCATTTCCCCCGGTATGATCGCCATGAAAATGCGTGTTGAGCATATATTTGACCGGCAGCGGCGAAATCGCCTTGATCGCGGCCTTGATCTTGTCGGAGAGCGGCGCGAACTGCCCGTCTACCATGATGATGCTGTCGGAGCCGACCGCCACCGTGATGTTGCCGCCCTGCCCCATCAACATATAGGTCTGGTTGCCGAGATCGATCGTTTTGACCTGGATCTTGTCCCAATCGATCAGCGGAGGCGCTGGCGGGGGTGCAGCCTGCTGCGCGCTGACAATGCCGGCGGCGCCCGCAAACGCCAAACCGATGATCAATGCCGTGGTATGACCGATTTTGTTCATGAATTCCTCCCCAAAACCAAAGCGTCCGGGGGATTATGCCCAGAACAGGGCGATGACGGAAAGGCCCTTCTTCGCCATTAGGCATTTGCCAGAACGCGTCCAATCGCGCCGGTCAACTGCGATAAATCATCCGGCGAAATCGTAAAAGCAGGCGTGAGATAGACCACGTTGCCGAACGGCCGAACGAACACGCCCTGTTCCACGAAGCGCGCGCGCAGCGTTTCCAGGTTTTCGATCTCCTGCAATTCCACCACGCCGATAGCGCCCCGCACCCGCACGTCGACCACGCCGGGCAGATCACGATAGGGCGAAAGCTCGTGAGTCATCTGCTGGGAAATCGCAGCGACTTGGTGCAAGCAAGGCTCGCGCTCGAATAAATCCAGCGAAGCATTCGCCGCGGCGCAGGCCAGCGCATTGGCCATGTAAGTCGGGCCGTGCACCAGCGCATGCGCGGGATCGTCCGACCAGAACGCATCAAAGACTTTGCGGTTGGCGATGGTGGCGGCGAGCGCCAGCGTGCCGCCGGTCAGCGCTTTCGAGAGTGTGATGATATCCGGCATCACCCCTGCTTGCTCACAGGCAAACATCGTCCCGGTGCGGCCAAAACCGGTGAAAATTTCGTCGAAGATCAGCAGGAAATCATAACGCTCCGCCGTCGCGCGCAAGCACCGCAACACCTCGGCATCATGAAACTTCATGCCGCCCGCGCCTTGCACCAGCGGCTCGACCACGATGCCGGCGATGTCATCGGCGTGCCGCTGCAAAAACTGGTCGAATGCTGCCGCGCTTTCCTCATCCTCCGGCAGGCCGAGGATGTGCTGCTGCGGCAGCAATCCGGAAAACAGATGATGCATGCCGGATGCCGGGTCGCATAGCGCCATCGCACCGGTGGTGTCGCCGTGATAGCCATGCTTGAAGGCCACGAAGCGCGTGCGCCCGTGCATGCCGCGGTTGCGCCAATACTGCACCGCCATCTTCATGGCGACTTCCACCGCGACCGAGCCGGATTCGGAAAAGAACACGCGATCGAGATCGCCCGGCAGCAACGCCGTGAGCCGTCGCGCCAGCCGCAGCGCCGGCTCGTGCACCAGGCCGCCGAACATGACATGCGGCATGAGCGCGAGCTGACGTTCGACCGCGACACGAATGTGCGGATGGTTATAGCCGTGGCAGGCGGTCCACCATGACGCGATGCCGTCGATCAGTTCGCGCCCGTCGGCCAGCACAATGCGGCTGCCATGCGTGCGCACGACCGGCAGCGGCCGTGCATTCTTCATTGCCGCATAGGGCAGCCAAACGTGGTTGAGCCCGGCGGACCAGTCCGGGTGTGACGGCCGCGTAGTTCCATGCTTTCCTTCAGACGACATGAGAGCCATTGTGCCCATCACCGGCCGCAAGGTCATCCATACTGCGCAAACCGATGCATTCCCTCGACCAATTCGCGACCGACCAACTGGCGGTCCTCAGTCGCGAG
>JAXDOR010000230.1:0-7309 GCA_034668825.1 Alphaproteobacteria bacterium | reverse complement strand
GATGTGGCACGGCGGCAGCCGCCCGGCGCGGGCGAGAATGGCCGTCGCCTGCTCGATTTCCGCGCGCTGCCAGCCGCCGTGCCACATCAGCCAGGAGGCGACAACCCGGTCTGACGGATCGACGAAGAAGTGCCCCTCCGGCAAGGCGCAGTAGATCAGGTGGCCGCGGGCGGCCAGCGCATTGAGCACGGTCTCGCGCAAGGAGCGGTTGCCGAGCACGATCGGTTCCAGCACCCGGCGGCGCAGCGCCCGGCGCCAGCGGCCGAATGCACCCGGTATTTGCGGAAATGTCAGCAAGCCGAACCTCTATCCATGCGCGCGGCTACGCGACGCCTGCCGGGTATAGCCGTGCCAAGCCCGGAACGGAAAGCAGAAGTTCAGCTGCTCGGGCCATAGGCCAAAGCCGCGTCCTTGCAGGATGGCGGGAGCCGGGTCATAAGTGCCGCCGCCCGGCTGCCTTGGCCGGTCGCTTTCAGCCCTCCCGATTTTTACGAAAAAGGCTTCCGTGCAATGGCAAAAATAAAGGTCACCAATCCGGTCGTCGAGCTCGATGGCGACGAGATGACCCGGATCATCTGGCAATACATCAAGGATAAGCTGATCCATCCCTATCTCGACATCAACCTGATGTATTTCGATCTCGGTATCGAATACCGCGACAAGACCAACGATCAGGTGACGATCGACGCCGCGGAAGCGATCAAGAAGGTCGGCGTCGGCGTCAAATGCGCGACGATCACCCCGGACGAAGGCCGGGTGAAGGAATTCAACCTCAAGGCCATGTATCGGTCGCCCAACGGTACCATCCGCAACATTCTCGGCGGCGTCATCTTCCGCGAGCCGATCATCTGCAAGAATGTGCCGCGGCTGGTGCCGGGTTGGACCAAGCCGATCGTCATCGGACGCCACGCCTATGCCGACCAATACCGCGCCACCGATTTCAAGGTGCCGGGCAAGGGCAAGCTGACGCTCACCTTCGTCGGCGAGGACGGCGCCAAGATCGAGCGCGAGGTGCACAATTTTCCCGGCAGCGGCATCGCGCTTGGCATGTTCAACGAGGACGCCTCGATCCGCGACTTCGCCCGCGCTTCGATGAACTTCGCGCTGGCGCGCGGGTTTCCGCTGTACCTCACCACGAAGAATACCATCCTGAAAATCTACGACGGGCGTTTCAAGGACATCTTCCAGGAAATCTTCGACGCCGAATTCAAGACCGAGTTCGAGAAGAAGAAGCTCACCTATGAGCATCGGCTGATCGACGACATGGTCGCGGCGGCGCTGAAATGGTCGGGTGGCTATGTCTGGGCCTGCAAGAATTACGATGGCGACGTGCAGTCCGACACTGTAGCGCAAGGCTACGGATCGCTCGGGTTGATGACCTCGGTGCTGCTGACGCCCGACGGCAAGATCGTCGAGTCCGAAGCTGCCCACGGCACCGTCACGCGGCACTACCGCGAGCATCAGAAAGGTAAGGAAACGTCCACCAACTCCATCGCCTCGATCTTCGCCTGGACCCGCGGCCTCGCGCATCGCGCCAAGCTCGACAACAATGCACCGCTGGCGAAATTCGCTCACACTTTGGAGAAGGTGTGTGTCGATACCGTCGAGTCCGGCTTCATGACCAAGGACCTGGCGCTGCTGGTCGGCGCCGACCAGAAATGGCTTTCGACGACGGGCTTCCTCGATAAGGTGGACGAGAATCTGAAGAAGGCGATGGCGTAGTTGTCATTCCGGGGCGCTCGCGAAGCGAGCGAGCCCGGAATCCAGAGCACCGTTCCGTATCGCCCCTGGATTCCGGGTTCGCGCTTTCAGCGCGCCCCGGAATGACGGCAATCAAACAAACCTCACCGCATACATGGGCGGCAGGTGCGCATTGACGAGCTGCCATCCCTCGCCGCCATTCTCGCTGACCCACAAACTGCCCGTGGTCGATCCCATCGCCAATTGCGTGCCGCTGTCGTCCACATCGAGACCGTGGCGGTAGACCAGCTCGTAGGCGTCGCGCTGCGGCAAGCCTTCGCGGAATGTTTCCCAGGTCTTGCCGCCGTCATGCGTGCGCGTCACCGCCAGCGCGCCGTCGCGCGGCATGCGTATTTCATCCTTGATGCCGGGCACGAACCATGCCGTCTGCGGGTCTTTGGGATGCGCCGCGACGGCGAAGCCAAAATCGTCACCCGGCGGCTTGAGCTGAATCCAGTTTGCACCGGCGTCGGTGGAGCGGAAGATGCCGCAGTGATGCTGCATCCACATCACATCGGGCGCGCTGGCACAGCGTGCCACCCGATGCGGGTCCTGGATGTCGGGATTTCCCGCCTGCTCGGGCGGCACGTAGGTGGCGACCAGACCCTTGCCGCGCACCGTCCAGGTATTTCCGTCATTGCCGGTGTCCCAGACGCCACCGCAGGAAATGGCGACAAAGACTTGTTCCGGATCACGCGGATCGGGCGAAACCGTGTGGATGCCAGCTTGGTCATAGCCGCCGCCGAACCATTTCTCACGTCCGGGCACATTCCAGAGAGAAGTGACGAACTGCCAGCTTTCGCCGCGATCGTCCGAGCGAAAGAGGCCGGCCGGAATCGCACCGGCCCAAAGCCGTCCCGGCTGGCTCGCCGCGCCGGCTTCCATGGTCCAGATTTGAAACAGCACCGGCGCGCCAGCGGCGTCGGCGGGGAAAGCAGGAGCCGGAAGCTCCTTCCACGAGCTACCACCGTCATCGGAGCGGTGCAGCTTCGAGCCGAAGTGACCGTGCTTGAGCGCGGCATAAACCGAGCCGTCGCGGGCGTCGCGCAGCACCGCGGTCACCGCGATGCCGCGAAAATCCGTCCTCGCGACATGCCACTCGCCGCCTCGGCGTTCCAAAGAAAGCAATCCTTTGCGCGTGGCGGCCAGCAGACGATCGCTCATTCTCAACCTCCTGACAAAGCTTGCATGACGTAGAGCTTCGAATCTGGCGCGATGGCGTGGTTCAACGTCGCGTCGCAGGGCAGCCGCCGGCCGTCGGCAAAGACGCAGACGTGCTTGCGCAAGCCGCCGCGTTCGTCGAGCACATAGCCGCGCACATGCGGCAATTCGGCGAACACGGATGCGAGCGCATCCCCCACCGTCGCGCCCGGCGCGCGCAACGGCCCATTCGGAACCAGCTCGCGCAGGTGACTGGTGAAATAGATTTGGGCCATGCTTCCGTTCCGCTCACACTCGTCGTCAGCGGGCTTGTCCCGGTGATCCCGCTTAGGAACGCGAAGGCGTTGGCTATCTAAGCGGAATGGCCGGGAGAAGCCCGCCATGACGAAAGAAATCATGACTCGGCCCGCTTCGATGCCGCCGGGCGCAGCGTCAGCAGCCAGCATAACATTGCCATGATCGCCGCGCATCCGTCGCCTCGACGCAAGTGGGGGCGGGGATGAAGCCATATTTCAAGCTCGCGCTGGGTGCGCTGCTTGCTCTCGCGCTGTTCGCTTTTCTCAACAATACGTCCTGGCTCGCGCCGATACCCGAAACAAAGCCGCTGTTGCTGGCTCATCGCGGCATGGCGCAGACCTTTTCGCGTACAGGCCTCGGACGCAACGACTGCACGGCCACGTTGATGGACCCGCCGACACATTCTTATTTGGAAAACACCATCGCTTCGATGGCGGAATCCTTCCGGCTCGGCGCCGACATTGCCGAGATCGACATCCATCCGACAACCGAAGGACAATTCGTCGTCTTCCACGACTGGACGTTGGATTGCCGCACCGACGGCCATGGTATTACCCGCGAGCATTCGCTGGCCGAACTGAAGCAACTCGATATCGGCTATGGCTATACGGCAGATGGCGGCAAGACATTTCCCTTCCGCGGCAAGGGTGCCGGCTTGATGCCGTCCCTGGATGAAGTCCTTGCTGCCTTTCCCGACAAAGGTCTGCTCATCAATGTCAAAGGCAACACCACGCGCGAGGGCGAGCAGATCGCGGCGCGCTTGGCCAAGCTTCCGCCGGAGCGACGCAAGTTACTGATGGTCTACGGCGGTTCCAGCCGGCCGACCGCGGCGATGCGCGCGCGATTGCCAGATGCGCGCGCCATGGACAAGCCGCAGCTTAAAAATTGCGCCATGCGCTATGTGGCGCTGGGCTGGTCCGGTTACGTGCCGCGTAGCTGCCGCAACACGATCATTGTTGTGCCGATCAACTACACTTGGCTGATTTGGGGTTGGCCCAACCGTTTCCTCGCGCGCATGCAGGCGGCGGGCTCACTGGTTTTTGTCGCCGGGCCGTATCACGCGGATGATGAGGTCGGCGGCATCAACACGGAAGAACAGTTCCGCGCGCTGCCGCAGGATTATCGTGGTGGCATCTGGACCGACGAGATCGAGGTCATCGCGCCGCTGCTGCGCGACAAGCTCGGCGGCGATGTGAAGAAGGACTCCCACACAGATAATAAACTCTAGAATCCCGTATCCCGCCGTACAAACAAATGCATCTGTGGTAAAACGGGCCATCAACTGTCGATCGCTCGCTCGGACATGCCCGGAGAGGGTCGGCCTTCTGATTAGTGGGGAACTGTCATGAAGATGCGACTGGCGGTCGTCATCGTCGCTATCGTGCCTGTGCTGATGGGTACACAGGCCATGGCCCAATCGCCAACCTGGGTATCGGGTGTCGGGAGTGATGCTAATCCGTGCAGCCGAACGGCGCCTTGTCAAACCTTTGCCGGCGCCATCGCCAAGACCGCGACCAGCGGTGTCGTCAACTGTCTCGATGCCGGCAACTTCGGCAACCCGACCATTACCAAGTCAATTACGCTCGATTGCACCGGCGTAGCCAGAGGGGTCTACGCGACGGGCACCACGAGTGGCATTACGATCAACGCCAGCAACATTGTGGTCGTCTTGAAGGGTCTCACGATCTCAGGTCCTGGCAATTCCTTCACCAGCTCAATCGGCATCAATTTTGTAAATGGCCGCGTCCTTCATATTATAGACAGTCACGTCGATGGTTTCGCGACCGGTATCAACTTCGCGCCGCCGACCGGGTCCAACGCCAGGCTCACCGCCGCCAATTCTTCGTTCAACGATAACTTGGGCGTGGGCATCGACATTGTCCCGTCGGGAACCGGCATTGCCAACGTCGTCCTCAATAACGTTCAGGCGGATACCAATTTCGTAGGAGTTCGCGTATTAGCGCCCGCCGGCGCCAGGACGCGCCTTGCCATATGGGGCAGTTCACTGTCGACGAACGCTGCTTTTGGCCTTTCCGTCGACGGCAGCGGTGCACCGGCTACCATATCGATTCAGGACAGCGTATTTGCGAGCAACGGCACGACCGGGATTTCCGCCAGCGGCGCAAATGCAACGGTGGCCCTCTGTTGCTCGCTGGTGACCTTGAACACCACGGGATTGAGCTTCGCCTCCGGCGCTCAGCTTCTCACCTTCGGCAATAGCAGCAACAATTTGAATAATTCGTCCAATGGCGCGCCGTCGGGTCCGGTGGGATCGCCGTCAACCGCCAATGGGCAGCAGTGAGGAGATTCGGCGCGATTACAGATAAAGTCAGCCGCCCAGCGCCTGCTCGATAGCGGCAAGCGCGGCGTCGGCCTTGCCGCCGTCCGGGCCGCCGGCCTGCGCCATATCGGGCCGGCCGCCGCCGCCTTTGCCGCCGAGCGCCTCGGCGCCTTTGCGTACGAGATCGACGGCGCTGAAACGTTTGGTGAGATCGTCCGTGACGCCGACGACGATGCCGGCTTTGCCTTCGCCAGTGACGCCGACAATCGCCACCACGCCGGAGCCGACTTGCTTCTTGCCTTCGTCGGCGAGGCTTTTGAGGTCCTTGATCTCGATGCCGGACACCGCGCGCGCCAGCAGTTTGATATCGCCGACCATGCGCGCGCCGTCGGCGCCACTTGCCTTGCCGCCGCCCATGGCGAGCTTCTTCCGGATGTCGGAAAGTTCGCGCTCCAGGCGCTTTCTCTCCTCCAGCAGACCGGCGAGCCGGCCCGGCATTTCTTCTAATGGCGCGCGCAGTTCCGCCGCGGCGGATTTCGCCAGTTGAATAATGTTATTGGCGTTCTTGCGTGCGGCTTTGCCGGTAAGCGCCTCAAGCCGCCGCACGCCCGACGCGACGCCGCTGTCGGAAAGCCCGGCGATGAGGCCGATGTCGCCGGTACGCGCCACATGCGTGCCGCCGCACAGCTCAACCGACCAGCCGAGCGCGTTGCTGCTCTCGCCCATGGCGACGACGCGGACCTCGTCGCCGTATTTCTCGCCGAATAGCGCGCGCGCGCCCGACGCTCGCGCATCGTCCAGCGCCATCAGCCGCGTGGTGACGGGCGAATTCTGCAGCACGATATCGTTGGCGATGTCCTCGACGCGCGCCAGCTCTTCCGCCGTTATCGGCTTCGGATGGGAAAAATCGAAACGCAGGCGGTCGGGCGCGACCAGCGAGCCCTTTTGCGCCACATGGTCGCCGAGCACCTGGCGCAATGCTTCATGCAGCAGATGAGTGGCGGAGTGGTTGGCGCGGATCGCGCTCCGGCGGGCGTGATCGACCTCAAGCGCCACGGCGATTCCGGTTTTAAGCGTGCCTTGCTCGACGGTGCCGATATGCACGAAGACGTCGCCGGCTTTCTTTTGCGTGTCGGTGACGCGAAAGCGCACGCCGTCACCGCTAATCATGCCGGTATCGCCGATCTGGCCGCCGGACTCGGCATAGAAGGGCGTCTGATTGAGCACGACGGCGCCGCTCTCGCCGGCCTTTAGGGCCTCGATCTCCTCGCCGTCGCGGACGAGCGCCTGCACGACGCCCTCCGCGCGCTCGGTCTCGTAGCCAAGGAATTCACTGGCACCCGCTTTCTCCCGCAGCGCGAACCACACGCTCTCCGTCGCCGCGTCCCCGGACCCGGACCACGAGGCGCGCGCCTTTTCGCGCTGGCGATCCATGGCGGCGTTGAAGCCGTCGAGATCGACGCCGATGCCGCGCGGGCGCAGAGCGTCTTGCGTCAGGTCGAGCGGAAAGCCGTAGGTATCGTAAAGCGTGAAGGCGGTCTCGCCTTTGAGTTTGTCACCGCTTTTGAGCTTCTTGGTTTCGGCGTCGAGGATGCCAAGCCCACGCTCGAGCGTGCGGCGAAAGCGCGTCTCCTCAAGCTTCAGCGTTTCGGTGATCAGTGTTTCGGCGTGATGCAATTCCGGATAGGCCGCGCCCATCTCGCGTACCAATGCCGGCACCAATTTCCACATCAATGGATCGTGGGCGCCCAAGAGTTCGGCATGACGCATGGCGCGGCGCATGATGCGGCGGAGCACATAGCCGCGGCCTTCGTTGGAAGGCAGCACGCC
>JAXDOR010000229.1:0-17234 GCA_034668825.1 Alphaproteobacteria bacterium | reverse complement strand
GGTACATGGCGGGCAAAACCGATATGACCCGCGCCCGGAGCGGTGATATCCAGGGGCAGCATTTCGCCGCCGAGCTGCGTCAGCGCCGCAGCGGTGAGCTCGAGAAATTCGGCGCCGCGCCTGACTTCGAAGCGGGCCATCCGGATCGGCTTGCCGACGTCTTCACAGATCAACGCAGCGATTTCATCGTTGGCCTTGCCCAGCGCCTGAGCGGCGGCGTTTAGCCAGGCAATGCGCTGATGCGTCGGCTGCCTGCGATTAATGGCGAAGGCCGCGGAAGCTGCGGCGACGGCGCGATTGACGCCGGTGGTACCGGATTCACCGATCGTTCCGATGGTTTGCCCGGTTTGCGGCGCGATCAGCTCGATGACGGAGCCGGACCGATCGGCCGCCACCAGCTGGCCATCGACGAAATCGGTGAAGTGCGGGAGATGAGGGCTGTTCATGTTAGCGCGGATTCCGCAGCCGCTGGATCTGTATGTTGGCGAGGAACGGCACCAGCGGATGGACGCCCATCTTGACTATCGAGGGGACCTCCAGCTTGACCAGCGCCGCGCGGTGCTCGTCCGACAAATTGAACTTGGCGGCATAGCCGGAGGCGTCGGCCAGGAACTGCGCGCGATCGGTCTCGTTGTGGGCGAGGCCATGTAGCGCCGAAGTCAGTTGCACCAGCTCCGGCCTGATCGAGGGATAATGCGCATCGCGCCCGTTGGCCTCTTCGCCGAACCAGGCGAGCGACGCATAATTGTGATGCCAGCTCGGATCCATCGACACGATGTCGGGCTTGCGCTCGCCCAGCGCGCCGGCCGCGCAGGCCCAGCAGCGCAATTCGATGTTGCCGGTATCGTCCAGCTCGGCCTCGTCGAAACCGATCAGCGATTTCAGATTGCCGGCCGCGAGTTTTTCCAGAAGCTTGTTGTCCCAGGCGAGCTCCGGATTGGAATAGCGGTCCGTTCCCGGAAAATGCGACATGCCGCCACTGGACAGGATGACGGTTCGCAAGCCGAGTGAGGTGACGGTGCGGGCGATCGCTTGGCCAAACGCGTAGCAGCGTTCCATGGTCGGCTGCGGCGGCAGATAGGCGTTGACATAGATCGGCAGCACCGGGTCGGTGACGCCGAGGTGCGTCAGCGGAATGCCGATGGCGTAGTCGATGCGCGCGGTGCTGGTGAAAGCGGGGTCGAATTGCTGGCGATAGAGCTGCCGGACGATTTCGAAGCTGATCTCGCTCGGAATCTTCCAGTGAAATTTGCGCCCGGCGAATTCGCCGCTTGCTTCACCACCGACGTGGATGGTGAACGGAGGAGTTGAGCCCAGAAAGAACTGTTCGGCGTGATCGTTGGAAAAGATGATCCAGAGATCTGGCTTCAGCGCCTTGAGCTTGCCGCCGATATCCGCCGCGACCGCACGCACCTGCTCGACGGTCTTCTTGTCCTCGGTGTCCGGCATTGTGAAGAACTGGGGCGCATGAGGCAGCATCGCGCCGCCAATTACCGTAGTCCGCATAGCAGTCTCCGTCTCGTTCGCCTGTCTAGCGCGGTGTTCAACGACCCTATTTCAGGATGTTTCCGCCGTGTTATCGCTATTCCGACAAAAAACAGTTATGAAGCGACACTCCCCAGTATCGTGCCGACCGGTCCCACGATGAACATCGCAATCCACCCGGAAGTGAAGCAAGCGCCCGCCGGAGACTATCCCCAGCGTGTTGTCGCTTATGTGCTCGATCTTAAGCGCGGCGGTGGATTGCCGCCGCACAGCCATCGGCGCGCACAGCTTCTCGCGGTGACGTCGGGCTCTATCGCCGTCACTGCGGAGGGTTCGACATTTGTCGCCCCCCAAGAACGCGCGGTCTGGGTGCCGGCCGACACCGTGCACGAAACCCGCCACCTCACGTCTACCCGCCTGCAAACGCTGTACGTCGCCGCCGATGCCGCCCCCGAGCTTTCGAGGCACACGACCGTGGTCCACGTCGGTCCGTTGATGCGCGAATTGATGAATGGCATCGTCGCCCGCCCGAGGCGCCATGACGAAGGCGGCGCGGACGGCCGGCTGGTGTCGGTTCTGCTCGATCAGCTCGCGACGGCGACGGCGCTGCCGCTCAATCTGCCGATGCCCAAATCCCGGGAACTGCTTTCGATCGCAACAGACCTTATCGAGAAGCCGACCGGCGTTCCCTCGTTGAGCCGCCTGGCGCACGCGATGGGCAGGTCGCCGCGCACGCTCGAGCGGAAGTTCAAGGCGGAGACCGGGCTGTCGCTGAGAAGCTTCCGGCGCCAGGCGAAACTGCTGCGCTCGATCGAATTGCTGTCGTCCGATATGTCCATCAGCGCCATTTCCGATCAACTCGGATTTGGTGAACCGAGCGCGTTCATTGCGGGTTTTCGCGCGGCATTCGGCGTGACGCCCGGGCGGTATCTGGCCCGCAAGTGATCGATGGGCCTTGTCCAGGCGTCGCTTCATCCGGCTAGATCACGATCGTATGGGTCTGGTGTTCTATCAGCCGCACAAGACTAAGCGCGGTGAGTTCCGATGATTTCGGATTGGTCGCCAGCGGATTGTTTTCGAGTAGAATTTCCAGGCGGCCGAAAGCGCCGCGCGCCGTGATGCGATGGCCATTGATGCGGACCGCCGGGTCGGCCACCATCTCGATCCGTGTCTTATCGAGACCGACGCCGGCGAGGGCGGTCACCACGGTTGCGTTGGCGTTCTGCGGATAGTGGGATGCGGCCTCCCTGGCGCTGCCCGAGAAAAACACCGCGCGTTCACGCAGGCTCTCGAGATCGAGAAGCTTTTCGGCCGGCGTGCCCCGCCAGGCAACCGGTGGCTTGACGATCTGGTGGGTGACCTCATCCAAACCCAGAACGGCCGCGCTCGCCAGCGCATCGACCGCGCCGATGGCGCCGGACGGTATGAAGATGCGGCTGCCATGCTGGCCGGCGACGTCCACCAGCCGGGCCAGCAGCGGCTCGTCGCAAAACGCGCTAGTCGAAGCGACGATCATCGCCGGTGCGGCTGCGAGCGCGGCTTCAGCCCATATGTCGATGGCCGCGCGCCCGGCGGCCTCGACGACGATATCTGGCCGGAGCGCTGCCAGTTCGCGCGGGGAAGTCAGAAAGCGAATGCCCGGCGGAATCGCCGCGTGGCTTTCCGGGGTGTCAAGGGCGGCGATCCCGACGATGTCGACGGCGGCGGTTCGCTGCGTGAGCAGCGCGCCGACGCGGACATTGATGGCGCCCCAGCCGATGAAAACCGCACGAATGCGCTTTTGCGGCGCTCGGGATGTGGTCGTCGTAATTTCGTCAGGCTCTGCCACTGCGGCCGTCCGTGGTTTTCTTTTTCGGCTTTATCCCGGCCGGCTTGACCGAGGCCTTGGTCTGCTCAGCGATGCGGTTTGCGAGCATCAGCTTGCTGACCTTCTCGAGATGTTTGCGCATAGCGCGGCCGGCGTCCTCGGCCCGATGCGCTAGGATCGCGTCGACGATCTCGTGGTGACTCTCGGCGCTTTCGACGGTCACGGATTCGATTTCGTTGGCGCGGTGCCGCTCGCGGTGAACGTGCCACATGACCTTCTCATGCAGATCGACCAGCGAACGGTTGCCGGTGCCGCGCACGATGCAGAGATGGAAGTCGTTGTTCAACTCGTAATAACGTGCGGCATCGCCTTGCCGAGCTGCGATGCGCATCTCGTCATAGATCCGCCGGATATCGTGCAAGACCTCCCGACGTTTCAATTGCGCGACGCGCGTGGCGGCGAGCTGCTCGAGCCCGATCAGGATTTCCATCGTCTCACCGATTTCGGTGGCGCCGGGATCGGTCACAACGGCGCCGACATGCGGCACCAACCGGATCAGCCCCTCGGCTTCCAGTGTCTTCAGCGCCACGCGCAAGGGCGTGCGGGAAACACCGAACTGCTTGCAGAGCAACGGCTCCGACAGGCGCTCGCCGGATTTCCAGCGGTTTTCGACGATGTCGCGCCGCAGATGTGGCAGTATCTGATCGTGCATCGGCGCGAAGCGCACGACTGCCGCCGACAGCGGCGCGTCCTCTCGGTCCTTCTTTCGCCCAGCCATCGCCAGCGCAACCTCCAGTATCCAAAGACCCGATTGACACATCCGGCCTCGGCGTGATCGTATACGATATACGATTGTAGCGAGACAGTGGATGAGTCAAGCCGGGAGTACCGAAAGTTTGTCGAAACCGGGTAACCAGGGCGTTGGCGCGTCGCTGCGCCGCAATGAGGACGCCCGATACCTCGATGGCAAAGGGGAATACCTCGCCGACCTTCAGGTGCCGGGAATGGCGGAGGCGTTTTTCCTGCGCAGTCCCGTTGCGCACGGCAAAATCCGGTCGATCACTGTTCCAGAGGCCGCTCGGGAGCAGGTTTTCTTTGCCGCCGACATCGCATTCACCAAACCAATTCTCGCCGTCAGCGCCGCCAAGGGTTTCAAGCCGTCGAACTATCCGGCGCTGACCTCCGACAAGGCCCGCTTTGTCGGCGACCTGCTGGCGATCTGCATCGCGCCGACGCGCGCGGAAGCCGAGGACATCGCACAATCCTGCGTCATCGATTTCGAGGAGCTGCCGGCGATATGGGACATCGACGTCGCCTTGAAGCCTGACGCGCCGCGCGTTCACGACAGCTGGTCCGACAACGTCTATATTGAAACGCGCATCGCGACCGGAGATCTCGACGAGGTGCGCGCACGCGCCGATGTCAAGATTCGTAAGAGCCTGCGGATGGGACGACATGCCGGCGTATCGATGGAAGGCCGCGGTGTTCTTGCGCATTATGACCGGCGCCTTGATGAACTGGTGGTCTACAGCTCGACGCAGTTTCCCCATGTCATCCGGACCATCCTGGCTGAAAGTCTGGGAATCTCTGAAAGCAAGCTGCGGGTGGTCGCCCCGGACGTCGGCGGCGGGTTCGGGCCGAAGAACAATTTCAATCCCGAGGAACTGGCGATCGCGGCGCTGTCGATGAAGCTCAATCGGCCGCTGCGCTGGATTGAGGATCGGCGCGAGCATCTGATCGCTTCGCCCCACGCGCGCGAACATCGCTATGAGCTGACGGCTTACGCCGATAAGGCGGGCCGGATCCTAGGTCTCGAGGCCGAAGTCGTCGTTGATGCCGGAGCCTATTCGGTCTGGCCGTGGACTGCCTCGATGGAAGCGGGCATGTCGGCCGGCATCATGACGGGGCCCTATGATATCGGGGTCTATCACGCTCGCGCGGTGTCGGTGGCGACCAACAAATCTCCACTCGGCCCGTATCGCGGCGTGGGCCGCAGCGGTGCCTGCTTTGCGATCGAGACGCTGGTTGACGCCGTCGCGCGCGCCGTCGGTCGCGAGCCTGCCGATGTGCGGATCCTGAACATGGTGCCGCCTGAGGCAATGCCTTACAAATCCGTTACTCACAAACTGTATGACAGCGGCAACTATCCCGAATGTGCGAAACGCGCGTGCGATGCCGTCGGGCTGTCCGCGGTTCGCGCGCGGCAGTTGCAGCCGGAGCCGGATGGCCGCCTGATCGGGTTCGGCATGGCGAGCTACACAGAGCAGTCCGCGCACGGCACGGCGGAATGGGTGGCGCGGGGACTGCCGGTGGTGTTCGGCTACGAGCCTGCGCTCGCCCGCTTCACGCCCGACGGCAAGCTCATTCTGTTCGTCGGGATCCAGAACCACGGGCAGGGGCTCGAGACAACGCTCGCCCAGGTCGCGAACCAGGAACTCGGAATCGCGGTCAAGGACGTGATCGTCAGGCATGGCGACAGCTCCGTGTCGCCTTACGGAATGGGCACCTTTGCCTCGCGCAGCATGACGATGTCGGGCGGGGCCGTCTCGGCGGCCTGCGTCATCCTGGCGGAGAAGATCGCGCGCATTGGCGCACATCTGTTGCAGGCCCCGAAGGAATCTGTCCGGCTCGCCGATGGCAGGGTCTATTTCGGTGAGCAAAGCGTCTCGTTCGCGGAAATCGGCCAGGCCGCATATCTGCACCCAGAGCGTCTGCCGGTCGGCGAAGAGCCGGCGCTGGAAGCAAGTGCGGTCTATCAGCCCGGACGCAGCACCGGTGCCTTCTCATATGCGACGCATACCTGCGTGCTGGCCGTCGATCCCGGGACGGGACATGTCGAGGTGCTCGACTACGTCGTCTGCCATGACTGTGGGACCATGGTGAATCCCATGATCGTGGAAGGGCAAGTGGTCGGCGGCGTCGCGCAAGGGCTCGGCACGGCGCTGTATGAGGAAATCCCCTATGACGAAAACGGTCAGCCGCTGGCGTCGACATTCCTCGACTACATGATTCCGGGCGCGACCGAAGTGCCCGACGTGCGCGTGCTGCACATGGAAACTCCGTCGCCGCATACGAGGTTCGGCATCAAGGGCATGGGCGAGGGTGGCGCGATCGCTCCGCCCGCGGCCATCGTCAATGCGATTAACGATGCGCTGGGGCCGCTCGGTGCGGAAATCGGCCAGACCCCTGCAACTCCGGATCGCATTCTGCGGGCCATCATCGCCGCGAAGGAGACGCGGCCATGAAACCGGCGCCGTTCACCTATCACCGCGCGGCCTCGATCGACGATGCCATCGCGCACCTGAACGAGGCCGACGCGATCGTGCGGCCTCTCGCCGGCGGACAATCGCTGGTCCCGATGCTGAACCTGCGCTTGGCGCCCGCCGACAAGCTGGTCGATCTGACGCGCATCGACGCGCTGCGGCAGATCGACGAGCGAGCTGACAACATCCGTTACGGCGCCCTGGTTACTCACGCCGCGTTCGAAGATCGCCTGGTGCCCGACGCCAGCAACGGCCTCATGCCGTTCGTCGGATCGCAGATCGCCTATCGCGCCATTCGTACGCGCGGCACGATCGGCGGCGCAGTCGCGCTGGCCGATCCGGCGGCGGACTGGCTCACCGCCATCATCGCGCTCGAGGCCAGGATCGCGCTTGTTGGTCCCAACGGGCGGCGTGAGATTCCGGCCACGGATTTCGTGCTCGGGCCCTACATGACCGCGATTGAAGATGCCGAATTGATCGAAGCCATCGTCGTGCCGCGTCGGCCCGGCAGCGAAGGCTGGGGACACTACAAGGTGGCGCGCAAGACAGGCGAGTATGCGGAATCGATGGCCATCGCGCTGATCGACAAGGCGCGCGGCGAGGCGCGACTCGTGCTCGGCGCGATTGATGGCGCTCCGCTTGTACTGGAGAAATCCTCTCGCGAAATCGCCGCGGGCATTGCCGGCGAGGAGCTCGCTGCGGTGATCCGCCAGGAGCTCATCGACAGCGGCCGCGACTTCTCGCCCGAGAAGCTTCTCCTCAATTGCACAACGGCCGTGCGCGCCGTTGCGAATTCGGAAAAACGATGAAGACTTCGATATCAGCCACGGTCAATGGCAGACCGGTTCAATCGTCGGTCGAGCCCCGTACCAGTCTTGCGGACCTGTTGCGCGAGGAGCTGCGCCTGACCGCAACGCACCTCGGTTGCGAGCAGGGCGTCTGCGGCGCCTGCACGGTATTGATCGACGGCCAACCGGCGCGGTCCTGTATCACGCTCGCGGTCGGCATTGACGGCTCCGACGTCCGCACCCTTGAGGGTCTCGATCGGGACCCGTTGATGCTGGCAATAAAGGCGGCGTTCCACGACAAGCACGGACTGCAATGCGGCTTTTGCACGCCGGGAATGCTGATCAGCGCATGGGATCTGTTGCGACGCAAACCTGACTTGAGCGCAAGCGAAATCCGCATTGCGATCAGCGGCAATCTATGCCGCTGCACCGGCTATCAGGGCATTGTCCGGTCAATCCAGTGCGCGGCGGAAAACTGGGCCGGCAAGGCGAAACGGGCGCAGGAAGACGTCTGATGAAGATCGAGAAGAATTTCGAGCTGCAACACCCGCGCGAATTCGTCTGGAGCCGGATGAATGATTTGTACTTCGTCGCGCAATGTCTGCCCGGTGCTTCGATCGTCGAGGAACTCGGCGAACATAGATACAAGGGCCGCATGTCGGTAAAGGTCGGGCCGATGGCTGCCTCCTTCGACGGCGAAGTCGTCATCGAGAGCCAGCCCCGCGAATGGACCGCGACCGTCTCCGGCAAGGGTGCCGATGCGCGCTCAAGTTCGCGCGCCACGGGCGCGATGACGTATCGGCTGAGCACGGGTCGCGCATCCGGCGCGACCCGCGTGGACGTCGTCTCCGACATCAACCTAGCTGGACCGCTGGCGCAATTCGGCAAGGGCGCGGTCATGCAGAAAGTTGCCAATCGCATCACGGCTGAATTCGTCAGGAATTTCGAAAGTGCATTGTCGGCAGCTCCCGGCGCGGTCAATGCCGGGCCGCAGGAATCAACAGCATCGAGCCAGCCGCTCGACGCGGGCAATCTGCTCTGGTCGATCCTTCGCGAACGTTTCCTGGCCCTGTTCCGGAAACGCTCGCCTTGAGGTCGCCATTCCCCGCAACCGATGTTCCACCGCAATCTGAAAGCAGGAGAAGGCCATGACGATAATGAAAAGCTTGCCGATCGGCGTTCTGGGCCTGGCCCTTGTCGCCGCCGCGGCGAACGCCCAGGAAACCATCAAGATCGGCGTGATCCAGCCGCTGACGGGATCGGTCGCCTATAACGGCAGCACCGACGTCAACGGGTCCAAACTGGCGCTCGACGAGATTAACGCCAAGGGTGGGGTGCTTGGCAAGAAGATCGAACTGGTCATCGAAGACGGCCAGTGTCGTCCGGCTAACTCGGTCAGCGCGGCGGAAAAGCTGATTCAGCGCGACAAGGTGGTCGCAATCTCTGGGGCTTTCTGCAGTTCATCGACCTTGGCGGTGATGCCGGTCGTCGCTAATTACAAGCTGCCGCTGATCACCGGAGTCTCTTCCAGCGCCGAATTGACGGAGAAGGGTAACCCGTGGTTCTTCCGGGCCACCGAGACCGACGCGTTGCTGGCGAAGTCCTTCTCGAAGATCCTTTACGACCAGCTCAAGCTGCGCAAGGTGGCCTATATCGGCGTGAATGACGATTTCGGCCGCGGCGGCGTCGCCGAGTTCGAGAAGCAGATGACGGCGCTCGGCGCCACCACGGTCATGAAGGAATATTTCGAGCATGGTACCTCGGACTTCTACACCCTGCTGACCAAGCTGCGCTCATCCGGAGCTGACGGCGTTTTCGTCGCCGCCGAAACCCAGGACGGGTCGATCCTGGTCAAGCAGAAGGCCGAGCTTGGACTGACCACCAAGATGTTTGGCGTCGGGTCCTGGGCCACCCCGGACTTCATCAAGCTGACGGGAGAGGCGTCCGAAGGCATCTACGCCGCGGTACCTTATGCCTCGACCATGACGACGCCGAAGAACAAGGCGTTTGTGACCGCCTACACCGCCCGGTATAACGAAGCTCCCGGAAAATATTCTGCGGCCGGCTATAACGCCATCAACATTCTGGCTGAGGCGATCACCCACGCCGGTTCCACTGATCCGGAGAAGCTGCGCGATGCGCTAGGCAAGACCGACTACGAAGGGCCGAACGGTCATTTCCAGTTCGACAGCAAGGGCCAGGCGAGCGGCTTCTCGGTCGTGCTGGTGCAGTTGCTGAAGGGCGTTCCCACCGTGGCGGCAACCAGCACCATCGAACGCTAAAATCAACCGCGGAGGCGTCGCTGACGCCTCCGCCCGCGCCTTCAGGCGCCCGGAACCGTGAGCGCGATATGGATCTATTCCTTCAGCTTCTTGCCAATGGGGTGGTCATCGGTACGTTTTATGCGCTGTCCGCGCTTGGGCTGACGCTAGTGTTCGGTCTGATGCGCGTTGTGAATTTCGCCCATGGCGAGCTCTACGTGGTTGGTGGGCTCCTGGGATGGTCATTGACTGATCTCGTCGGGCTCAATTTCTTCCTAACGCTCGCCGTCGTAATCTTCAGTCTCGCGGTCGCCGGCTATCTGATTGATCGCCTGTTGATGGCCCGGGTGCGCGGGCAGGGCGAGGAGCCGACCATCCTGCTGACGATCGGACTGTCGATCTTCCTAACCAACACGGCTTTGTTGATCGTAGGTACCGCGCCAGAGAAGGTCGTCTCGCCGTTCGCCAACAAGCCGCTGTTTTTCGGTCCGGTCGTGATCACTCAGTCAAGGCTCGCGCTGGTGGCGATCTCCGCCGCGCTGATCCTCGGCGTCCATCTTTTGATTCAAAGGACAACGTTGGGACGCTCGATGCGAGCCACATTCCAGGATTCCATGGCCGCGCAGCTTTCCGGCATTCGCACGGCTCACGTCTACGGCTTTACCTTCGCGCTCGGAGCGGCGCTCGCAGGCGCTGCCGGAATGCTGCTCGGTTCGATCTACGTGGCGCAGGCCACCATCGGGGATGTGGTATCGCTGAAGGCGTTCGTGGTCGTCATTCTCGGCGGTATGGGAAGTTTTGCGGGCGCCATTGTAGGCGGGCTTATCCTGGGAATTTCAGAAGCCTTCTGGGGCGGCTATATGTCGAGCGGCTATGTGGATGCGATCGGCTTCGGACTGGTCATTGCGATGCTGCTGGTGCGTCCATACGGCCTCTTCGGCAAAAACGCCGAGCGCGCCTGATGATTTTCGAACGTAATTGCCTGCTGGGAATATTTGCTGCCGCGCTGCTGGCGCCGCTTCTCATCCTGAATCAATATGCCCTGCATATCGGCGTACTCATCATGCTTTCAGTGATGCTGGCGACCAGCTTCAACCTCATCGTCGGCTACGTTGGCGAGTTCCCGCTCGGCCATACGGCGTTCCTTGGTGTGGGCGCCTACACCGCGGCGCTATTCTCGACCCGGCTCGCCATGCCTTTTCATGTTGCGGTGCTTGCCGCACCGCTCGTGGCGTCGTTGTTCGGCCTCGTCATCGGCGCAATCACGCTGCGGCTGCGTGGGCCGTTCTTCGTGATCGTCACCTTGTGCTTCGCGGAAGTGCTGCGGTTGATCGCCAACAACTGGATCGACCTGACCAACGGCCCGATGGGAATATCCGGCATCGAAAAGCCGGCATGGGCGATCGGCGGCGACGTGCTGCAGCAGAAGATGGTCTACTATTATGTCGGCGTAATGCTGGCGGCCGTGTCCCTATTCGTGTCCTATCGCTTCGTGTATTCGAACATCGGTCGCGCCGCCATCGCGGTTCGCGAGAACCGTTTCGTGGCGCAGTCGATCGGCGTTTCGCCGTTCTATGTCGGGCTTATCACGTTCGTGCTGGCAGCCGGCATTGCAGGTCTCGCGGGCGGCTTTTACGCCAATTACGTCTCCTTTGTCGGTCCCGAAGTATTTGGTTTCTCCTTCATGATTTCGATGATCATCATGGTGCTGGCCGGCGGCAAGGGAACGCTGATCGGCCCGGTGGTCGGCGCCGTAATCGTCGTGCTGCTGGAAGAGTATTTGCGCGATTTCAAGGAGCTGCGTTTTTCGATCTTTGGCCTGATCGTGATGGCCGTGGTGCTGTTCCTGCCGCGCGGCATCATGGGATTTATCGCCCGGCGCCACGAAACCTATCCTCGTGGAGCGACCGGCGATGCTTGAACTCAGCAGCGTCTCGAAGCGGTTTGGCGGTCTGGCTGCCCTATCCGATATCAGTTTCAAGGTGGGCGCCGGCGAGATCGTGAGCCTGATCGGGCCGAACGGAGCGGGCAAGACCACCTGTCTCAATATGATCACTGGCTTTTACCAGCCGACGGCGGGAACGGTGGTTTATCGGAACGACGACATAACCGGCCACGCGCCGTACGCGATCGCACAGGCAGGCTTGATACGCTCATTTCAGAAGACAAACGTGCTGAAGGGGTTGACAGTCTTCGGCAACGTGCTGACGGCGCGTCACCGGCACGGTGAGAAATCGCTGCTGCGTACCCTTTTTCCTGGCAAGGCGCAGCGCAAACTCGAGCGGCAGCTTCGCGATGAGGCAGCGGCGATCGTTGAAAAAGTGGGCCTTGGCGATCGAATGAACGCCGAAGCGGATTCGCTTTCCTGCGGCGAACTTCGGTTGCTGGAACTGGCCGTTGCGCTCGGCGCCGGTCCCCAATTGTTGATGCTGGACGAACCGGCGGCGGGTCTCAACACGGAGGAAGCGTACCAGTTGGGCGGTGTGCTCAGAAGGCTGATCGGCGACGGTGTCGAAGCCCTGCTCCTGATCGAACACAACATGGCGCTCGTGATGGAAGTATCAGACCGCATCGTTGTACTGAACTTTGGTCGCAAGATCGCCGAAGGCACGCCGGAGCAGATTCGAGGGAATTCCGACGTCATCGAAGCCTATCTCGGCAAGCCCGCGCCATGAGCAGCATGGATCCAATCCTTGAGTTGCGCGAGGTCAACGCATCCTATGGCAAGGTGCGCGCGTTGCACGGCATCAGCCTGAAGATCAGCCCCGGAGAGGTCGTCGCACTGATTGGCGCCAACGGTGCCGGCAAGAGCACGACGCTTCGGGTTATGTCGGGTCTGATCGCCGTCACGACGGGCGACATATTGCTCGACGGCGTGTCGATTGCCCGGCAACGGGCCGATACCATCGTCCGCCGGGGTGTCGCTCATTGCCCTGAAGAGCGGCGGATCTGGCCGGAGCTGACGGTGCACGAAAACCTCGCGCTCGGTGCCTATATCTGCAGTGACCGCGTCGAGGTGAGGCGGCGGATGGAAGGGGTACTGATGCGATTTCCGCGCCTGCGTGAACGAAGTGCGCAAATGGCAGGTACTCTTTCAGGAGGCGAACAGCAGATGCTCGCCATCGGTCGCGCGCTGATGTCGGCGCCCCGCATTCTGCTGCTAGACGAACCGAGCCTTGGCCTCAGTCCCCTCATCATGCAGGAGGTATTGACGGTAATTCGGCAACTGCGCGACCAGGGCATCACCATCGTCCTGGTCGAGCAGAATGTGCATAATGCGCTTTCCGTCGCTAACCGGGCTTACGTATTGACCACGGGGCGGATCGTTGCCGAGGATACTGCAGCAGGGCTACTGAAGAATCGGGATTTGCTGCGTGCCTATCTCGGCGGTTGATAGCGGGCCGTTGCGGAGAGCATAGTCAACGGCCGCTATTGGCGCAAACCGGCCCGTCGATCATCGCCCTTCAAGGCGGTCGGCCCGTGGTACCAGTTGACCGGGGCGACAATCATGATGCCATGGGTTGCGACCCAAAACGGATAGATTTCGTTCATCCAGTCGTCGGTCTGACCCAGCTCAAATTGATGCGGGTGTTGGTTAAACCGCTGGCGCCTTTTATTCGAAGGCGACGCCAATCCGTTTTTCGTTGCGCCAGACGACGTGACAGTGCCGCTTGAAATGCTCCGCAGGAATACAAAGGACTAAGCGGTCCGGAATATCGAGTGCGCTGACTACTTCTAGTGCCGCCCCGCTTGCCGACAGGTTTCTGACGGCACAACTGATCGCCCCGCCGCCGCTGAACTCAATCGCGCCGGCCTTCAGGACCCTGTGACGATGCGCCGCACGGCTTTCGCTCATGAAACGGACAATAGGCGTAACTCGTAAATACTTTCGTAAACATGTCTCCGAAATACGCCTGCTGCTTCACGAAATGAAGGACCAGTCCATCACAAAAAGGGACCACCATGTTGAACGTCAAGCGCGTCTGAAAGTGTCTGCACAATCTCTTGAGTTGCCCTTGGAGAGTTTCTGACAGATCGGTCCCGCGAAAGCGGAAACGCGAATTTCGGCTGAATCCTCGTTCCGTCGATCACCTCCAAACGACCACAACGGTTGAGCGTGTGAAGTTTTCTTCCCGGCCATAGCGGTCCGGGTCGGATAGAGTGTCGAATGATTTGCCTGAATGTTGTGGGCGTTAGCTCGACGATCTCCGCAAGACCGAGAGCCGCGCCATATCCATCAGTGCAATTCTGTACCGGACGCCATAACTTTCCATCGATGGTCACGAAATTCCCCGCTGGCCGCGCGCTTGTCCGGTCAACGATAATCGGATTGCTGGCATGCGGCAGCCACGGTCCCAATAAATCCTTGGCATAAAAGATCGCGAGCGTATCCGAATATCCACCGGCGCCGTCACGCCAGGCGCCGAAGAGATAGTTCATACCGTTGTGTCGCGTGATCGTCGCGTCGGAAAGTTCGAAGCCCGAAAGCAGCGTGCTGTGACGCTCCCATCTGTCGGGAAAACGAACGCACTTGTAGAGCGCGACATCCCGGCGCTGGGAACTCTCCGGAATCATCCATAGATCGCCATCGTGTTCAATCAGAAACGGATAGGACAGATGCCACGGCTCTTCCAGCACAGGAAAAACTTCGCCCTTTGGTCCGACGCCATCAAACTCAACGGCGGAAATGATCCCTTTTCCAACGCGATGATCCAAATCCTCGAAAAAGACACATGTTTTTCCTTTCCAGGTGACCGGAAAAGGATCGGCATAGAACCGATGCCGGGGATCCGAAATCGTTTGCCAGCGTGGCCCGGAGAGATTCCCGCTCTTCCAAACCCCCGCATCATCGGTGTACCGCCATCCGACATGCCAGTGTGGCGCATAACAGCACAGGCGGTATATTTCCATCATGATCGAATGGGCTACGCCACCGAGGACGTATGACACAGGCCTTCGCACGACCGGACCGGGCTGATAGGTCATCGGCGGAAGAGTTCCTGATTTTCCCGACAGAACCTTCCTCAACAACGTCATCGTTCTTGCGATGACCGTGTCGAGAGAGCCGCTCAAGCCGACGGCCACCTCGGAGGAGGGCAGGCCGCGGTTGAGGACCGCGCCGTCAGGCTCTTTGACTATTTCGATGACAGGAAGGTCGCCGGCAAGGATAGCCGCCAGAGCGGCATCTTCGCCGGCCGCTCCGTTGTAGAGTGGACGCAAGTACAGCGGCGCGCGACAAAGCGGGTCACGGCTGGCGCTGGTAAAGTCGACGACCACGTCGGGCTTGCGATCGGTTCGCCGTGGCTTCCTCCCTGCGTCCTTGAGAGTGTCGGCGAAGCACGTCACGCCCTTCCGCAGCAGGATGCGCTCAAGCTCAAAAAGCGCGTCCAATCCTGCAAGAGGCGCTGTCCCTGTCTCCGTCCATGCGATCTGCGTAGAAAATTCATCAGACAGGGCTGGACGGCTCATCCAAAACCGTGGCCGGTCGATGTCGCATCGGAATTCAACGATCATGGCTGGCCACCTGCGTCGGGATCGTTTCATCGAGAACGCGCGCGTATTGGCCGACCATGGCGTCTACCGTATAACGCGACGCTAACCCCTTTCCAGTGCGTCGCAGGTCGTCGCGGAGATTGTTGTCGTTGAGAATTCTTGAGACGGCCGTCGACAACTTTTCGTTGTCGGATGCATCGACGAAGAGTGCCGCTGGTTTGCCTTCGACAGACAATATCTCCTGCAGCACGGGCAGATCCCTGACGACCGTCGGAATACCGGAACTCGCAGCTTCAACAGCGGCCAGGCCAAATGTCTCCGCGCGGGAAGGGAACACGAAAACGTCGAGACTGGCGAGAAATTCTCCCACGCGCTGCGGGGAAATCTCGCCGACGAAATGCACCCGGTCCGATACCTGAAGTTCATCGGCCAGCCATCTAAGCCGCGCTTCGTCCGGACCTTGACCTGCCAGCGCAAGATGCCATTCAGGCTCACCTGCGAGCAAACGTATTGCGGCATCAAGACATTTATTGGGATGAAGCCTCCCGACGCTGCCAAGCAGGACGCGGTTGGCGGGAATGTTGAAGCGCTGCCGCGCAGTTTCCTGCGAGATATCCAGTGATTTATCGTCGAAGCCGTGCGCTACATACACCATTCGCGACCGATAACCTGCGGGATAGCGCGAGTACTCGCGCTCCATGTCGTGCGAGTTCACGGTGATGACTTTGAAGACGCCAAGGCTTCCCATCACGATGTCGGCGGTACGAACCAGCCAGTTCATCGACAGGCGGGATGAAACCTGGTTCGCTATGATGGGTGCCGAACTCACCAGACGCGAAACGCCCCCTCCGATCACGTTGCCAAAATGTTGAAACGTAAGCACCGCATCCGGTTGCGTTTGACGGATATGACACGCGAGCGCCCACAGAAATTTAAGAAAAGCAAACGGGTTTCCGGGCCTGCTCGAAGCACAATAAAGCGTATTGGGCGGCTCGTCGAACGTCTCTGATTTACGAAAGAAAAAAAGATTCCTGATCTCGAAGCTGCGCGCTGAGAGTCCGGCGCCCACCAGCCTGGAAATCTCCTGGGCGCCCGCGTTTTCCGCTTGCGTCTGGATAAGAAGTATCCGGCGTGGGCGTTGCATTGTGTCAGACCAATGCGCCATTCCGCGTTGGCGCGGCCGCTTGAGCGGTAGGACTGGGGAGCCCGACTGGGATTTTTTTGTTTCGTGACCGGTAGAGGAGAATGAGGATCGAGGGGTCGATTTTGACCCATCGCCGACACAGGTAGTTCAACGCGACCGTCACAACGGCGAGACTGATGGCCGCCGACACCGCGGCACCGTGCAGACCAAACAGCGGAATCAGTATCGCGAAGCCGGCGAAGCGCAGGATCATGTTTGCCGCGACGACCCAGGGGTAACGGCCGCCATGCCCGGCGATCATCAATACGGCAGCGGCCGGGCCGCCCGCGGCGTAAATCACCGTTCCCATCGTAAGAATGATCAGGGTCCATTTTTGTGCGACAAATGCCGGCCCGAACGCGCCGAGGATTGCTTCCGCCCCGAAGCCGATGACAAGGATACCCGCGAGGATGCAGAGCAAAACGACTTCCGCCATCAGCTTCAGGATATGGTTCAGTTCATCGAACTTGCCGCTGAAATAGAGCGCAGGAATTCGGCGCGTCGCATAATTGTGCACCGCCGACAACACGGTTGCGAACATGTTCGCGAGACGGGAGGCGATGAAATACGCACCAGCCGAAGCCGGGTCCAGCAACCAGTAGACGATGACGACATCCAGATACTGGTTGATTGTCTCCAGAATTGTCGAAGCCCAAAATCCCGCGGACACCCTCGACCATTCGCGAATTCGCCAGCTTGGTTTGGCCCGACGGATGCGTTTTGAAAGCGCTCTCCAGATGGCAACCGCCTGGATCAGCAACGCAATTCCGATCGCGGCCGACGCAAGCAAAAAGAACTCATCGATCTGGATCATTCCGCCGGCGCCCACGATCGCCAACAGCACGGCTACGACCAAGGCACGCCACACCAGTTCCCGCATGCCGTCCGCCAGAACCATGCCGACGCTGAAACGCGCGATATGGCTGGAAACCGCAATCAAGGAGCTCGCAACCA
>JAXDOR010000228.1:0-10239 GCA_034668825.1 Alphaproteobacteria bacterium | reverse complement strand
AAGGTGGTCGGCGGCAAGATCGCCGCCAAGGCGCAAGCCAAGGGTGCCGATCCGAGTTCGGCCGACGTGCATCAGTCGACGCGCGATTCGGTCCGCGCCCTGATGCTAATCCGCGCCTACCGCATGCGCGGCCACTTTCACGCAAAACTCGATCCGCTTGGCCTCGAGCCGGCGCGCGATCACGAGGAGCTCGATCCGCGCTCCTATGGTTTTGTCGAAGCCGATCTCGACCGCAAGATTTTTCTCGATCACGTGCTGGGCCTCGATTACGCGAGCTTGCGCGAGATCGTCGCGATCTGCGAGCGCACCTATTGCCAGACGCTCGGCGTCGAGTTCATGCACATCACCAACGGCGCGCAGAAAGCCTGGATCCAGGAGCGCATCGAAGGTCCGGACAAGGAGATCAGTTTCACCCCCGAGGGCCGCCGCGCCATCCTGATGAAATTGATCGAGGCCGAAGGCTTCGAAAAGTTCTGCGACCTGAAATTCACCGGCACCAAACGCTTCGGGCTCGACGGCGGCGAGTCGCTGATCCCCGCGCTGGAACAGATCATCAAGCGCGGCGGCAATCTCGGCGTGAAGGAAATCGTGGTCGGCATGCCGCACCGCGGCCGCCTCAACGTTCTGACGCAGGTGATGGGCAAGCCGCACCGCGCGCTGTTCCATGAATTCAAGGGCGGCTCGGCCAATCCCGACGTGGTCGAAGGTTCGGGCGACGTCAAGTACCATCTCGGCACCTCGTCGGATCGCGAGTTCGACAACAACAAGATCCATCTGTCGCTGACCGCCAATCCGTCGCATCTGGAAATCGTCGATCCGGTGGTGCTCGGCAAGGTGCGCGCCAAGCAGGATCAGCTTGGCGCCACGCCGGAAGACCGCAGCATGGTGATGCCGTTGCTGATTTCTGGCGATGCTGCTTTCGCCGGGCAGGGCGTCATCGCCGAATGCTTCGGCCTGTCCGGATTGCGCGGCCACCGCACCGGCGGCTCCGTGCATTTCATCATCAACAACCAGATCGGCTTCACCACCTATCCGCGCTATTCGCGCTCGTCGCCGTATCCCTCCGATGTCGCCAAGATGATCGAGGCGCCGATCTTCCACGTCAACGGCGACGATCCGGAGGCAGTGGTATTCGCGGCCAAGGTCGCAACCGAGTTCCGGCAGAAATTCCAGAAGCCGGTCGTCATCGACATGTTCTGCTACCGCCGCCATGGTCATAACGAAGGCGACGAGCCGGCCTTCACTCAGCCCTTGATGTACAAGGCCATCGCTGCGCATCCGACGACGCTCGACATCTACGCAAAAAAGCTCACGGCCGAGGGCACTGTCACCGCGGGAGAAGTCGAGAAGATGAAAGCGGACTGGCGCGCCCGGCTCGATGCCGAGCTTGAAGCCAGTCAGGGCTACAACACCAACAGCGCGGATTGGCTCGACGGGCATTGGGCGGGCATGAAGGCGGCGCGCGATCAGGACGATCCGCGCCGCGGCAATACCGGAGTTCGGGCCGAGAGGCTGAAGGAGATCGGCCAGAAGATCACGGCGGTGCCGGAAGGCTTCCATGCGCACCGCACCATCCAGCGATTCCTCGATAACCGGCGCAAATCCGTCGAGACCGGAGAAGGCATCGATTGGTCGACCGCCGAGGCTCTGGCCTTTGCTTCACTGTTGCTCGATGGCAATCCGGTGCGGTTGTGCGGCCAGGATACCGAGCGCGGCACTTTCTCTCAGCGTCATTCGGTGTTGATCGACCAGGAGAATGAGAGCCGATTTATTCCGTTGAACCAGGTCGGTGACAAGCAGGCCCGCTTCGAGGTCATCAACTCGATGCTTTCGGAGGAGGCGGTGCTCGGATTCGAGTATGGCTATTCGCTCGCTGAGCCCAATGCGCTGACGCTATGGGAAGCGCAGTTCGGCGACTTCGCCAACGGCGCCCAAGTCGTGTTCGATCAGTTTATCTCCTCCGGCGAACGCAAGTGGCTGCGCATGTCCGGCTTGGTCTGCCTCTTGCCACATGGCTACGAAGGTCAGGGGCCGGAGCATTCCTCGGCGCGGCTCGAACGCTTCCTGCAGATGTGCGCCGAGGACAATATGCAGGTGGCGAATTGCACGACACCCGCAAATTATTTCCACATCTTGCGCCGGCAACTCAAACGCGAAATCCGCAAGCCACTCATTTTGATGACGCCGAAGTCGCTGCTGCGTCACAAGCGCGCGGTGTCGCGTCTCGATGAGATGGCGAACGGGACCTCGTTTCATCGCTTGCTATGGGACGACGCGCAACTGCTGCAGGGCGAGAAGATCAAACTTGTCGCCGACGACAAGATCCGCCGCGTCGTGCTGTGTTCCGGCAAGGTTTATTACGATCTTTACGAAGAGCGTGAGAAGCGCGGCGTTGACGACATCTATCTCCTGCGTCTCGAGCAACTCTATCCCTTCCCGACCAAAGCACTGGTGACGGAGCTTTCGCGTTTCAAGCAGGCGGAGATGGTGTGGTGCCAGGAAGAACCGCGCAACATGGGCGGCTGGTTCTTTGTCGACACCTTCCTGCAATGGGTGCTCAATCAGATCGGCGCCAAGCAACGCACGGTGCGCTACGCCGGGCGTCCGGCCTCAGCCTCGACCGCGGTCGGCCAGAGCTCCAAGCACCTTGCCCAACTCAAGCAGTTCCTCGACGAGGCGCTCGGCTGAGCGAAGTTTTCAAGGACAGGCGACATGACGGAAATTCGCGTTCCCACTCTCGGTGAATCGGTCACCGAGGCGACCATCGGTAAATGGTTCAAGCGCGCGGGCGATCCCGTCGCCGTGGATGAACCTTTGGTCGAACTGGAAACCGACAAGGTCACGATCGAAGTTCCGGCGCCTGCGGCGGGCGTGCTGGCCGAGATCGCCGCCAAGGATGGCGAGACCGTCGCCGTCGGCGCCTTGCTCGGACAAATCAAGGAAGGCGTGGCCGCGAGCCCAACAGGCCGGCCCAATCAGAAGACCGATACCACCACTCCCATTAATGCCGGCCCGGAAGAGCCGAAACTGAAAGCAGGCGCCGCCAAGCCTTCGCAGCCAGTGTCCACCGATATGCCGCTGGCGCCTTCGGTACGGAAGCTTGCCGCCGAAAGCGGCATGGACGCTGCGAATGTCGGCGGGACCGGCAAGGACGGCCGCGTCACCAAGGGCGACATGATGGCGGCCATCGAGCGTGCGGCGGCGCAGCCGACGCCGGTCGCGCAAACTGCCGCGGCGCTGCAGGCGCGCGGGCCATCGGCTCCCGATGATGCCGCGCGCGAGGAGCGCGTGCACATGACGCGGCTGCGGCAGACCATCGCGCGGCGGCTCAAGGATGCGCAGAACACCGCTGCCATGCTCACGACCTTCAACGAGGTCGACATGAGCGCGGTTATGGCGCTTCGCACGCACTACAAGGAACTGTTTGAGAAGAAGCATGGCGTGAAGCTCGGCTTCATGGGCTTCTTCGTGCGTGCCTGCGTGCAGGCGTTGAAGGAAATTCCCGCGGTCAATGCGGAGATCGATGGCACCGATCTCGTCTACAAGAATTATTATCATATCGGCGTTGCCGTCGGCACCGAACGCGGCCTTGTTGTTCCCGTCGTGCGCGACGCCGAGGCGCTCTCGCTGGCGGGAATTGAAAAGAAAATCGGCGATCTCGGTCGCCGCGCGCGCGACGGCCAGCTCAAGATCGAGGAGATGCTGGGCGGCACCTTCACCATCACCAATGGCGGCGTCTACGGCTCGCTGATGTCAACGCCGATCCTCAATGCGCCGCAGTCGGGCATTCTCGGCATGCACAAAATCCAGGAGCGGCCGGTCGCGATTGGCGGGAAGGTGGAAATCCGGCCGATGATGTATCTCGCGCTCTCCTACGATCACCGCGTTGTCGACGGCCAGCAGGCGGTGACGTTTCTGGTGCGGGTGAAGGAAAACCTCGAAGACCCGGCGCGGATTGTGCTCGACCTTTAATATTTTCCGTCATGGCCGGGCTCGTCCCGGCCATCCACGTCTTTCTTCTATCGCCAAGACGTGGATGCCCGCGACAAGCGCGGGCATGACGACGCAGAGAATGCGGAGTTAGTTTATGTCATACGACCTCATCGTCATCGGCACCGGCCCGGGCGGCTATGTCTGCGCCATTCGCGCCGCGCAGCTTGGATTGAAGACCGCCGTGGTGGAAAAGCGCGCCACCTTCGGCGGCACCTGCCTCAATATCGGCTGCATTCCCTCGAAAGCGCTGCTGCATGCGTCAGAGTTGTTCGAGGAAGCCGGGCACAAATTCGAGAAGATGGGCATCAAGGTCGGCAAGCCGAAGCTCGATCTCGCGGCGATGATGACTTTCAAGGACGAGGGCGTCGACGGCAACGTCAAAGGTGTCGAGTTTTTGCTGAAGAAGAACAAGATCGACACCTACCGCGGTACCGGACGCATCGCCGCCGCCGGCAAGGTTGACGTGAAGGGCCAGGACGGAAAATCGCAAACGCTCGACACCAAATCCATCGTCATTGCCACCGGCTCCGACGTGGCCAAGCTCAAAGGCATCGACATCGATGAAAAGCGCATCGTATCGTCGGACACCGCCATCGCGCTCGACAAAGTGCCGGAACGGCTGCTCGTGGTTGGCGCGGGCGTGATCGGCCTCGAACTTGGCTCGGTGTGGCGGCGGCTTGGCGCGCAGGTGACCGTGGTGGAATTCCTCGACCGTATCCTGCCGGGAATGGACAGCGAAGTTTGCAAGCAGTCTCAGCGTATCCTCGAAAAGCAAGGGATGACTTTCAAGCTGTCATCGAAAGTCACCGGCGTCGATGCTTCCGGCAAAACCCTCAAAGCCAAAGTCGAGCTGGCTAAGGGCGGCGCCGACGAGACGATCGAAGCGGACGTGGTGCTGATCGCCGTCGGTCGCGTGCCTTTCACCCAGGGTCTCGGCCTCGACGAAGCCGGGGTGAAGAAGGACGACCGCGGCCGCATCCTGGTCGATGCGCATTACGCGACGAATGTCGCGGGTATCTATGCCATCGGCGACGTCATTGCCGGGCCAATGCTGGCGCACAAGGCCGAGGACGAGGGCATTGCGGTCGCGGAAATACTTGCAGGCCAAGCGGGTCACGTGAATTACGACGTCATACCCAACGTGGTCTACACCTATCCGGAAATCGCCTCGGTGGGAAAATCTGAGGACGAGCTAAAGCAAGCCGGAGTCGCTTACGCTGTCGGCAAGTTTCCTTTCACCGCTAATGGCCGCGCCAAGGTCAATCTGACAACCGAAGGGTTTGTGAAAATCCTGGCGGACGCCAAAACCGACCGCGTGCTCGGCGTGCATATCGTTGGCGCCGACGCGGGGAATATGATTGCCGAAGCCGCCGTCGCCATGGAATTCGGCGCTGCGGCGGAAGACATCGCCCGTACCTGCCACGCACACCCAACCCTGCCCGAAGCCGTAAAGGAAGCGGCCCTGGCGGTGGGCAAGCGGGCTATCCATATATAGCGCGTTATGCGCCGGAAGAATCCCGATACTAATCCTCTTTGGATCCTGCTTGCGCTGCTTTTCCTGTTGGAAGCGTGGTTGTGGGATCACTTGGCCCCGATCGTCGCGGCTATCGTCAATGTCATCCCCTGGAAAAAGCTCAAGAGCCGGCTGAAGCCGATATTCGATCGGGCTCCCCCCGCCCTGGCGCTGGCCGTTTTCCTCATCCCTTTGAGTCTGGCTATACCGGTCAAATTCCTTGAGTTCTGGTTCATCGCCCAAGGCTGGTGGATGAGCGCGCTGGTAACATTGGTATTGGCGAAAGTCGTCGGCTTGGGCATCCTTGCCTTCATCTTTGACGTCACGCGCCACAAGTTGCTGCAGATCGCGTGGTTCAAGCGACTCTACGATTATGTGATGTGGCTGCGCGATTGGGCTCACGGTCTCGTCGATCCCGTGCGCCACCGGGTGGAGGTGTGGTTGCGGCTATTGAAGCCGGGACGGGGCAGCCGTTTATGGAAAAGGCTTACCGACATGCGCCGCCGGATGCGCTCCCGCGCCGCGGCGTCCTAGCGTCGCCGGAAACGCGCTAATGCGCGCCGCTGCCCGCGAAGATATGCTCCACCCAATGACTCAGGTCGTGCAGGGTCTCCGGCGCGAATAGGCCAAGTCCGGTGAAGATCAGGCCGACGACACCCAGCCCGATAGAGCCAAAAGCCAGCACCATCATCCCGGTGATCACGGCCGCCGACGCCAGCACAATGCCAATCTGATAGGCGGCGGACGCATATTCGTAATTGTGGTAGCGCGCCATGGCGACATCGCGCTGATGCTCCAGGGCTTGTGCTTTCGCCATGAGTTCCTTGCGCCCTTCTCCAGTAGAAGGTTCGGATTCATAGCGCTCGACGGTTTTCTTCCAGGTATCGATTTGCTTTCCGACAGCCGCCTTGGCGTCGTCATTGGCTAGCGCGGGAAGCTCCGCCGACATCACCTCGGCAGCCGTCCGCAACGTGGTCTGGCGAATACTTTTGGCTTGGAAGAAATTCCAGGTATCCGACGACTTGATGTTCAACTCGATGCCGAGCGTCTGCGCGCTTTTGCCGAGTGTTTCGGAAAATGCCAGGAAAAGCGCCAGCACCGAGATCAGCAGCGCAATCTTCTTGTTTGAATGCGAGGCGTGCTCGGCATGCTCCGCGTGTTCCATATTTTCGTGGGCGCTCATGGTCTCATCCTAATTCGGAAAATCCAGTGCGAAGGTGAGCGAAACTTGCGACATTCGCAAGTCAGCAGGAGCAAATTCTTCCGATTACGCTCGCGGATGCGTATTGCGGTAGACCTCAATCAACCGCGCCGTATCGACCTCCGTATAGATTTGCGTGGTCGATAGCGATGCATGGCCCAGCAATTCCTGGATTGCCCGCAGGTCGCCGCCGCGCGCCAGCAGATGTGTGGCGAAGGAATGCCGCAACGCATGCGGCGTCGCGCTATCGGGGAGGCCGAGCCCGCCGCGCAGCCGCGCCATGGTGAGCTGCAGGATGCGTGGCGACAGCATGCCGCCCCGGGCGCCAACGAAAAGCGGGCCATTGGGCGGTAGGTCATAGGGACAGAGCGAGACATACTCGGCGATCAGCTCCAGCACCTGCGGCAGCACCGGCACCATGCGGCTCTTGCCGCCTTTCCCCAACACGGTGATGGCATCGCCCGCGCCCGGCGCGGGCACGTCCCCACGCTTGAGACCCAGCGCCTCGGAGATGCGCAGGCCCGATCCATAGAGCAGCCCCAGCGCGGCGGCATCGCGGGCGAAAATCCAGGGCTCGCGCTCCTCGCCGGCGCGCAGATCGGTTTCGGTCATGCGTTTGGCGGCGGCGGCGGCAAGCGGCTTCGGCAAAGTCTTGCTGATCTTCGGCGCGCGCACGGCGGCGAGCGCCGCTACCTTGCCTTTGCCGTTGCGTTCGAGGAAACGCGCGAAGGAGCGCGCACCCGCGAGGTTTCGCATCAGCGAGCGTCCGCCGATGCCCGATGCACGCCGGCCCGCCATGAAGGCGCGCACGTCCTGCGGCGTGATTTTCGCGAGTTGCTTGAGTGAGGGCGCACCGCCGAGATGCTCCGCCAGGAAGCCGAGGAACTGGCTTACGTCCCGTTGGTAAGCTTCAAGCGTTTTCGGCGACATCCGCCGCTCGGCGCCCAGATGCGCCAGCCACTGCGCCACCTGCGCCGCGACATCGGGGGCGAAGAGCAGGGTTGTGGCGCTCGTCGGAGGCATTTGTCTTCGCAGCCTTCCAGGGCCCTCACTCTGAGGAGCCGCCGAAGGCGGCGTCTCGAGGGGTGGACCGAGTTTTCCTGCCCATCCTTCGAGACGGCCGCTGCGCGGCCTCCTCAGGATGAGGGTGAACCAAGCTATCTTGACACCTCGTGCATAATCACAGCCGCTTCCTTATCCTTCCTTAAACCCCCGGGAATCGGGCCGATCTTATGGCAAAGCGCATGGTGGACGTTTTGGTGCCGGTCGCGCTGGACCAAGCTTATAGCTATCAGGTGCCGGACGGCATTGAGTTGGCGCCCGGTGACATCGTCTCGGTGCCGCTGGGGCCGCATGAATGTACGGGCGTGGTCTGGGGAGAAGGCACGGCACGCCCCGGCCTGCATAACCGCCTCAAGGACGTTTCCGAGAAACTCGATTTCCCGCCGCTGAAACCTGAGCTGCGCCAGTTCGTCGACTGGGTGTCCGGCTATACCCTGACTGCGCGCGGCACCGTGCTGCGCATGACATTGCGCATGGGCGATCTCGGCCCGGAGCGCGAGCGTATCGGCGTGCGCCTCGCCGGACCACCACCGGAGCGCATGACGGCGGCGCGGGCGCGGGTGTTGCGCGCGCTGGAAGCCGGCCTCCTGCGCAGCAAGGGAGAAGCGGCGCAAGAGGCGGGTGTCAGCGCCGGCGTCATCGACGGTCTGATTGACGAGGGCACGCTCGAAGCGGTGGTGCTGCCGCCGCAGGCGGTGGCGCGCCTGCCCGATCCCAATCATCACCAGCCGGATTTCACCACGGCACAGGAGGCGGCGGCGAAGACGCTGCGCGAGACTGTGCAAACGGGCGGCTTTTCCGCCACGCTGATCGACGGTGTCACCGGCTCTGGCAAAACCGAAGTCTATTACGAAGCCGTCGCCGAAAATCTCCGCAAGGAACGGCAGACGCTGATCCTGATGCCGGAGATCGCGCTGACCGCGCAAGCCCTCGATCGTTTCGCCGCGCGTTTCGGCGTTCCGCCCGCGGAATGGCATTCGCAACTTTCTCCGCGCAGGCGCGCGCGCGCGTGGGCGGCCGTGGCAGAGAACGAGGTGAAGGTGGTGGTTGGCGCTCGCTCGGCGCTGTTTTTGCCCTATGCCGATCTTGGACTCATCATCGTCGATGAAGAGCACGATCCTGCCTACAAACAGGAAGATGGTGCGCATTATCACGCCCGCGATATGGCGGTGGTGCGCGCCAATGTTGCGCAGATTCCCATCGTGCTGGTTTCGGCGACACCGTCGGTCGAGAGTGAAGTCAACGCCCGGCGTGGGCGCTACAAGCGCCTGCATCTGCCGGAGCGTTTCGGCGGCCAGCATCTGCCGCATATCGAGGCGATCGATCTCACGCGCGAAGGACCGCCGCGCGGACGCTTCATCGCCCCGCGCCTCGCCGAAGCGGTAAAGATCGCGCTGGAGCGCGGCGAACAGGCGCTGTTGTTTCTTAATCGCCGCGGCTACGCGCCCCTGACGTTATGCCGCGCCTGCGGCTTCCGTCTGCAATGTCCGAATTGCGACGCCTGGCTGGTCGACCATCGCTTCCGGCGGCGCCTCGTATGCCACCACTGCGGTTATTCCATGCCACTGCCGAACGAATGTCCGAAGTGTCATGCCACGGAAAGTTTCGCGGCAGTCGGGCCCGGCGTCGAGCGGCTGGGGGAAGAAGTCGCAGAACTATTTCCGCAAAGCCGCGTCCTGGTGCTCTCCAGCGATCTGGTCGAATCGGTGGAGCGCCTGCGCCAGGAACTCGACGACATCGCCGAAGGAAAGTTCGACATCATCATCGGCACGCAACTTGTCGCCAAGGGGCATCATTTCCCCAAGCTCAATCTCGTCGGCATCGTCGACGCCGATCTCGGCCTCGGCAACGGCGATCCGCGGGCGGCGGAGCGAACGTTTCAATTGCTGCATCAGGTCATGGGCCGCGCCGGGCGGGAAGCGGGGCAGGGCCACGGCTATCTGCAAACCCATCAGCCCGAGCATCCGGTGATGCGGGCACTGATTTCCGGCGACCGCGAGGCTTTCTATTCCAGTGAGATCGCGCTGCGCGAACGCACCGGCTATCCGCCATTTGGGCGGCTGGCGAGCCTTGTCATCTCCGGCGGCGACAAACACGCGGCGGAAACTCATGCACGCAAGCTCGCCGGTGCCGCGCCGCGCGAAGACGAGGTGCGCGTGCTCGGGCCTGCCGAAGCGCCGCTCGCCGTGGTGCGCGGGCTCTAACGTTTCCGGCTTTTGGTGAAGTCGACTCGTGCTTTCGATCTCTCCGGCTATCTGCGCGACTGGCTGGCCGCCGCGCCGAAAGTGAAGGGAAATATAAAACTTGAGGTCGATGTAGACCCGCAGAGCTTCTTGTGAGGAGGGCGGATTGTGACAATACTGTATCCGAGAAAAACGTGCGGCAGGGGAGAATGGCGATGAAGTTGTTCCGGACGATTTCGATTGTGGCTTTTGCGGTTCTGGCCGCAGCCTCGGCCCAAGCGCAGCCC
>JAXDOR010000227.1:0-6583 GCA_034668825.1 Alphaproteobacteria bacterium | reverse complement strand
GCCATTCAGTTGCCAGACTCCAACCGCCCCGGAATCGTTTTGGAAGGCGACGTCGCTCTTGCCGTCAACGTTGAACTCGGGAAGCTTGGCTGAAGCCTCGCAGGCGCGCGGATTCACTGTCAGCCTGGCAATGCGGCTGGTGTTGCCAGCGCCATTGGTCGTGTTTGTGAAGTTGATGGTAGCGGGACCATAGAGATTCGGTGCCAGTCCGTTTGCGCTTGCATTGACGGTGAAAGTGACGGTCGTTCCGGAGGTGCCGACCGACCCAGCGGCGGGTAACGCATTGAGCCAGCTAGGAAGCCCGTTAATCGAATAGCTCAGTGAGCCGGCCGTGGCGTTCAGCTGGTACTGAAACGAAGATGGCCCAAACGGTCCCCCCTGAGGGCCTGACGCGGCAATGTCGGACGCAGGCGAAACGACAAGCGTAGGCGTTGTCACGTTCAGCGTTGCACTTCGTGTCGTGCTGCCTTGGCCGTTCGTAGTGTTGGTGAAACTGATGGTGGTGGGACCGTAGGTGCCGACGGTCAGCCCATTGGCACTCGGGTTAACCGAAAAGGTGACAGTGATGGGTGTCGTTGTCGCCACACTGGCGGTGAAGGAAGCGGTGAGCCAACTCGGTATCCCCGAGATCGAAAAATTGACGCTGCCGGTCGACGAACTCAATTGGTACTGGAACGAGTTGGGTGTGAATGGCCCGCCCGGTGGGCCCGACGCAGCAACATCGGCTATTGGAGTGACCTGAAGCGCCCCGGGCGGCGGCGGCGGTGATAATAACGTCCATCCAATGTCCTGAAAGAGCGGAAGCTCCAGGCCTGGGTTCTGAAGCGGCTGGGTATAGTTCGGTTCCATGACCTGGTTGGGCGTGAGCGCTGTATCCCAATGCGACACCGAGGAGCCCGGCTGCTGAGGATTGGGAGCGAACATCCGGACATGGTCGCCCACCTTACCGGCTGTCAGGACTCCGCTTGCCGCCCGAACATTGGGACCCGTCCAATGCAGGTTTCCTGTGGTTATGCTCGCCGCGACGCGTTGGGCGTCGGTCATACTGGGATAGTCTGGCGGGCTGGCACCATGACTTTCGAGGAAGCGCATGTAGGCGTCGTCAAAACCCGAATTCTTTTTTCCCGTGTCCAGATCGACGAAGGTCAGGAAGCCCAGTCCGTGGCCCAACTCGTGCAGGAGGACGCTGACGAAGTCGATCCGGTTGCTCGGACCGTTCCCGTCCAGTCCATAATACCAGCCGGACGACGTCAGGCAGCCGGAGTTGCCGAGATTGCTGTTGAATGTGGCGTCGATGTCATCCGCAGGGTCGAGATCGCTCCCATGCAGGGCATTGGCCAAGGCGACCGCATACCAAGTCTTGACTACGGGCGCCCCGGTAAAGTCGCGAAAAATAAGGGTAGGACCCGCCGAGCCCAGAACCGCCGAAGTGGCGCTGCATGTCAGCGGATCGAACTGAGCACGGACCCGGATAGTTACGGCACTGGCGAGAAGTCCACCCCAGATGTCGGCGGCGCGCTGAAACGCCATAAGCCGCTGTGCCCCGATCGTCGTGCCGGTATTCCCCCCGACCGGGCTTGCGGGAGTCGGGTCATTGAACCCTTCGCCGGCGCCATCGTTGTTGATGACGAGGAAGGTCGCGGCGTAGGCGACAGGAGATGCCGCCACGGCGATCGCCAAGAGCGAAGAGAAAAGAAAGACGCGCAGCCGTTTCCTATGCGATATCATCGGAAGCTCCGCGGGCGTCGACATCATTATTCGCTATGGCCGGGCATCTCGCTTAGATGTTCGATTTTGGTTTTTCCGTTCGCATCGATGGTGACGACTAACGGGCTTTGGAAGCGGCCCTTGAGATCAAGCTTAACGCCGCCACCGGGTGCCGAATTTGGGACCTGCACCAGACCTTCATGAGACGTGTTTAAAGAATTTTGTTCGCGCGGGGACAATTGCAGAGGCACGGTGTTAGGAGCGCGCTCCCTGAGAATCTTCCCTGTTTGGGGGTCGATGTGCACTGTCAGGCCGGCGGCCCCTTCCGGTATGCCGGCGAGCGCTTCGGCAGGCGGCGGGGAAACGCCCGTGCCCGAACCGGGCTGCATCTGCTCAGAAGAAGCGGGCGTACCCTCTTCAGAAAAGGCTGGCTGCGCCGCCGCAACCAAGCCGGCGGCAACGCCAAAGAGGCCAGTCAGCAACCTGCGCATAACTTGCTTCCCATATCTGCGGCCTTTCATGAGTTCTCCTCCTCGGGGCCTCAACTCTGCGCCCTGCCACGCGTCTCTCTCTTCACGGTCAACGCGCCCCGCCGCTGGAAGTGCCATGGGGAATCAATCCGCATATATCGTATCGCACTAGTCCTATTTGACCACAGCGGATTGCCCGGGAGGCGGCAACACAGCTGAATTGCCGCCAGCAATCGGTGCCACCGAGGGCAGCGCTGCATCGCGCGGAATGGGCGGGCCGAGTGACGACGGCGTCGGCATGGGAGTAGGAACGGGTAACGGACTGCCGCTCGTTGCCGGTAAGGGCCTTGGCAAGAGGGAAGATCCAGCGTCGGCGAGAAGTTTTTGCCCAAATGGCGAACTGTCTACCACTGTGGACAGCTTGCCCTGCGATTTTGCCTGGGGTGAATCCTCCCGCTTTTCAGGCAGCCGCAAAGCCCCTTCCAATGTGGCCAGACCAGGCGACCCTTGTTTCCCGCCTCGACCGACAATGACCACACGCTTGATCACTACGTCGCCGTCTACAGCCTCCGATACGAGCACGAAATCGAGCTGCGCCAGCAGTTGGCGCGTCATACCCGCAAGCGTTCCGCGGAAGCTGCCACTGATGAGCTCATCGGCGACTGCGCGATTCAGCCATTCCAATTTAATGGTCTGATCGGCAAACAACCGATCCAGAACTTCCCGGCGCGGAACCTCGCGCAAATCGAATTCGAGGCGAGCTCCGTCGGGACTTCGGCCGAAATGACTATCGTCAACGGAAGCGAGCGCAGTGTTGGAAATTAACAGGCCGCCGAAACAGATCGGAAGAGCCCAGTCTTTGACCAGTTGCATGCAACCCATAGATCCCTCGATTTCCCTCCGAGCAACTATTCCGTGTGAGGTACGTTGTAAAGACCTCGTCGGGAGACGCTTAGCATCTTTGCACCAGTTGGCGCCCACGCAGGGCCATCCGTACCAGCCCTAGAGTAATGATTTCCTGAAGTAAATCGGTGCAGTTGGAGGTGAATGATCGAATTGCGGATCATTGACACCGGGGACTTCCGCCTTAGTATTAAACCCTGTTCCGAGGGGAGCCTTGGAAGGGACGGAGAGACCGCTCATCCGGAGACCCTTCGAACCTGATCCGGGTCATGCCGGCGAAGGGACAGGACATATGTCGACCTCTATTTTGCGGGCGAAGCTGATCGGCCGCTACTGCTCGCGGCGATGATCGGAAATCCGCGCGGCTTCCACACCGTGGTCGAGGATTTCACCCGCAGCCCGGCGCTGTTTTTCCTATCGGGCGCGCTCACTTTGGTGGCGGGCTAGCCACCCTCCACGCGCACAATGCCGGGAGCGTCTCGGCGGGGACCGATATATGTCAGTAGTCACGCCACGGCCGCAAAGTTCGCTCAGGATCAAACCTTGGCTGAGGCCACTTAAGCGCTCGCTAAAGGCTGCCGCAGCCGCCGCCGCGTTAATTTATTTCATCCCAGAGATCACGATATTTTACGTGCTCTGCGGCATCTACGATGCGGCGCGCAACCGGCCCGTCAGCTTGGAAGTGCTCGACAAGTATTTTCTCGGCAACGGCGTCGGCACCTGGGTGATGTCGCCCTTCAACATTCTGCTCGATCTGCTCTGCCTGCCCTACCGCAACAAGGGCGTTTACCGGCTCGAAGACCTGCCGGAGGCTTACCAGCAGGAGCTGCGGCACGTGATCGACTCCGCCCTGCAGGCCGATCTGGTGACGCAGTTGCAGGAGAAGACGCGCGACCACGCGCGCACCATGTTCTTCTTCAAATGGTACGGCGCAAATGTCGACACCACGCTGAAAATCCCCGCCTTCCATGCGGACTACCGCTACGTCAAGACCATCGGCGTTTCGGTATTCAACAAGAAGGAGTGGACCTCGAAGCATTTCCGCTATACCCGCGCCAGCCTGCGAGTCCTGTACAATATCAACGACTCCGAAGACGCTTCGGCCTATATCCAGGTCGGTGCGGCCGTCAATTATTGGCGGGACAACAAGCTGTTTATCTTCGACGACACGCTGATGCACCAATCCATCAACGACTCCGACAAGCCGCGCTATTGTCTGTTCATCGATATCGTGCGGCCTTCGCTGCTGCCGGCGGTCTTGGGAGTGGTGATCGACACCATCCGCATCGTCGCCGGCCGGGTGAATTCGATCTTCTATAACCGCTGGAAGCTGCTCCGGGCCTAGCGTGCGGCCCCAAATTGCGCCGCCGGCCGCGTTGACAGCTTTGGCAATGCGCCTAGATTAGAGGCTGTTCCGAGGGGAGCCCTGGAAGGGGCTGAGAGACCGCTCATCCGCGGAGACCCTTCGAACCTGATCCGGGTCATGCCGGCGAAGGGACAGGACAAGATGCAGACTTCCATTCTTTTGGCGAAACTGATTGGCCCGCTGCTGCTGGCGATGGCGGCGGTGATGGTCGCCAATCCGCGCGGTTTCCGCGCCGTGGTCGACGACTTCACGCGCAGTCCGGCGCTGTTTTTCCTCTCCGGCGTTCTCACATTGGTCGCGGGACTCGCCATCCTGCACGCGCATAACGTCTGGGTTTTCGACACGGGCGCGGTGTGGATTTTCAACTGGCGCTCGATCATCACGATTGTCGGCTGGATCGCCGTGCTCGGCGGTCTCGCCCGCATGCTGTTCGTGACGCAGCTTGCTTCCTGGGCCGCGGGCTTCAACCCCCACGACTGGATTCGTCAAGGTATCGCCATCGTCGCGGTGATCTTCGGCGCCATCCTCACTTTCAAAGGCTACATGACTTAACCGTCTCTCACGCGGAGCAAGAAAAATGAACATCCACGATCCGAACATCGCCACCCCGAAGGTCACCACCGGGCCGCTGCCGGCTTCGACGAAAATCTATTCCGTGCCGGAGAGCGCGTCGGACCTGCGCGTGCCGCTGCGTGAGATCGCACTCGATGCCTCATCCGGCGAGCCGCCGCTGCCGGTCTATGACACCACGGGACCTTACACCGATCCCGATGCGGTCATCGATGTGGAAGCGGGATTGCCGCGCACGCGTATCGAATGGGTGAAGGAACGCGGCGGCGTCGAGCAATATGAGGGCCGTCCCATTCAGCCGGTCGACAACGGCAATGTCAGCGGCAAGCATCTGGCGCGGAATTTCCCGAATACGCCCCTCCCCTATCGCGCGCTGGAGGGCAAGCCCGTCACGCAATATGAATGGGCGCGGGCGGGCATCATCACCAAGGAAATGATCTACGTCGCCGAGCGCGAAAACCTCGGCCGCAAGAAACAGCTCGACCGCGCGGAAGCCGTCCGCGCCGACGGCGAAAGCTTCGGCGCCGAGGTGCCGCTCTTCATCACGCCGGAATTCGTGCGCAGCGAGATCGCGCGCGGCCGCGCCATCATCCCCGCCAACATCAACCACGCCGAACTCGAGCCGATGATCATCGGCCGCAACTTCCTCACCAAGATCAACGCCAATATCGGCAACTCCGCCGTCACTTCCTCGGTCGAGGAGGAAGTCGAGAAGATGGTCTGGGCGATCCGCTGGGGCGCCGACACGGTGATGGACCTCTCGACCGGGCGCAACATCCACAACACCCGCGAATGGATTCTGCGCAATGCGCCGGTGCCGATCGGCACCGTTCCCATTTATCAGGCGCTGGAGAAGGTCGACGGCGATCCGGTCAAGCTCGACTGGGAGGTCTACAAGGATACGCTGATCGAGCAGTGCGAGCAGGGCGTCGACTATTTCACCATCCACGCCGGCGTCCGCCTCGCCTATGTGCCGCTGACGGCGAACCGCGTCACCGGCATCGTCTCGCGCGGCGGCTCGATCATGGCGAAGTGGTGCCTGTCGCGGCACAAGGAGAGCTTCCTCTACGAGCGCTTCGACGAGATCTGCGACCTCATGCGCAAATATGACGTGAGCTTCTCGCTCGGCGACGGGCTGCGCCCCGGCTCGCAGGCCGACGCCAACGACCGCGCGCAGTTCGCCGAGCTGGAGACGCTCGGCGAGCTGACCCAGATCGCCTGGAAGAAGGGCTGCCAGGTCATGATCGAAGGCCCCGGCCACGTGCCGCTGCACAAGATCAAGATCAACATGGACAAGCAGCTCAAGGAATGCGGCGAGGCGCCGTTCTATACGCTGGGGCCGCTGACCACCGACATCGCGCCGGGCTATGACCACATCACCTCAGGGATCGGGGCGGCCATGATCGGCTGGTTCGGCTGCGAGATGCTCCTTCGGCGTGACGTAGCAAAGCATGGCGCAACCGAACCAGCCGATCATCGCCGCGCCAATGCCCGACGTGATGTGATCGTAGCCCGGCGCAATGTCGGTCGTCAGCGGTCCGAGCGTGTAGAAGGGCGCCTCGTGGCA
>JAXDOR010000226.1:0-50305 GCA_034668825.1 Alphaproteobacteria bacterium | reverse complement strand
GGCGCCGAACTGCTCATCGTACCCAATGGCTCGCCCTATTGGGGCGATAAAGATGAGGTCAGGCTGAACGTTGTGGTCGCCCGCATTAGCGAGCAAGGGCTGCCGCTTATTTACGTCAACGAGGTTGGGGGCCAGGACGAACTCGTGTTCGACGGCGCTTCCTTCGCGCTCCATGCGGATCATTCAGTTGCCTTCCAACTGCCGGCTTTCGTCGAAACGACCGTAACCGTGCATTGGACCAGGGCCGGTGCGACCTGGCGGTGCGACGATGGACCAATCCTTCCACTCGATGAGGGTGACAGGGCGGACTACGGGGCCTGCGTGTTGGGCTTGCGCGATTACGTGAACAAGAATGGCTTTAAAGGTGTCGTACTGGGCCTCTCCGGCGGCATCGATTCCGCGCTCTGCGCTGTCTTGGCGGTTGATGCGCTCGGAGCCGCGCGTGTCCGTTGCGTGATGTTGCCTTACCGGTTCACGTCGCAGGAATCCCTGGACGATGCCGCGGCAATCGCTGAGGCGCTGGGAGTGCAATACGACATTGTGCCAATCGAGCCGGCGGTTCTCGGACTAGAGACCACGCTGAAGCCGCTATTCGCCGACCTTCCTTCCGATGTCACCGAAGAAAATTTGCAGGCCCGCGCCCGCGGCACGATCCTCATGGCGATCTCCAATAAATTCGGGCTGATGGTGGTGACGACCGGCAACAAATCGGAAATGTCAGTTGGCTATGCCACCCTTTATGGCGACATGAACGGCGGTTTCAATCCCATCAAGGACCTATACAAAACCGAAGTTTTTCGTCTTGCGCGTTTGCGCAACGGTTGGAAGCCTGCGTGGGCGCTCGGACCGATCGGCCCGATCATTCCAGAAAACGTACTGGTGCGGCCGCCGACGGCGGAGCTACGGGAGGATCAAAAGGATCAAGATACGCTGCCGCCCTATGACGTGCTCGATCAGATCCTCCAGCGCCTCGTCGAGCGGGAAGAGCCGGTAGCCACCATCGTTGCCGCCGGATTTGACCAGGAAACGGTGATGAAGATTGATCGGATGCTCAATCTTGCCGAGTACAAACGCCGCCAAGCAGCGCCAGGCGTTAAAGTAACACTGAAGAATTTCGGCCGAGATCGGCGCTATCCAATCACAAACCGCTTCCGCGATCCCGGAACGCAGCCGGCGGTGCCTGATCGCTCGATTCTCAAATCGGGTGCCGCGGCAAAGAGCGATGCATTCGATTTTTAGCGCGCCGGGTAGAACGTCGGCCCGACTGTTCGCACCTTACGCTTGTCGGTCCCAGCTTCCGACGGCTTGTCCTCGGCCGCAGCGGCCGGAGGAGTGGCGGCTGGCGTAGCCTGGACAGCAGGTTTGCCGGTTCGAGGGTCCAGCTTTTGCTGCGGTTTGCCCTGTGCGTCGGTCTTAGGCTGCGATAGTTGTTTGGCACGCTCATCCGTTACAACAATGTCACCGCGCTCGATGGTATTGTCATCGAGATGCTTGAGCGCGTCCGCCCATGATTGTCCTGTCTGCCGGCAACTACATGCCGAATTGACTTCTTGGCGATAGCGGAAAGCGGCCGCCAGTTCGCTATAGGGCCTGCCGCTGAGCGAGACCGCTTGCGCTGCCTGTTCGCCGGGATTGCGGTGGGTATAGAGGGCAACTTCCGCCGCCGGACACATCCGGCGGCAGACCTGTTCGTCTTCGCCAAACTTGCTCGGTATTGTCGAATAAGAAATGGGAAAATAGAAGCCATCGCAGGTCCGCACGCACAGCGTCCGGAACGTAGAGGACTGGACGCTCTCGGAGGGGTCCGAGGCCGATCCCGGCCCGAATAGCGAATCGAAAAATCCGCCCGGCTGGGTGACCGAAGCCGAACGGTATTGCGGACCACAATCATTTTGGGCAAGTGCGCCGACAAGAGCCCTGCGTTGGCCTTCTCGGTCGACAGTCCCACCCTGCAGCCGTTCTAGATCGCCGATGATCTGGTCCAGGTTCGCTCGCATCTGCTGGATCTGCGTGTTGATCTGACCGCATTGCGCCGGCTGACCGCTGAATAGCGAAAAGAAGCCGGATCCCTCGCATCCGATCCGGCGCGACTGCACAATCATCCGATCGAGTTCGTACTGCTGCTTGTTAGAGGCATCTTCGTAGCGCTTGATCTGTTCGGCGCGGGCGGGATCGCTCGTGCCGCGGTCGATGGCGGCGAGTTGGGATTCCAGGCGTACGCATGCTTGATTCCGCACGGCCGGTGCGGACTGCGGAGGATAGCCCTGCGCCGCCGCCGAAACTGCCGTGGCAAGGATAGAAACGATCGGCCCGAGGCTGCAAAAAAGTTTTGACGTCGGTATTTTCATTCGCCGAGTGTAGCGCCAAAATGATCTCAGGGCGAGCCTGTTTAACCGGTCACTCCGCGTCGGGTTGGTTCTCGGGACGTGCCTTGTCGAAAGCAGGAAGTGCGAGACAGGCAGCGTCTACCGCCACGATCTTGGGGAAGGCATCGAGCGGCACCTTGAGACGCCGCGCGTTGTAAACCTGCGGGACCAAGCAGATGTCAGCCAAGCTTACCTGCGCACCGAAGGTATAGGGGCCGGGCTTGATCATCGCCTCGATCGCTTCGAAGCCGCGCAGAACCCAATGATGATACCAAGTGTCGATCGCCGCTTGTTCCTGGCCAAGCGTGCGTTTCAGATACTGGAGCGTGCCCAGATTGTTGAGCGGATGGATGTCGCAGGCGATAATTTGAGAAATCGCCCTCACACGCGCGCGTTCGACTGGATCAGCCGGCAGCAGCGGAGGCTGAGGATATGCCTCGTTGAGATACTCGATGATAGCCAGCGATTGCGTGAGCAGGCTGCCGTCCGCAAGCATGAGGGTAGGGACCCGCCCGAGCGGATTGATCGCGCGGTATTCGGCGCTTCTGTGCTGCCCGCCGTCCTTCTGCAGATGGATCGGAATCATTTCGTAGGAAACGGCTTTGAGGTTCAGAGCAATACGGACGCGATAGGCGGCCGACGAGCGAAAGTAGGAATAAAGTTTCACGGAGGACTCCCTTGGCGCTGGCGACGCCTTAACGGCACGGATGCAAGCAACCATGGCGCAACTTTTGCGACCGGGCAACAAGGGTTAGTGGTGTAATATCTTAGAGCAGGCCGGGCAGGGGCTTGCGGGCGAAAGCCGTTATCGGGAGCACTCGATGGCGACGAATTCCTCGCAGAGGCCAAGGCGACAACTGCCCGCCGCGCCTGTCGATACCGTCCCTGTGACGTCGTTCTTGTCTATCTTGTGATAGGAAACGGCCTGGTTGAATTCGCGCGAGCGGCAATAGGCGGCGGCTATGGGCGCTCCGCAGCTTGCGCCGCTGGCCAGGCAGCGGTCGACGCCATAACCATTCGCATTGTTGGCAACGATGAACATCCGTCGTTCCGCTTGAGCGGAAGCTGCGCTCAGAAGGGCAGCGCCGAGGACAAAGGCCGCAAAAAACACTCGCATAGATATGCTCACGGCGGGACGGATGTTGCGAATGATGAGCATGCGAGCAAAATCGTTAAGGCGTCCTTAACCGAACCCGATGGCGGTCTAGCGACGGCTGCGGTGCTTCACGGTCCCGATGGTTGGACGATGCGCCCGGTCTTTCAGCCTCTTGACGGCGCCTTCGCACTTGCTCCATTCTCTCCACATGAACGGCCTTAGTCATATCTGCGGCATCTGCCCCGAGATTATTAGCTAGCGGTTTTCGCTGGCACGGCCGTCTTTTCTCAAATCGAGACCAACGGACGCCCGGCCAGCGGGCCGAAGCCTGTCTTTGATTCGATTTCCGCAGGAATCGAGTTGGGAAAACAAGAAGCGCAAGTCCGATGGAATTGAAGCTCTACGACACGTTAACGCGAGAGAAACGGCTGTTTCAACCGATCGATCCCGCGCGCGTGCGCATGTATGTGTGCGGGCCCACCGTCTATGATTTCGCTCATATCGGCAATGCGCGGCCGATCATTGTATTCGATGTGCTCTTTCGGTTGCTCCGGAATCTGTATGGCTCCGAGCATGTCTCTTACGTGCGCAACGTCACCGACGTGGACGACAAGATCAACGCACGCGCGGCAGAGGAATATCCGAATCTGGCGCTGAACGACGCCATTCGGACGGTCACGGAAAAAACCGAGAAGCAATTCCACGACGATGTGGAGGCGCTGGGCTGCCTGCCGCCCACCGCCGAGCCGCGCGCGACCGAGCACATCGAGGAGATGAAGACGCTGATCGAACGGCTGATCGCTTCGAAAAATGCTTACGTCGCCAAAGACCATGTGTTGTTCAGCGTGCCCTCGATGAAGGACTACGGCCGGCTTTCGAAGCGGCCGCTCAAGGAGATGATCGCGGGTGCACGTGTTGAAGTAGCGCCCTATAAGCGCGACCCAACGGATTTCGTATTGTGGAAGCCGTCGAAGCAGGGCGAGCCGGCATGGTCTTCGCCCGCAGGAATCAAGACACCCGGACGTCCCGGCTGGCACATCGAATGCTCAGCGATGTCATGGAAACATCTCGGCGAGACCTTCGATATTCACGGCGGCGGCGTCGACTTGGTGTTTCCGCACCATGAAAACGAGATCGCGCAGTCGCGCTGTGCTTTTCACACCAAGGTGATGGCGAACTACTGGATGCACAACGGCTTCTTGCAGGTCGAAGGCGAGAAGATGGCGAAGTCTGCCGGGAATTTTGTCACCATCCGGGAGCTGCTGGCTGATTGGCCCGGCGATGTCGTGCGTTTGGCGATGTTAGGTACGCATTATCGTCAGCCGATCAATTGGACGCTGAAAAATCTGGAGGAGGCCGAGAAGGCCCTTGCCGGATGGTTCGACGCGGCGTCGGATCAGGCAGAGCCGCGACCTGCGTCCGCCGTTGTTGAAGCGCTTGCTGACGATCTGAATACACCGAAGGCGATCGCCGAGCTGCATGCGTTGCGAACGCGCGCCGGTCATAAATCACTTGGCGGAACGCTCCACTTTCTTGGTTTCCGGTTAGAGACATTCACGAGTTGGCGAGAGACGCGAGCACCAAAGCTCACCGTGGATGAAACCGACATTGAGCGGCTGGTAGAGCTACGCTTGGCGGCACGCCAGGCAAAAGACTTCACCGAAGCTGACCGCATTCGTGACGAGCTTGCCGCCATGGGCGTCGTGCTGAAGGATTCAAAGGACGGTACCACCTGGGAAATTGCGCGATGATGGCAGTTGCACACCCTAAACCAGGGCTGCGTCCGTTTCTTCCGGCGGATGCGCCGCTCCTTGCTGCAATCTTCCGCGCCAGCATCGAGGAACTGACAACAGACGATTATAACGAGGCGCAGCAGGAAGCCTGGGCCACGGCCGCCGACGATGAAAACGCCTTCGCGGCGCGGCTGGCCGAACGCTTGACTCTGGTCGGTACGTTGGACGGGTCGGTCGTCGGCTTCATCTGCCTCGAAGGGACCGATCATATCGATATGCTCTTTGTCCATCCGGCTGTGGCCGGGCAAGGCATCGGCAAGATGTTGTATGATGCGCTGGAAAGGCTGGCTGCATCCCGCGGAGCAACTCGGTTGATCGTGGAGGCGAGCGATACCGCCCGTGACTTCTTCGAGCGCCGTGGATTCGTCGCTCAGCAGCGTAATACTGTTTTGCGTGGCGGTGAGTGGCTCGCCAACACCACGCTGGAAAAGAAGCTGCCTAGCAAAGGGGGCGCGCAATGAAAAAACCTGACACCCCGTTCCCGCGGCATTGGCTGTATTACATCGTGCTGAAATACGCTGTCATTGTCGCTGCGGTGCTACTGGCGTTGTACGCGGCTACGAGGTTCGTCTGAAGATGGCGCGTGAACGTCTCTATCTTTTCGATACGACCCTGCGGGACGGCGCGCAGACGAATGGCGTCGATTTCACGCTGCACGACAAGCTCGCCATCGCCGCGATGCTGGATGACCTCGGCATCGATTATATCGAGGGCGGTTATCCCGGCGCCAATCCGACCGATACGGAGTTCTTTTCCGAAGACCGGGCTTTGCATTGCACCTTTACGGCCTTCGGTATGACGCGGCGGCCCGGCCGCTCGACCTCGAACGATCCTGGACTCGCGGCTCTGCTTCAGGCGAAGGCCGGCGCCATCTGCTTCGTCGCCAAGTCTTGGGACTATCATGTGCGCGTGGCGTTGCAGACGACGGAAGAAGAAAATCTCGCCTCGATCCGCGACAGCGTCCGCGCAGCAAAGGCAAAGGGGCGTGAGGTGTTGCTCGACTGCGAGCATTTCTTCGACGGCTACAAGGCCAATCCCAATTACGCGCTGGCTTGCGCCAAAGCTGCTTATGAGGAAGGCGCGCGTTGGGCAGTGCTGTGCGATACCAATGGCGGTGCGCTGCCGCATGAAGTTGAGACCATTGTTGGCGAAGTGACCAAACACATTCCGGGAAGCCATGTTGGAATCCACGCCCACAACGATACCGAACAAGCGGTGGCGAATTCATTTGCGGCGGTGCGCGCCGGTGCGCGCCAGGTCCAGGGAACGCTCAACGGTCTCGGCGAGCGCTGCGGCAATGCCAACCTCGTCTCCATCATCCCGACGCTCAAGCTCAAGCCCGAATATGCCGAACGTTTCGAAATCCGTGTATCGGATGAGAAGCTCAAAAGTCTTGTGCATGTCTCGCATGCTGTCGACGAGTTGCTCAACCGCGCGCCCAATCGGCATGCCCCCTATGTGGGGGAGAGCGCATTCGCCACCAAGGCCGGCATTCACGCCTCAGCTATCGTCAAGGACCCCGCGACCTATGAGCACGTGCCGCCTGAGAGTGTCGGCAATCGCCGCAAGCTCCTGGTATCGGACCAATCCGGGCGGGCCAATGTCGTTGCCGAACTCGAACGCATCGGCGTCAAGGCGGACAAAGACGATCCGCGCATCGGTCGGCTGCTTGAAGAAGTAAAGAACCGCGAAGCGGCGGGCTACGCCTATGAGGCCGCGGACGCGTCCTTCGATTTGCTTGCCCGGCGCATCCTCGGCGGCGTGCCGGATTTCTTTAGCGTCGAGCAGTTTGACGTGAGTGTCGAGCACCGGATCAACGCCACCGGCGAGCATGTCGCCGTCTCCAAGGCGATGGTCAAGGTAAAGGTTTCCGGCGAGACGCGGGTTTCGGAGGTGGAAGGCAATGGTCCGGTCAATGCGCTCGACTTGGCGCTGCGCAAGGATTTGGGAAAGTATCAGCGCTATATCGCGGGACTGAATCTGGTCGACTATCGCGTGCGCATCCTAAACGGCGGTACCGAGGCGGTGACGCGCGTCCTGATCGAGAGCGAGGACGAAAACGGCGAGCGCTGGACCACGGTTGGCGTGTCCGCCAATATCATCGACGCCTCGTTCCAGGCTTTAATGGATTCAATCGTCTATAAGCTGGTCAAGAGCGGCGCCACGGCGTGAGCTTGCGTTACATCCGTTCGACTGCGGCTGCCTTCATGGATTTTTCCGGTTCTGGAACGGGTCGCAATGCATCCATCATCCGCGGCAAGATATCCTCTACCTTTTTTGCAATCAAAAGCTTGACCGTGAGACCAGGGCGGATGAACTCCAGATTCTGCATGTGATCAATGAGTGCGCAGAGCGGGTCCCAGAAGCCATCGATATTCGCGACTAGGATCGGCTTCTTGTGGCGGCCGAGCTGCGCCCAGGTAAGCTGCTCGACCAATTCCTCCAGCGTGCCGATGCCGCCCGGCAGGGCCACGAATCCATCCGAACGTTCAAACATTATGCGTTTGCGCTCATGCATGTCGCGGGTGACAACGACTTCCTGCGCACGCTGGAGCACCTGTTCGCGCCCTGTGAGGAAATCTGGAATGATGCCGGTCACCGTCCCGCCATGATCAAGAACAGAGGTAGCCAATTCACCCATCAGTCCGACGGATCCGCCGCCGTAGACGAGGCGTATTTTATTTTCCGCCAGGATCCTGCCGAAATCTTGCGCGGCCTTGACAAAAGCGGGGTTGCTGCCGGGTCCGGAGCCGCAATAGACACAGATGGTTCGAAGCATGCTCATGGGGCCGGATGTGGCATTGGGTTCGTGGGAGCGTCAAGGTGGGACAGCCTCGGCTAACGCGTCGGTTATCAAGGCGGTTCCAGCACGTGCCACGCAGCAGCCGCAATCGAGGTCGTTTGTCCTAATGATCCGTAGCCGAAAATCCCCTATATGAAGACTCAGTAGCGTCTTCCGTCGTGTATCCGCATATGCGGAACGCGGCAGCCGAAATTTCGGACCGTTAAATGAGTGACATCCAAGTTCGATCCGTCAGGTCTATGAAGCGCGACGTTTCCGGTGGCGGTGACGGATCGCTGGTTCTCACAATTCGCAGGCTTTGGCCCTATATCTGGCCGACGGACCGCCCCGATCTGAAATTCCGCATCATGCTGGCGATAGCGCTGCTATTTGTCGCCAAGCTCGCCACTATGGCGGTGCCCTTTACCTTCAAATGGGCGACCGATGCCTTGACCGGCCAGGGGACCGCGCCGGTTGCGTCTTCGTCGTGGCTTGGATGGATGTTCGCGGCGCCCGTGGCGTTGACCATCGCGTATGGCGGCACACGCATTCTTATGGCGGTGATCACGCAATGGCGCGACGGCATGTTCGCCAAGGTGGCAATGAACGCGGTACGCCGCCTTGCGTTGCTCACGTTCAAGCACATGCATCTGCTGTCGCTGCGCTTCCATCTTGAGCGCAAGACCGGCGGCCTGACGCGCGTGCTTGAACGCGGGCGCAACGGTATCGAAACCATCGTGCGCATGGTGATCCTGCAGGCCGCTCCCACGATTATCGAGCTAGCGCTGATCACGGTAGTGCTGCTCTATGTGTTTGACTGGCGCTATGTGGTGGTGGTCCTCGTCACGGTCGCGGTCTACATGGTCTACACTTACTTTGCGACCGAGTGGCGTATCGGCATTCGCCGCAAGATGAATGACAGCGATAGCGACGCCAATACCAAGGCCATCGATTCTCTTCTCAACTATGAAACCGTCAAATACTTCAGCTCCGAGGAGCGTGAGGCGAAGCGCTATGACAGGTCGATGGAGCGTTACGAGCAGGCAAGCGTGAACTCCTACGTCTCTCTTGCCGTTCTCAATGCCGGTCAAGCGACCATCTTCACCGTCGGACTTGCCGGCGCGATGATCCTATGCGCCTACGGCATCCAGGAGGGAACCCATACCGTCGGCGATTTCGTGATGATCAACGCGATGATGATTCAACTCTATCAGCCGCTCAATTTCATGGGGATGATCTACCGCGAGATCAAACAGGGCGTAATCGATATCGAGACGATGTTTGCTATTCTGGGCCGCGAGCCGGAGATAAAAGATCGGCCGGGCGCGCTGCCGCTTGTGGTGACAAAGGGCACCATACGCTTCGACAATGTTGTTTTTGCCTACGACCCGGAACGCGCGATTCTTAAAAGGCTCAGCTTTGAGGTGCCTGCTGGCCGCACGGTTGCCATTGTCGGGCCCTCGGGCGCGGGAAAATCCACCATTTCGCGGCTGCTGTTTCGCTTTTACGAAGTTGGCGGCGGCCGCATCCTCATCGACGAGCAGGACATCCGCGACGTGACGCAGACTTCGTTGCGCGAGGCGATCGGCATGGTGCCGCAGGACACGGTGCTGTTCAACGACACTATCCGCTACAACATCCGCTACGGCCGGTGGGGAGCGAATGATGCGGAGGTTGAGGAAGCCGCGCGCCTCGCCCAGATCGACGGCTTTATTCGGCTGGCTCCCAAGGGTTACGAGACTGAGGTAGGCGAACGCGGTCTCAAACTCTCCGGCGGCGAGAAGCAGCGTGTTGCCATCGCCCGCACTATCCTCAAGGGGCCTCCGATCCTGGTGCTCGATGAAGCAACGTCGGCGCTGGACAGCCACACGGAGAAGGATATTCAGGACGCGCTCGATCGGGTGTCGAGAAACCGGACCACCCTGGTCATTGCCCATCGACTCTCCACCATCGTCGGAGCCGACGAGATCATCGTGCTTGATAAGGGCGTCATTGTTGAACGCGGAAGGCATCACGAGCTTCTAGACCGCGCCGGTCTTTATGCCAGCATGTGGAATAGGCAGCGCGAAGCCGAAGAGGCGCGCGAGAAACTCGCGAGGGTCGAAGAGGAAGAGGGCCTTCGTAGCCCGCCTGTCGAGCAGGTCCTAGCGCCGGCCGATGCGGCGGAGTGAATGAAAAAGCGAGATCTTAGGATTCCATGTCCATCGCCGCCTCCATACGCTCGCAGCTAGTACCCATCCATCCTTTGGGCTACCCGTTCATCGGCACCTTCGCGTCGGTGAGCCTCATCCTGTTTTGGATTTGGTCGCCGCTCGGTTGGATCGCAACGGCGCTCACGATCTGGTGCGTTTACTTCTTCCGCGATCCGATACGAGTGACGCCTGCGCGGGAGGGGCTCGTTGTATCGCCCGCGGACGGCCGCGTGAGTCAGATCACGCACGCGCTGCCGCCGAAAGAACTCGGACTTGGCGAACGGCCGTTACCGCGCGTCTCGATTTTCATGAGCGTATTCAATTGCCATGTGAATCGAAGTCCGCTGGCGGGCCGTATAGAACGTATCGTCTATCGCGCCGGCGCATTCGTTAGTGCCGATCTGGACAAGGCGAGCGACGACAATGAACGTAATTCCTTTGTCATAGCCGCTGCTGGCGCGCGCATTGGAGTCGTGCAGATTGCCGGCCTGATCGCCCGGCGCATCGTATGTTTCGTGCGCGAGGGCGAGATGATGGCGGCTGGCGAGCGGTTGGGAATGATCCGCTTCGGCTCGCGCGTTGATGTTTACCTGCCGGATGGCGGAAAATTTCTGGTTGCGGAGGGACAGATGGCAATCGCGGGTGAAACCGTGATAGCCGATCTTCGCCTGATCGAGCCCGTCCGCGTTTTTCACATCGGCTGAATGGTTAACGGCGGCTCCGGCACCCGTGGCGGCGCGAGCTGCAACGCGCTATAATAGCTCCATGGTATTTCCGCCCTTTGAACCGGACCGATCCGAGGCTAAGCGCCGGCGCTTTGGCCCAATCCCCGTACGCACACTCGTGCCCAACGTTATTACGCTGTTGGCGCTTTGCGCCGGCCTGACGGCGATCCGCATGGCGGTGGAAGAGAAGCTCGACCTGGCGCTCGCCGCAATCGTTTTCGCTGCCATGCTGGATGGCATTGATGGCCGCATCGCACGAATGCTCAAAGGAACTTCTCGGTTCGGAGCAGAACTCGATAGCTTGGCCGACTTCGTCAACTTTGGAGTAGCGCCGGCGCTCATTCTTTATTTTTGGGCGCTGCATGAGCTTAAATCGGCCGGATGGATCGCGGTACTTGTGTTTGCTATTTGCGCCGCGCTGCGGCTTGCCCGGTTTAATGTCATGATTGAAGATCCAAACCGGCCGGCCTGGGCGGCGAACTTCTTCACCGGGATTCCGGCGCCGGCAGGTGCGATCACGGTACTTTTGCCGATCTATCTCAACTTTCTTGGTTTTCCGCGGGGCACCGCCGTTACCTGGATTGTCTTCCTTTACACCTTGGCTATTGCATTCTTGATGGTTTCGCGCCTGCCGGTCTTTTCCGGCAAGCGGGTCGGCAAGCGCGTGCCGCCCGAGATGGTGTTGCCGGTTTTCGTCGTGATCGTCCTCTTCTTCGCGCTTCTCATCAGTTACCCATGGGAAGTGTTGACTGTTGGCACGGTGATTTTTCTCGCCTGCCTGCCGCTGGGATGGCTCTCTTATCGCGACTATGAGCGCAAGGCAGCAGCGGCGATGTCCCCGGTGGATGGAAGCGATGATGCATTAGCCCCGCCAGAGCGGAACCAAGTGCGGGAACGTGCCACTGGCGATCGGCCACCTCGGCTGAACTAAATCCAAGAACAACTGTGCTGCAATCTAACGCGCGAGCCAGATGAGCTCCCCTTTTGCGGTCTGACCCTCGAAACGCCCTGTTGGATCCTGCTTCAACTGCGTGAGGGTTTGGCCATTATGGTCCCGGATGACCAGCGAGCCTTGTTCAAATAGCCACCGGCGGCTGGTGAAGAAATTTCCCGGACACCCGCCTTCAGGCGCAATGGTTCCTTCCGCCGCTCCCGTTGGAGCGGTGAAGGTCATGCCGCATGCGCCGCCGGCGGCCGCGACCAGGCGCCAGCGGCCAGCCATGTCGACTGAGGGCGAAGTCGGCGCAGTGGCTACTCGCTCGGTAGATGAGGAGCTCGGCGGGCTCGCGGCCGGCCTGTCGCTGCTGCAGTTCGTGAGTGCTAGACCGGCGAACAGTAAAAGGATGCGCACGGTCAATTGGGATGCAGTCATAGCGTCATAACCTGTCATTCCGACCGCATAGCACATTCGGCAGTCCCTTTCGATTGCAGCCCCAATTGCTCGACCAGCCGTCCTGGATCACCGTCCGTTATTGGTAACGCTCCCTTAAGCGGAAGCTGGCTAAAGTTGCCGAGGCGCCGCCAGAATGGCGCGCGCGTGTATTTGCGTATCGGTCGGGGTGGTTCATGGATATCGCAACCGGCCTCGGTCTCCTTGCAGGGGCCGTCGTTCTCGCCTCCCTCATTCTGATGGGCGGCGACATCAGGATGTTCCTCGACACTCACGCGTTCATCGTGATCTTCGGCGGCTCTTTCGCCGCGACCCTGATCCGTTTTCCCTTAGCGTCAATCTTTCATGGCCTGCCGGTAGGCGCCAGATACGCATTTTCGCTGCGCCGCATGAGCCAACGCGAGCTTGTCGATCAGATCGCGGTGTTGGCCGAGATCGCGCGCAAGCAAGGGCCACGAGGTCTCGAAAAGGTCGAGATTCAGGATCCGTTCCTGGCCAATGGCATCCGCTTCGTAGCGGATGGTTATGACGCCGATTTCATCCGTGACAATCTCGAGCGCGACCGCGACAACTTCATTACTCATCTTGACGAAGGCCAGAAGATATACCGGGCGATCGGCGACTGCGCGCCGGCTTTCGGTATGATCGGCACCTTGATCGGCATGGTGCAGATGTTCGCAAATATGACCGATCCGTCCAAGCTGGGCCCCTATATGGCGGTCGCCTTGCTTGCGACCTTTTACGGTGCGGCCGTCGCCAATCTGTTTTGTTTGCCGATCGCCGATAAACTGCATCTCAAGCTGAGAGACGAAGAGATCAACCGCACGCTCATCATCGACGGCATCCTGATGATCCGCGATGCCAAAAGCCCCACGCTGGTGCGGGAGATGTTACTTGCCTATCTCCCCGAGAGGCACAGGAACGTCGAGGAAGTGGAGTTGGCGCCGGCGTAAACATGCCCTTCGGTCATGAACAAACATCAGCCCAACCTTCCCCTCGGTCATGAACAAACATCAGCCCAACCTTCCCCTCGGTCATGAACATGCCCTCAGTCATGAAGGCCCTGCGGTTATGAACGGACGCTAGCCGATGTCGAAAAAGAAAGCGGCGGCGCATGCGGGCGGTCACGGCTGGTTCGTGACTTTCGCCGACCTCATGGGTCTTCTGGTGGCTTTTTTCGTCATGCTGGTGGCTTTTTCCACCCAGGACCAGGTCAAGCTGCAGGTCGTCGCCGGCTCCATGCGTGAAGCCTTCGGCGTGCAAAACAATGCCCGTTATTCAGGTGTTATCGAGGTTCTTGGCCTGCCGACCCGGCCGAAGCTAAAAAACGCGGCGAATATCCCCCCGGAAGATGCATCGGTGACACCGAGCCCCGATGAGCACGACGTCGGCCGCAACTATGCGGCCAGATTCAAGGAGGATCGGTCCTTCGCTGTGGCCTCCGCCTCGCTTCGCCAGGCGCTGCAGGAAATGCCGGAAATCACCGAATTGTCCAAGCATATCATGGTCGAGGAGACCAAGGAGGGGCTGACGATCGAGATCGTCGATCAGGACGGCCGCTCGATGTTCGCGGAAGGCTCCAAGGAGCCTAACGAGCGCACGCGCAAGCTCATTCAGAAGCTGGCAGGACCACTGAAGGCTTCTCCCTTCCGTATTTCCGTGACCGGACATACGGCGGCGAGCCGCGTCCCGGCGCGGCCCGGCTACGGCCCCTGGGAACTCTCGGCCGACCGCGCCAATGCAGTGCGCCAAGTCCTCGAGCAGGAGGGAATTCCCTCGATGCACATGTTCATGGTGGCGGGGAAGGCGGACACCCAGCCCTTGTTCCCCGACGATCCCTATATCGCCGCCAATCGCCGCGTCGCCATTACCCTGATGCGGGAAGAGCCGCCGCTGCCGGCGAATCTGACCCCCTAAAGCGCCGTTTTACCCCTGCAAAGGGCCAGACCTGCCATTCATCCTGCGCCGGACTTAGCGATATTAAGGCCGGGGGAGCGATGCTATAAGCCGCCCCCATACCGAGTCCGGCAAAAGAAAACCAATCCATGAAAGACGTCGTGACTGACGCGGCCCCGCGGCTGACCCCTTCACCGAGGACTTATCCGGACACCGGCCTATGGTCGCTCGCGCTGGGAAGCGTCGGTGTCGTCTATGGCGATATCGGCACCAGCCCGCTCTATGCTTTTCGCGTGGCCGTCCGTGCGGCGGGCGATGGCGGACCGGTCAGCCGCGAAGTGGTGCTCGGCGTGTTGTCGCTGATCGTATGGGCGCTCATCATCGTCGTTACCTTCAAGTATGTCCTGATCCTGCTGCGGGCCGACAACAATGGTGAAGGCGGCACCTTATCGCTGACGGCGCTGGCAACCCGCGCGCTGGGGCGCCGCACCTCGGTGGTCTTCATCCTCGGCGTGATCGGGGCGTCCATGTTCCTGGGAGACGCGGTCATCACCCCCGCGATCTCGGTGCTTTCGGCGATGGAGGGGCTAAACCTCGCGACGCCTGCCTTCGAACATTACGTGGTGCCGCTGACCATCGCGGTGCTGATCGCCCTCTTCGCCGCGCAAAGCCGCGGAACGGCCAGGGTCGCTTCTTTTTTCGGCCCGGTGATGGTGGTCTGGTTCATTGCCATCGCATTGGCGGGGCTGCTGCATATCAGTGACGATCCCGGCGTGCTCGTGGCGATCAATCCGGTCTATGCCGCGCGCTTCTTTGCTGCGCACGGAATGATCGGGCTTGTCACTTTGGGGGCAGTGTTTCTCGCCGTCACCGGCGGCGAAGCGCTCTATGCCGATCTCGGCCATTTTGGCCGCAAGCCGATCCAGATCGCGTGGCTGGGGCTCGTGTTGCCGGCGCTGTTGATGAATTATTTCGGGCAGGGGGCAAAGCTTCTCGCCGACCCGACTGCGCTGGAAAATCCATTTTACCGTCTGGTGCCGGAGATTCTGTTGGTGCCGATGATCCTACTGGCCACCGCTGCAACGGTCATTGCCAGCCAGGCAGTCATCACTGGTGCCTATTCATTGGTCCATCAGGCGATCCAGCTTGGGCTGCTGCCGCGGCTTGCCATTCTGCATACGTCGGCCGCCCACGCCGGGCAGATTTATATCCCGCGCGTGACAGCTTCGTTGTTGCTGGGAGTGGTGTTGCTGGTGCTGTTGTTCCGGACCTCGAGCGCGCTCGCATCGGCCTATGGCATCGCGGTCGCCACCACCATGGTCGTGGATGGATTATTGGGATTCATCGTCATCTGGAAGCTGTGGCAATGGAAACTTTGGCAGGCGGCTTTGCTGGTCATCCCATTCGTTATTGTCGACAGCACCTTTCTCGCGGCCAATTTGCTTAAGCTATTCGAAGGTGCTTGGGCGCCGCTTCTGTTCGGCGCCTTCATGGTGCTGCTCATCATGACATGGCGGCGCGGCACCGGCATCCTTTCGCTGAAGACCAGGCGTACGGAAGTGCCGCTCGAAACCCTGCTGCACAGCCTGGAGAAAAAAGCGCCGCACATCGTTCCCGGCACGGCGGTGTTTCTCACCAGCGATCCGGAATTCGCGCCGACTGCGCTTCTGCACAATCTCAAGCACAACAAGGTACTGCACGAGCACAACGTGGTCCTCACCATCATCACCGCAGACACTCCGCGCGTGGTAGACGAGGATCGGGTGCGGATTTCGCCGGTATCGGCGCATTTCAGCCGCGTCGCGCTGCGCTTCGGCTACATGGAATCGCCGAATGTGCCAAAGGCGCTTGCCATTGCCCGCAAGCACGGCTGGCAGTTCGACATCATGTCGACGTCGTTTTTCCTGTCGCGGCGGTCGTTGAAACCCGCCGCGCATTCCGGGATGCCGAAATGGCAGGATCGTTTGTTCATCGCCCTGGCAAAATCGGCGAGCGACGCCACGGACTTTTTCCAGATTCCGACCGGGCGCGTGGTGGAAGTCGGGACGCAAGTAACGGTTTAAAAGTCATCCGGGGCGCGCCCTACGATACCGCGTTCAAGCAGATTTTTTGTCGGCTTTTAATCCCGGAGCCATGGCCTTGGTGAAGGCGCGTAGATGTTCGATGAAGAGCTCCACGATGGGACTCAATGTGCGGTTCTTCAGCGTAATGACCACGATCGGCCAGGCCCGCGTAGGCAATTCAATCGGCAATATCTTCAGTGGGAAGCGGTTGGCGTGTAGGACGGAATGCGGCAGGACAGTGATATAAGGTCCTGTGGCGAGCAGCCCGGCGCGCAGATTCACCGACAACGTCGTGAGGCATACCTTGGGCATATTGAGACCGCGTACCCGAAAGGCCTCGGTCATCATCGTATGATTCCAACTGTTCGGCGGCGGCAAAATCCAAGATTCGTTTGCCAGCTCGGCTAAATCGATCTTATTGCGCCGCGCCCACGGACTTTGCGTCCCGGCCGCCACCACGGAGTGATCATCGTAGAGCGTCTGCACATGCAAATCGTTGATGTCTCCTTGTTCGAGCGGCCGGACTAAATGCGCAATGACGACGTCGAGTCTTCGCTCACGCAATGCCGGCAATTCCAACGTCGAAGTCACCAGCTGTTCCACGTGCAGGATCACGCGCGGATATTGCCATGAAAACTTTTGGATGATTGGGGGAAGCAGCGCAGACGCGGTGGATTCCGGACATCCGATTCGGACTTCGCCAGCCGTGGGGTCGGTAAGAAATTCGATATCGCGAATGCCTTGTTTTAGTTCATCGAAGGCGGCGACGCTGCGCTTGAGCAGCGCCCGCCCGTAAATCGTAGGTTCAATGCCCTGCGGCTTGCGGTCCAGAAGCCGCACTCCGACCGTGTGTTCGAGGGCGGAAATCAGCTCGGATATGGCGGGCTGCGACACCCCAAGTTGGGCGGCCGCCTTAGCCATGCTGCCCCTTTGCACGACGGTGGAGAACACGTGGAGGTCCCGAAGCTTGAGGCGGCGGCCGATCTGATTTTCCCAGTCGATTTTTCGGGACATACAAAATCCCTTATGGGGGTGAGGAAAACTCGCGCTTTGTTTATATAACGCCCAGGTAGTATTTTCAATGAAGCTATTCCCTGCGATAGCAAATGAGCTGCGCTTATTTCGGAGATGATCATGCAGAGGCGGAAGCTGTGGCTGGTAGCGTGGGTCCTCGTTACGGTCTTGGGCGGGGCTCAAAATGCCTGGTCCCAAAGTTGGCCGCAGCGGCCGGTCAGGATCGTCGTGCCATTCGCCGCCGGCGGAAACAGCGACATCATTGCGCGCACAATTGCTCAGCCCCTGAGCGAGGCATTCGGGCAGCAATTCTTCATCGAGAACCGAACCGGCGCCGCCGGCGTAATCGCCGCCGAAGCAGTCGCCCACTCGCCGGCCGACGGCTACACGCTCTTCATGGCGACCTCGTCGCAAATCGCCATCCTGCCGGCAATGACCAAGTTACCCTATGACCCCGTGAAGGATTTTGCGCCGATCAGCATCATCGGCACCACCCCCTATGTCCTGGCCGTGCACGCGGGTATGCCGGTGAATACTCTGCGCGAGTTTATCGATCACGTGCGCGCGCGCCCGAACCAGCTCGCTTATGCGACGAGCGGGCTGGGCAGCGTAACTCATCTTGCCATGGTGCTGTTTCTCAAGCGCACCGGCCTAGACATGATTCCGGTGGCGTATAGAGGAGGCGTCGCGATGAATGACATCGTTGCGGGTCACATTCCGACATACTTCACGAACCTCTCCGCCGCGGTGCCCTACGCGGCAGGCGAGGGGGTCCGGCTGCTGGCGGTGTCGACCGAGAAGCGCGCTCCGCAAATTCCGCAGGTGCCGACCTTCGACGAATCCGGCTTCCCGGGGTTCAAAATATTGACCTGGAACGGCTTAATGGCACCCGCCGGGACGCCCAAGGAAATCATCGGCCGGATCGCCGGAGAGGTAGCCCGTGTCATGCACGACCCGAAACTGGCCGAGCGTTTCGCCAGCAATGGTGTCGATCCGCTCGGCAATAGCCCGGAGGAGTTCGCCGCGACAATCCCGGCGGACATTGAATTATGGGCAGAGGCGGTCAAGGTTGCCGGCGTTGCGGAAAAGTGACCGGCGGCGTCAGATTGCTATAGATACATAGGGGCGCCCCTATAGGCACCTAGGAAATCAGGGAATTCATCTTATAACCCTGCCGTGGTTCAATTTCGACTTGCATAGCCGTGCAAACGCAAGCGCTTCAGACCGGGAACAGGGACATACACATGAGCAAACGTAGCGGCGATCCACGAGACGCAGAAATCGGAAAACGGGTCCGCGCGTTGCGCCTGCATCGCGGTTTGTCTCAAACCGAGCTCGGAAACGAATTGGAAATCACCTTTCAGCAGGTGCAGAAATACGAAAAAGGCACCAACCGCATATCGGCGGGCCGCTTGCAGAAGATCGGGGAAGTGCTGAACGTGCCGATCACTTTCTTTTTCAAAGGCGAGGAAGAAGAGGGCAAGAAATCCAATACAAATCCCGTCGATGTTAATTTTGATTTTCTGCAGACGGACAACGCCATGCGGCTCGTCCGCGCCTATTCGCGGATAAAGCAGCGCGGCGTCCAGCTAAAACTGCTGAGGCTGACCGAGTCGATTGCCGGCAAATAGCGATACGCGCCGCGGCCGGAATACCTCCACAGCCTCTTGATTGTGGACGCGCGCCACGCAACGGATTATTGACAGGGCGGAAGTCTTAAAGAGGTCCGCCATGTCCGATGCATCCCCGCGCGTTCCCAGGGTTCGCAATTTATCCCCGGGGGAAGTCGCTCAAGGCCTGGCGGAAGGCCGGATGCTCCTCGTCGACGTGCGCGAAACCAACGAAATCGAGATTGAGAGCTATCCGGACGCCGTGGCGGTGCCGTTGTCGGTATTCGATCCGGATGCGATTCCGGACCCGGCCGGCCGGGAGGTGGTGTTTGCCTGTCGGTCGGGAAAGCGGTCGGTGACCGCGTCCATGGCGGCGCAGGAGCGGGGATATAACTACGACGCGCATCTCGAAGGCGGCATCATCGCCTGGAAGGCCGCGGGCCTGCCGACGAAGTCGTGACGAGTAGAGAGCCGATGCGCCTGCTCGCTCGCGCTTTCCTCCTCGCCGCCGCCACGTTGGCCTTGAGCGTTGCCGCCGGCGCCCAGACCAAGCCGCGCGTCGTCAACGTCTATAACTGGTCCGATTACATCGCGCCGGAAGTTCTCAAGGACTTCACCCGCGAGACCGGGATCGAAGTCACCTACGACACCTTCGACTCCAACGACACGCTGGAAACCAAACTGCTTGCCGGCAAGTCCGGTTATGATGTCGTGGTGCCGACGGGAAACTTCCTGCAGCAGCAAATAAAGGCCGGCGTATTCCAGAAGCTCGACAAGGCGAAGCTGCCCAACCTGGTCAACGCCTGGCCGGAAATCGCGCGACGTCTTGCCACCTACGATCCCGGCAACGTTTACGCGGTCAATTACATGTGGGGCACGACCGGCATCGGCTACAACGTGAAGAAGGCGCGGGACATCCTTGGCGCCGACGTGCGAATGGACAGTTGGGACGTGGTGTTCAAGCCGGAAATTATTTCCAAGTTCAAGAGCTGTGGCATCCACATGCTGGATTCCGCCGACGATGTGATGCCGGCGGCGCTGAAATATCTCGGGCTCAATCCCAATTCCACGGATCCGGCGGAGCTTGAGCGCGCGGCGGGTCTGATGATGAAGGTCCGGCCTTTCGTGCGCAAATTCCATTCCTCGGAATATCTCAACGCGCTGGCGTCCGGCGAGATTTGTCTGGTGCTCGGCTTTTCCGGCGATATCAAGCAGGCGCAGAAGCGCGCGGCGGAGGCAAAGCGCGGCGTCGAGATCGGCTATGCGATCCCGAAGGAGGGGGCGCAATTGTGGTTCGATAATCTGGCGATTCCAAAGGACGCCGGGCATGTGGCCGAGGCCCATGCATTCATCGATTATCTCTTGAAGCCGGAAGTGGCGGCGAAGAACACCAACTTCATCGCCTATGCGAATGGCAATCTGGCGAGTCAAAAATTCGTCGACAAGGCGATCCTGGAGGACCCGACGGTCTATCCGGATCAGGCGACGATGGATCACCTTTACACCAACATCGCCTATGACGCGAAGACGCAGCGGCTGATGAACCGGCTGTGGACAAAGATCAAGACGGGCCGCTAACGCCCGTTGGCTAACGCCAGCGGCGATGCAGCCAGAGCCATTGCTCGGGATACTCCCGTATCCAGCCCTCGATCACCGACGTGATCATCTGCATGGTCGGCACCACATCCACTTCGCCTTTGGCGTCGCGCGGCGGGTCGATGGCGTCGGTGAGTTCGATGCGGAAGCGGTGGTTGGGAAGCCTGATCGCGCGCACGCCGTGAATCGGGCAGTCGATGCGGCGGGCGAGGCGGGCGATGAACGGATTGGCCTTGGTGCGCCGTCCGAAAAAAGTAACCTCGACTCCGCGGACATAATATTGGTCCACTAGCATCCCGACGTGGGTGCCGAGCCCCAGCGCGTGAGCGATCCGAACCGGCGCATCGAGACTGGTGGGGATCAGCCGACCCATCTGCAACGAGCGAGTCTCGCTGACAAAGCGATCGATCTCGGCGATGTTCGGACGCCGGTAGAGCACGGTGGTGTCCAAGCCATTCACCGCCGCGGCGATAGCCGGCAATTCCCAATTGGCCAGATGTGCCGCGAAAATCAGCGCCGGCTTGCCGTCTTCCCGCAGGCGCGAGAACCTTTCGACGGTGCCGGGCGAGAATTCGATCCGGCCGCGCATCGGCTCGGCGGCATCGAAGCTCCACAGGTGGTCGAGATGGGCGAATTCCGCCCCGACGCGGCCGAGATTGTCCCATGTGCCCAGCAGCACCTTCTCGATTTCAGCGGCTGACCAGTGCGGAAAGGCGGCAGCGAGGTTGGCGCGGCCCACGCGATGCTCCGGCAGCCAGGGACCGAGACGGCGCAGGAAGCGGCCGCCAAAATTTGCCATACAGTCGGGATCGGTGCGGCGGATCGCCTTGAGCAACAGCACGGCCAGCCGCCCGACGACGGCGCTGCCCGCCGCCTTCGCAACGCGGGCGAGACGTTGCGCGCCCTGCCTAAGCTTTCTGCCTGCTGCCGCCTGCATCAGAAATGCACGATGACTTTGCCGAACACCTTGCGGCTTTCAATGCGAGCAAGGCCGCGCTCGAACTCGTCGAGTCCGACTTCGGTATCGATGATTGGCGACAAACCACCTGCCATCTTCGCCAAACTGTCGCGGATGTTCCGCAGCGAAGCGCCGAACGACCCGATGATGCGATATTGCTGCTGGAAGAGCTGCATCAGATTGATCGTTGCGGACGGGCCGGACGTGGAACCGCAGGTGACAAGCCTCCCGCCGCGCTTCAAGGACAATAACGAGCCACTGAAAGTTTCCGCGCCGACATGTTCGAAAACGACATCGACGCCCTTTTTGGCCGTGATCTTGCGCACCACGCCCTCGAACCGGTCGGTGCGATAATTAATGACGTGATCGGCGCCGATGGCCTTGGCCTTCTCCGCCTTTTCATCGTCGCCGACGGTGGTGATCACGGTGCAGCCGATTGCCTTGGCCATCTTGATCGCCACCGAGCCGATGCCGGAGCCGGCAGCATGGACCAAGATCGTTTCGCCCGGTTGCAGCTTGGCGTTGTCGAACAGCATGTGCTCGACGGTGGAGAACGCGATGGGCGCGCAGGCAGCGTCCCGCATGCTGACGCCCTCGGGCACTGCGATCACGAGACGCGCCGGCATGTTGAGTAAGTCGCGCGCGAAGCCGTCCACATGGAAACCGAGGATGCCGGAGACATTCTCGCAAAGATTATCGCGACCTTCGCGGCAAGCCTTGCAGACGCCGCAGGTCAAAGCGCCATACATGACCACGCGGTCGCCAATGCGAAAGTCCGAGACGCCCGGTCCGACGGCGGCGATCTCACCGGCGGCTTCGGCTCCGACGATCAGCGGCAGCTTGCGCTTGGCGAAGACCATGCCGCGGAATCCCCACAGGTCGATGTGGTTCAACGCAACGGCCTTGACGCGGACCTGAACTTCGCCCGCCGCCGGAGGCGCGGGCGGCGGCAGTTCGGCAAGCTCAAGCTTGCGGTCGGCGATCAGGGTGAGCGCACGCATCGTGTTGTATCTTTCTGCGGGTATCGGCGTTAGCGGCCTAAACGCGGCAATCGGGACATCACGCAGGCTCTCGCCCCATGACCAAAGATACGTTCTGCCCGCCAAAGCCGAAGGAGTTGGAGATGGCGTGACGCATGCGGGCATCGCGGGCGACATTCGGAACCACGTCCATCGTAATCGCCGGATCGGGTATCTGGTAATTTATCGTCGGCGGGATGCGCTGATGCTCAAGCGTCAACAGCGTGAACACTGCCTCGACGGCGCCAGCCGCCGACAGCGTATGACCGACCATGGATTTGTTGGATGAGATAGGCACTTTGATCGCGCGCTCGCCAAGGACGGCGGCGACGCCGAGGCATTCCATCTTGTCGTTTTCCGGGGTGCCGGTGCCATGAGCATTGACATAGTCGATGTCGTCAGCGGACAGCCCTGCATCCGCGAGCGCGTTGCGGATGCAGCCGATGATCGGTTTGCCATCCGGGCTGGAGCGGGTGCGGTGGAAGGCATCCGCCATCTCGCCGCAGCCTTCCATGACGCCCAGGATTTTCGCGCCGCGTGCTTGCGCCGATTCCAGGCTTTCCAGCACCAGCGCGCCCGCGCCTTCCGCCATGACAAAACCGTCGCGGTTCTTGGAGAACGGCTTCGATGCTTCGGTGGGCGGATCGTTGTGGGTTGAAAGCGCGGATAGCAGCGAAAAGCGGACGAGGGTTTCGGCGTTGATGGAACCGTCGCTCGCCACGCAGAGCGCTGCGTCGGTTTCCCCGCGCCGGATGGCCTCGACGCCGAGCTGGATGGCGCTGGCGCCGGAAGCACAGGCGGTCGAGAGTGAGATCGGCGAGCCCTTGGTGCCGAACTTGTCGGCAAGGTGATCGGCCACCGAACCGAACAAGAAACGCTCGTGATGGGCAGAGAAGCGCCCATCAGCGCAGGCGCGCAGCAGGTCGTCGTAATCCACCGCATCATTGGCGCCGGACTCCCGCGCGCTTTCGATGCGCTGTGCCCATTCGATTTCCACCGGCGGCATGGCGAGAAACAGCGGGCCGGGAAAGTCGCCGCGCGCGCCGACATTCGCCTGTTCGATAGCTTCCTCGGCGGCTGCATCGGCGAGACGCTCCGTCAATGCCGGAGCGGAAAACGGCTCCACCGAAATGAAATCGACGGTGCCTGCTATCCTTGTTTTCAGTCCTTCAGTTGGAAATCGCTCGATGGCGTGTATGCCGGACGTGCCCGCGGTCAGGCGTGCCCAATTGTCGGCTTTGCCGACGCCGAGTGAGGTCACGACGCCAAGGCCCGTAACCACGACGACGGGCCGCCCCGCCTTATCTTTGTTCTTCGTCATTTAGGCTCTCCTCAGCCTGCCGCTTCGACCAGCGCCAGGCCTTCACCGCGCCAATGCCCGACCCCGGTTACGACCGCTTGGGTGAGGGGCCCGTCCATGGATCGCTCAACCCCTGAAGCATCCCCCGCCGGGAATAGATTACCACGGCTGACGGCCATGGCGGCTAGCGCGATATTCATGACGAATTGCGGCTCCATCCCATGACCTAGATAGGTAGCCGTGGCGCGGACGGGAATATCGGGGTGCTCACCGAGGAAAGTCCTTTCCTCGGAGGTGGCCGGCTCGGCACCGGTTGCCCCGGATATCACCGCATGGCCGGGCTTAAGCCGCTGTGCCAGGCTTTCCCATAGGCGCCGCAGGGTCGAGGCGGCGGCGCCAGGCTTACGATTGCTGCGGTCGGATAGGACGGCGGAAAGCAGCGCTACCGGTTTGGCGCCGCGCGCTTGCGCATGCACACGCGACTCCAGCACCAGGAAGGCGCCGAGCGAGCCGAGCGCGAATCCGCCTTTCGGCCCGCGTTGCCATACCGGGGCGAAACGGTCCTTCAAATTGCAGCCGCCGAATTCGTAGAGGATCAACAAATCCTTGCGCTCGCCATTTTGCGAGCCGCCGACCAGCACGATGTCGCTTTGGCCGGCCGCGATCCGCGCCATGGCGATCCTGACCGCATCGATGCCGGCGGCTTCCTCGCCCATGAAGGTCCGCGAGGAGCCTGTGACGCCATGAACGATGGAAATGTTGCCGGCGAGCAGGTTCGAAAGCTGCGCCAGGAACAGCGTCGGGCGCAAATCGTTCATCAGCCGTTCGTTGAGGAAAGCCTCGGGCGCGGCGGCCTTGGGCATGCCGGTCAGTATCGCGCCGTCCACTGCGAGATCTCGTTCTCCGCCGCCGGCGGCGACGATCATATCCATCCGCGCCAGCAATTCGGCGTTGCCTTTGACGCCCGCGGAGTCGAGTGCGAGACCGGCCGCGTAGGTGCCGATTCGCTGCCACGGCTCCATCTGCCGCTGATCGCCCTTTTTCGGAATCTGCTTGTCGAGATCGAGCGGCGCCATCGGGTGCACGATGTAAGGCGCAAACGTTTTGGTGTCGGCATGAGGCCGCGCGTCGGCCAGCGCCTGCCAATGCGTTTCCGGCCCTTCGCCCAGACATGAAACGATGCCGATGCCGGTGATCAGGACGTCGCGCGGGTTTTCAGCCATCCGCGACAGCTCCCATCGGGAACTCAAGACGGCCGGCGATTTCCTTCATGTGCGCGCGGAATTCCGGCGTGGGGAAGGGAACGACGCGGAAAGTGATCTCCGCATTGCACGCCGTCTTGCCCTCGGCGGTGATGGCGGCGTGAACGACAGCGAAACCGGAGCCTTCGTGTTCAAGCTTGGCCGAGATCGAGAGCTGCTGGCCGGGGACAATGAAACTACGCAATTTCGCTTCCTTGAACGCGGCGAGGAAGGGCATCCGCTCGAACTTTGTCAGCGCGATGATGAGCCAGCCGGAAGTCTGCGCCATCGACTCCAGCAGCAGCACGCCCGGCATCAGCGGATAACCGGGAAAGTGGCCTTCGAAAATCGTGCTCTCGTGCGGGACGGTCGCCTCGGTACGGATGGTGCGGGCCGACATATCCAGTTCGACGATGCGGTCGATCAACTGGAAATATTCGAGACGCATGCGGACCGATTCACGCGCCCTTGGCAGCGACCAGAGCGTCGATGCGGGCACAGAGATTCTTCATGACGAAATACTGCTCGGTCGTCGCCTTGCCGTCGTTGACTTCCTGGGTCCATTGCTCGAGCGGAAGCTTGATGCCGAAGGCCTTGTCGATGGCAAAGGCGATATCGAGAAAGTCGAGGCTGTCGATGCCGAGGTCGTCGATCGCGTGGCTTTCCGGCGTGATGGTCTCGATCGGAATATCGCAGGTCTCGGCGATGATCTTTGCCACGGTATCGAAGGTCGAGGACATGGGTTAAATCTCTGGCGGGAAAGAAGTTTTGAAAGCCCTGCGGACCCCGAGCAGCCACCCGATCGCTGGGTATAATGCAACCAGCCGTTCCCCCGGCGAGGTCGAGTGCCCGTATAGCGAAGAGGGAAGGGGAGTTCAATGGCGGCGGCTGCTCCGCATCCCGCATAATAGGCGCTGCAATTGCCGCTTAGTTGACGCCGATCTCCGTCGTGAGTAACCCTTCGCCTCAATGATTTCCCATTGTCGCCGGTAATCGGCGGCATTCGCCCCTTAGGCGGCTATGGCTCGAGCACGAAGTGCGGGGAGGGAACATGATTGTTAGGTTGACGGGCGGCGTCATCGCCACATGCTTGATGCTTGCCGCAGCGCCGGTGAATGCGGCGGAGGCGCCGCAAGCCGCGGCTGTGAAACGAACTCCATCCGGAATAGCTTCAGTCTACAGCTATCCACGCGGCAGGACTGCGAGCGGCGAGCGCATGAATCCAAGCGGTCTTATTGCCGCCCACCGGTCTTATCCGTTCGGCACCATGGTTCGCGTCACCAACCGGAAAAATGGCCGCTCCGTCGTGGTGCGTATCATCGATCGCGGTCCCTTCATTCGCGGACGCGTCATCGACGTGTCGCCAGCTGCGGCCCGCGCGCTTGGCTTTTCCGGTCTCGCGCCGGTCGTGCTCGCGGTGGTCAACAACAAAGCTTGATGACCACAGACGCGCCAGGCTGGCTTGCGACAACCCGCCAGCTTGACTACGCTCCGCGCAAGGCTGAACGGTCGGCAAGGCGTTTCCTTGAAGGAAACGCCTTGCAAAGCGCGGACGTAAATCGCGCGTGGGGAGGATAACGTGAAAAGCAAATTTATCGCCGGCCTCTTGGCCGGCACGGCGACGTTGACGATTGCCCATATCGCGTCCGCGGCCGACGAGAAGCTGCTGGTGAGCGGCCGCTGGGACAACACGATCTTAGTAATCGATCTCGCCAAGGCAATGGAGCCGGCGAACGACGTCACCACCAACGCCATCATTAATTCGGTTCGCGTGACGCCCGACATCGACACCGGCAGCGGCAAGGCGGATACGCCGGCGAGCGGCCAACCAGTCAATGTCGTCATCTCCCCGGATAAACGCCGGGTCTATGTGGTCAATCATTCAGGCAAGGCAACCGCTGCCGCGACCGAGAAGTTTCAGCACGGCCACGCCGGTCTGGTGGTCGTCCTGGACCTCGCCAAGACGCTCGATCCGGCGAACAAAGGCACGCTGAAAGCGGTCGAGGAATTCGTCCCCACCGGCGGCTTCGGACCTGTGGGTTTCGCCGTCACGCCGGACGGGAAACACGCCTTGGTCTCCAACTCCGAAGGCGATGTTGATGAGGAAGGCGGCCGGACCATCGCGGTGATGGATCTTGCTACCAACAAGATTTTGCATCACGTGACGCAAGCTTACGGCAAGCCTGGCTTTCCCTGCCCGCCGAATCCAATCCCGCACGCGGGGCCCCATTTGTCGTTTGGATGCTTCGCCGATCCCAATGCTGTCGTGATCACTCCCGCTGCGGGCGGGCTCGCCTTCACCGCGAACGGCGGCACGGATGATGTCTCGGTCATCGACCTCAAAAGCGCGCTGGCGGCCGATCCTGCCGCCGAGATCGCGCGCATTCCGGTGGCGACTGGTCCTTGGGGCATGGCGCTCAGTCCCGATGGGGCGGTGGTTGCGGTCGCCAACCGCGAAAGCGCGCGCACCGGGGACGAGGGCAACACGGTTTCATTCATCAGCGCCGAAAAAGCGAGGGCTGCCGGAACGCCGGGCGCCGACGCCAAAGCTGCGAAAGAGGCGGAGGTGGCACGGGTACTGGTCGGCACCAACAATCCGGCGACCGCATCGCGCCCATTTAGCATGGCATTTACGCCGGACGGCTCTCAGCTTGTCGTCGCCAACTTCCGCGCCAACAACGTCTCGATCATCGATGTCAAAAAAGCATTGGCGGGAGAGCTTGGTGCCGAGACAGCGCGCATCAAGCTCGAGGCGCCGAGCGGCGGTCCTTCGCGTCCGCGCGGTGTCGTCATTACGCCGGATGGCCGCTTTGCGGCGATCACCGGCGCGGCCCGTGGCAAAGAAGGCAGCGGCGTGCTTTGGGTCATGGAGATCGCAACCCGGAAAGTCGCGGGGCGCGTGACCGGGGTGGGCAACGAGACCTATCTATTGGCGTTGCTGCCGGGGAAGTGACGCAGCTTCGGGCGCGAAGCCGCCGCGCGCGTCTACCTACCGGTCGATGGTGTGAGTGCCCGGGCCGCCGCAGCTGCGCCGGCTGGACATCAGGCAATCCGGGTTTTTGCGCATAGTGGAAAGCGCGTCGGCCAGCCACACGCCGGCGCCCGTCAGCATGGCAATGAAAACAAAGGCGATCACGTTGATGATCATGCGGTGACGATAGTCGTCCGTTTCCTCGGTATGCTCGTATTTTGCCAGGCTGGCGATGCCTGGCTGGCGCTGGGTGTCGCTTATACCTACACGCCGTTGTCCCTCGCGGCGCAGCGAGGCGCGTGACGGGAAGGCCACGACGCGATCCATCGGTTCGCTTCGATGAGGTTGTTCCGCGGTCACGTTGTATCCCTAGCTCAGCAGCAGTAATGGGCGGCAAAACGGCCTGCGTACAGGTACTTACAGGGGCGAATCCGCGCCAATTCGCGCATGACGGGAATATAGAGCATTCCCCTTGTGGTTAACAGTGATTACCGAACTTGCTTGTTGTTTGTCGGCAGCTACGTCAAACTGAGATTGTGGGGCTCGACAGTAATTTACGGCAACCTCACGGCGGGAAGGAAGCTACCCAATATAGCGGCCGTCATCACGAACGGCCATAAAACGGATCAGCCACGGTAATCTGGTGCGGTTTACCGGGCGGTCGGGAGCGGCGTTTGAGTGAAATACTTGCGGTGGTGGAGCATCTCCCCGGCGTCGACCTGACATGGCTGGGACGGCTTGTCTCTTTGCTAGTGCTGCCCTTCGCGCACGAAGATATCGCGATCATTTTCGGCGCATATTTCATCGTCAACGATCTGCTGCCTGCGGGGCTTGTGGCCGCCAGCATCTATGGCGGCATGATCGCGAGCGACTTCGCGCTTTATGGTATCGGCGCCGGAGCACGGCACATTCCGTGGCTTCATAAATATGCCGTCGATGACCGCGTCCAGCGCTTCGGCGGTGTGTTGAGGCGCAACTTGTTCGGGCTATTCGCGCTCTGTCGCGTGGTGCCGGGCGTGGTCTTTGTCGCCTTTGTCGCTTGCGGCTGGTCGCGCGTTCCGCTTGGACGCTTCACCATCGCGAGCCTGCTGGTGTCGGCGGTGTATTTGCCGCTGGTGCTTTATCTCGCCATCGTTTTCGGCGATGCCTTGGATGACCATGTTGGCTTATGGACTTGGCCCCTGCTGCTGATCGCCATGACCGCCACAGGATTCGTACGCCAGCGGGTATTCGCTTTCCGCGACGGTGTGGAATCGGTCGAGCCTGCTGCCGCCCCAGCGGTCACCATCCGCAACCGGCACCGCGGAATGCCGTGGCTCGCCGCGCGCGACAGGAAGGTCGCGCCTGCCGAACGCATTCCACCGGCGCTGTTCTATTTGCCGCTGGTGTTGACGTGGTGCGGACTCGGCCTGCGCCACCGCAGCCTGACGCTGCCCACCGCCGCCAATCCCGCCATCCTGACCGGTGGGATGTGGGGAGAATCCAAAAGCGCTTATTTGCTTGATGTGGCGGCCGCCGAGCGTCGTTGGATCGCCGATTTCACCTTGCTCAAGCGCGGGACCGGCTTAGGGTCGGTGCAAACCGACTTGGATCATGCGCTGAATTTGCTGACCGAGACGGAAATTGATTTTCCCCTGGTCGCGAAGCCCGACATCGGCTGGCATGGATACGGCGTGCGCCGCATCGGTGACGCCGCCGCTTTGCGCGCCTATATCGCCGGCTTTCCAGCGGGTGCGACCATCGTGCTGCAGCGTTTCCTGGCGCATGCAGGGGAGGCGGCGGTCCTCTATGCGCGCATACCGGGCGAAGAGAAGGGCAAGATTCGCTCACTCACGTTCCGTTATTTTCCTCATGTGATCGGGGATGGACGCTCGACGCTGCGCGATCTGATCCATGCAGACGCGCGGGCGCGGTGGAAGTCTCGTCTTCATCTTGGCATCGATCCGACGCACCAGGCGCTCAGCTATGAGGATCTAAAACATGTGCCCGCACGGGGCGAGGTGGTGCAGATCGCCCTGATCGGCAATCAACGCGCCGGCGGGCTTTACAGAGATGCTTGCCGCTACATCACGCCGGCACTGGAAGCCAGGTTTGACGCCATCGCGCGCAGCATGCGCGAGTTCCACTACGGCCGTTTCGATATTCGTTTCGAGTCGGCGGAGGCGCTGATGCGCGGCGAGGAGTTTTCCATCTGTGAGATCAACGGAATTGGCGGCGAGGCGATTGATGCCTGGGATCCGCAGCTTCCGGTCGGCGAAGCTTATCGCCGTCTGTTCGCGGAGCAGAAACTGCTGTTCATGATCGGCGATCTCAATCGCGCGCGCGGCTTCCAGCCGACACCTTCTTCTGAATTTGTCGGCCATCTGATTCAACAAACGCAACTGATCCGGCGCTATCCCGCCTCATCATGATCCGTCCTTCGCGGCTTCGCTCGTAACGTCGCGGGTGGACCCGCGCGCGCCGCGCTGATAAGCCGTGGCATGAACAGTCGTGACCGAGTTCCCAGAATTGTTGTTTCGAGCATCTGCGGGATCGCCCTCGCGGTGCTGGCGATTTCTTCAAGCTTCGCCGCCGATGGTTATGACCTTGGCTCGATCCACATCGATCATCCCTGGGCACGCGCCACGCCCAAAGGCGCGAAGATCGGCGCCGGCTATATGACGATCACCAATCGCGGCGCCGCGCCGGATCGCCTGATCAGCGGTTCGACGCCGGTAGCCACCCGTCTGGTGATCCACAAAATGACGATGGATAACGACATCATGCAGATGCGGCCCCTTGTTCAGGGGCTTGAGATCAATCCAGGCACCACGGTCGATCTGACCGCGGAATCCCTGCATGTGATGTTCGAGGGATTAAAGCAGCCGCTGCAACAGGGGCAAAGCATCAAGGCCAACCTCGTGTTTGAGAAGGCCGGCACAATCGAGGTCGAATACGTGGTCGAAGGCATGGAAGATAAATCAGCGATGCCACACCATCCGGATGGCATGCAGGAACATTGAATAAGACTATCCTCAGCCGCCGTCGGGTTCCCGGAACGGCAATGACACGTCCGGTGGCGGCGACATGCGAAAGACATTGAGCGTCATCGCCACCAGCGCGTAATAACCGAGAATACCCACCAACTCCACCACCGCAGTGTCGCCCAGCAGGGAATTGACCCGGGCATAGGTTCTGTTGCTCACGCGCTTTGTCTCGTAGAGTTCGCGGATAAAATCGTAGATCACGCGTTCGTCTTTCGGCGCCGTTTTCGGAAGGCGGCCCGCGCGCAAGTCGCGGATGGTCTGTGGCTTAACACCGGCCCGCTCGGCGATAGGGGCATGGGCAAACCATTCGTACTGCGCGCGCCACAGACGTGCGGTTACCAGAATAGCGAATTCCGAAAGCCGGGGCGGCAGCCCCGTTTGGTATCGGCAATGGGCGCCGAGCTTCTGCGTAAGCAGACCGAGATCGGGCGCGTGCAGCCATACGCCAAACGGCCCGCCCGACGAGAATTTTCCTCGGGGTCCGGACTGGATGGCGTCGCGCAGCTCGCGTTGCTTGGCGTTAAGCCGACTGTTCACCAGCGGCTTCAGGCGCGGTTTGGGATGGCCCGGCATCAATTCTTCCCCCGTGGATGAAGGCGAGCGGCTGCAAATCTTTGTTCCGCCTGACATCAACGGACCAGGAAGGTTGAACCTTATTTCGACCCGTTGGAAGGCTTGCCGCCTTTACGCGCATGCCGCTGATTCAGATGCTCAAGGGCTTTGTCCGCCCGTAGGCGGCATGATTCATGCAGCTTTTCAAGATCCTCATCGGACAGGTCTTCAATCGTGGCGAACTGGTTGGGAACGCCGTCCATGGCCAAAATCACCTCGGAAAGTTTTAATTGAACGGCCATCGAGTCGCGGTTTTGCGTATTTTGAATCAAGAATACCATCAGAAAGGTAATAATGGTCGTTCCGGTATTGATGACCAGTTGCCAAGTGTCGCTGTAGTGGAAGAGCGGACCGGTAAACGCCCATACAAGGATCACCGCGACCGCGAGCAAAAAAGTAACCGGCTTGCCGGTGATCTGCGCGGTCTTCTGCGCGAAGTGCCCGAAGGCGTCCTGCATCCTGCCATACACCGATGGGCTCTTGCCCGAATGGGCAGGAGCTTTGCTCGGTTTTGATTTTTTTTGAGGCATCATAACCTCCACAAAAAAGGGGGCCTCACTGGCGTGGGACCGCAGCGAAAATCAAACGAAGAAAGCCTCGAGTCGAACCCGTCGTCAACGCCGTCGTTGGCCTCGCGTTCCCGGGATGAAAACAATCCGGAACTGGAAAAACGATTGGACGTTCACCTCCAGCGTCGCGGGCTGTGAACCGTCCATGTTCGACGCTCTCGAACTCGAACCCCAAGGGGAGACTACTCATGAAAACGATGGAAGACCTTTTCTACGCCCTGCTTCAGGACGTCTATTTCGCCGAGAAGCAATTGCTCAAAGCTCTGCCGAAGATGGCCAAGAAGACCGCCAACGAAGAGTTGGAAACGGCCTTTACCGAACACCGCGAACAGACCCAGGGGCACGTAGAACGCCTGGAAAAGGCCTTCGAGATGCTCGGCAAGAAGGCCAAAGGCAAGAAGTGCGAAGCCATCCTGGGCATCGTCGCGGAAGGCGAAGAGGTGATCGAGGAAGTCGAGGACGAACAGGTCCGCGACGCCGGCTTGCTCGCCGCGGCGCAGGCTGCCGAGCATTATGAAATTGCCCGGTACGGCACTTTGTGCGCCTGGGCAAAGCAGATCGGCAAGCCGCAGATCGCCCGCCTCCTGCACCAGACCTTGGAAGAGGAAAAGGAGACCGACGAACTCCTGACCAAGATCGGTGAAGGCGTGGTCAATCAAGAGGCCATGAGCGCCTAGGCGCCGCTCGCAACCTTCTTGCTCGCGGGTATGGCGGCAACGCCGTACCCGCTTGCGGCTTGCTGCTGTCGGCCACCAGCAGCATCGGGCAGGGCAGGAGGGGTTAGGAACAATTTTCCTTCCCTTGGGTTTTATTATTGCGTTGTCAGTATCGCATCCAAGGGAGAAGTCCCATGCTGGGTTGGGCTGTTACATTTCTTATTGTCGCGCTGATCGCGGCGGTGCTTGGCTTCGGCGGCATTGCCGGCGTGGCGGTTGAAGCTGCGAAGATCATTTTCTTCGTGGCGATCGTACTCTTCGCGATTTCCGCCGTTGTCGCGTTATTCCGCGGGCGATCACCAACGGTACCCTAAGCCGCGAAAGGCAGCTTGCCGGCGTTCATGCGCCGGCGGGCTATTTCAGATTAAGTGCTGATTAGACTCTGTTATTGCCGACGAGGATGGCGCGGGTCGTGCGATCCGGCCCGAAGTCATCAATGCTCTCGATGGCCATCAACTCGGCGAGACGTGTCCTTGCTCGATTAACGCGGCTTTTGATGGTGCCCACCGCGCATTCGCAAATCGAAGCGGCTTCCTCGTAAGAAAATCCCGACGCTCCTACCAAAACGAGAGCTTCGCGCTGGTCCGGCGGCAGTTTGGCCATGGCCGCTCGAAACTCCTCAAACTCCACGCGGCCATGCTGCTCCGGCTGGGATTTCAGCGTTTCGGCATAGTGGCCGTCGCTGTCCTCTACCTCGCGGCGCCGCTTCCGGTATTCCGAGCGGAAATGGTTGCGCAGGATGGTGAAAAGCCAGGCGGACATATTTGTGCCGGGCTGGAAGGAATTGATATTGGCCAGCGCGCGTAGCAGGGTCTCCTGCACAAGATCGTCGGCACGATCGACATTTCCGCACAGGGAAATGGCAAAAGCTCGCAAGCTTGGCACTGCGGCCAGCACAGCGTCACGGACTGAGGCGTCGAGGTTCATTACCGCGATTCCTTGTCGCCCGGCTGATCGAGACGATGGAGCAATTCGCTAAAGCGGTCCGGCACCCCCTGGCTGACGACATCGTCATAGAGCGCGCGGAGCTGCTGGCCAATTTTTGCCTGAATATCCCGGCCCAGCTTGGCGGTGCTCTTTCCTGGTGTGGCTGCAACGTCCATTTGTGCCTGGGGCCTAGACGACTTTACATCTTTCATCTTCCCTCAACCCCCGTCCTCTCCCAAGGCCGCGGGCCCCCTATATCCATCTGAATGGAATGCCCCTGTAGAGGATTAGTTCCAGGCTTAGGGAACTTTTTTCGTTCTGGCCCATTCTTTTGATATAACTTGGTATTACGCCTAAGCTTTAGGGGCTGAGCGGGTTAAATTAAGCGGGAGGGTTTCAGTGTCGACGTCTCAAGCCGTAGCTCAACATCTGCCTTATTTGCGTCGTTACGCCCGCGCTCTGACCGGAAGCCAAAGCTCCGGCGACGCCTATGTGGCGACCACCCTGGAGGCTTTGATCGAGGATCCGTCCGCCCTGGAACAGGGCAGTTCGACGCGCGTCGCGCTCTATCGCCTGTTCACCAAAATTTGGAATTCGGTGCCGCTCAATGGTGCCGCGGAAGCGGCCAGCGACCTGCCGGTCGAGCACCGCCTTTCCAATATCACGCCGAAACCGCGGCAGGCCTTTCTCCTGATCGCGCTTGAGGGGCTTTCGGAGGACGACGCGGCAAAGGTTCTCGATGTCGATGTACCGACCTTGCGCCGTCTGGTGGAAGACTCCGGCCGCGAACTCGCGGCAGAGATCGCAACCGACGTCCTCATCATCGAAGACGAGACATTCATCGCCATGGACCTCGAAGGTCTGGTGGAAAGCCTCGGTCATCGCGTGCTTGGTGTCGCGCGCACGCATTCGGAAGCAATCACGCTTGCTAAAGCCAAGCGGCCCGGCCTCATCCTGGCCGATATTCAACTGGCGGATGGCAGCTCCGGCCTCGACGCGGTCAACGAGCTGCTGCGGATGTTCGAAGTGCCGGTGATCTTCATCACCGCCTATCCCGAACGCTTCCTGACGGGCGAGCGTCCGGAGCCGGCATTCTTGATCGCCAAGCCGTTTCAACCGGCGACCGTGTCAGCGGTGCTGAGCCAGGCGCTGTTTTTCGAACGGAAGGCGAAGCGGCGAGAACATCGCGCGACGGCGTAAGGATTACTTGCGCCGCGACAGCGAGAAGCCCAGAAGCATCGCTTCAACGATCGTAGCCAGTTGAAATTCGGGATTGCCGTCCGGAGCTTTAACGGCGCGGGCCTTTGGCGACGATTTTGATGTGGCGAACAGCACGCCGACGATCACCGCAGTGGCTACCGCGTAGAATGCCGCAATGATCAAATGTGCTTTGACGACGCCAAACTCAAGCTCAAGCGCCAGCGATATCGCGGTCGTTGCTTGATAAATCGCCGCCAGCACAAAAATAACGACTAAAAACCATCCGGCTGCCCGGCGGCACAAGCGTCCGACGAAGCGGTTGACCGCATTTGCCGCGGCGTCGGTCAGGCTCATGCAGCACTCCGATTAATCCCGCCGGCCGATGAGACCTACCAGATATCCCAGTCCTGCGGCGACTGCCAGGGTGAGCAACGGGCGCTGCTCCATCTCGTCCCAGATCTTCTTAATCGCATCGCCTCCCACGCGGGCAGCTTCGTCCGTTACCGAGTGAGTCACGCTGTCGGCGCTGTCGCGGAGCCGCGCGCTGATGCTGGCGAGCGCTTCGGTGACGAATTCCTTGATGTCCCCAGATCCGTCGGACGCGTCATCTTTGGCCTTCGTATTCAGGCGGCGCAGGCGCGTTTCGAGATCCTCCATCAAGTCTTCGATGGCTGTAATGTCATCGGCGGAACGGCTGCTTTTCTTGGTCATGGTGCTTTCAACCCCGGTAGGCAACGCAATACAACATTCTGTCGCCGAAAAAGTTCCAGATTTCAGGTATTTACACGAAAAAGGCGTAGCCGATTAAAATCGGCTACGCCTTAAATGACTGGCCGAGCACGAGGGGGGAGGGGGTTCCGGCCGGTCGATACGGAGAATGCACAAAAGCGCGCTCGGTTCCGGCCATCCCTGAAAAAAGTTTGTCCCTTCGAAACGTTCGACCACCTGGGTGGAAACTCATCAGGGGCGGGGACGTTTACGTACATGTCCCGACACTTCGATGAAGTTGAGCCAAGGCTCCAGGCGCACGATCACGCCAGGGAGCATCGGCAGGACTCGGACGTTACCCGCGAGAGCGAGCTGCGCCGGGCCAACGAACAATTGGCAGGCACATTGCAACGTTACGAGACGGCATTGCGCGGCTCGCACGTCACCGTTTACACGCAAGATCGCCAGCTTCGTTACACATCGGTCAGCAATCCCATGTTTGGCCGTTCCGTCGATCAAATCATCGGTCATAGCGACGACGAGGTCATGCCGCCGGAGAGCCAATCCGCGGTGCTGGCGCTAAAACGAACGGCGTTGGAGACCGGCAGCCCCCAAGACACCGAGGTGAGCATCAAAGATGGGCCCGTCCAGCGGTGGCATGATCTTCATATCGAGCCGATGCGTGATATTGGCGGCGCTATTGTCGGTTTGAGCTGCGTCGCGGTGGATATCACCGAGCGCAAAGAGGGCGAGGCGCATCTGCGTCTTCTGATGCGGGAATTGACCCACCGGTCAAAAAACCTGCTTGCCGTTATCCAGGCCATGGCGCGTCAAACCGCGCGCCATGTCGGCTCGATCGACGCCTTTCTGACGCGGTTTGGCGCCCGCCTGCAAGCGCTTGCATCCTCTCACGACCTGCTCGTTCAGGAAAGCTGGTATGGCGTGTCGTTGTCCGAACTCGTGCGTTCCCAACTCGGCCATTACGTCGATCGCGAGGATGCGCAGGTTTCGCTGAGCGGGCCGGACATCGTGCTGAAGCCGGAGGCGGCGCAAAGTCTGGGACTTGCGCTGCACGAGTTGGCGACGAACGCGGCGAAATACGGCGCGCTGTCGGTTCCCGCCGGACGCGTGGCCATCACTTGGACTCGGCTGCCGCCCACGGAGGGAAATGGCGTCGAGGTGTGGTGGATTGAGGAAAATGGGCCGAAGGTTAAGGCACCGAGGCAACGTGGATTCGGCCGCATGGTCATCGAACAGAACCTGACGCGGGCGTTAGACGCGGAAGTGGAACTGAGCTTTTCACCAGCCGGATTGCGCTGTCGAATTGTCATGCCGGTGACACAGCTCTCGGTGGGGCGCTGAACGCTGGAATGGCCGATCCGGAACAAATGATGTCCGCGAACGTTTAGCTGCCGAAACTTCCTCGCCCCTGCGCGCCCCGCGGCGTTCTTGAGTGGCATATTGGAGAGATCCGATGTGCGGTCTGCTTCGTCATTGCGCCGCCGGCTTGGCTGTTTTGCTGGCGCTGAGTTACGCGACGCCTAGCGGCATGGGCCTGAAGTTCTTTGGACAATCCACCGCCCAGGGCGTGACGACGAGCGCCGTCGATCGCGCCCATAAGGGCGATCGGATGCCTGTGGCGGCGGCTCGGGAGCGGGACCGGGACCGGGTCATTTCAGCGGTAGAGGTGGTCGGGCTCCGTGACGCCGCGGTCATCTATCGCGACCGCGACGACCAGGTCCTGTTCCGCACCGATCCGCTCGCGAATGCCACGGTGGTGGCGCGGGGTGTCGTGCTGCCACAGGTCACCATCCGCGACGTTCCGCGCGCACCAGCAGCCGCGACGGCGTCCTCGGCCGTCGAGATCAAGCCTGTTTCGCCGTCCGCCGCTCCGGCCGTTAAAATCGACCGCGAAAAGAAGATTCCGGAAGGATGCGATTCGGCCTTCAGCCCGCTCGCCGAGTCAGCGCGCGCCAATAACTTCACAACCCGCTGCTTGGCGGCCATTACGCCGCCGACGCGCTTCGCGGGGGCCATTCCTCGGGGCTAAAGGGCTTTAGATACGCCCAAGCAGCATCAGGATGAGCAAAATGACCAGGACGGTGCCAACGAGGCCTGACGGCCCGTAGCCCCAGCCGCTGCTATGGGGCCAGGTCGGGATCACGCCGATCAGCGCAAGAATGAGAATGATGAGGAGGATGGTGCCCAGTGACATGACGGTAATCTCTTGATGGAGGAAAATGACTTTACCGGCGTGACAATTCTCAAGCCGAAGGAAAGTTCCTTTGGTGGCTTTATCGCAGCAGGATCATGGCAGCCAAGACTCCCCCTTGCTGACCGCACAGACGGACCCCAACCACCTTCTTTAGCGAGGAACAATCCAGCGGCACACGCATTTCTATGCGGCCGTTGGTAAGTCTGCCGTATCTGCCGGTTTTCAGGGGGAGTTTCACATGCGCCGATTGCCCAGCCTTTTCGCCGTATTAGCCTTAGCTATGTCAACCGCTTGCCCGGTGGTGGCGCAACAGCCGGCACATCCCAAGGCTGGAACATTGACCTGCGATATTTCAGCGGGGATCGGATTCATTATCGGCTCGCAAAAACAAGTCACCTGTATGTTTACCCCCGCTCAAGGTGGTCCTGCCGAAGTCTATGTTGGGTCGATTAGTAAATTCGGATTGGACATCGGAGCCACGGCGGGCGGCGAGATGGTGTGGTCGGTTTATGCACCGACTAGCCGGCAGATCGCCGCACTCGCCGGCAACTACACCGGCGCGAGCGCCGAGGCGACCGTTGGGCTCGGCCTGGGAGCCAACGTTCTCGTCGGGGGATCGGATCGCACCGTTACGTTGCAGCCGCTGTCCGTGCAGGGTCAAGCCGGCCTGAACCTGGCTGTTGGCGTCGCCGGTTTGGAGCTGCGGCCGGCTGGCTAACCCAACTTTTTCTCGACGTGATGGCTGTGTTTGATAGCGCCCGTCGTCCGCGGCTGAGGCTAAGTCGGGCTTCAACAAAGGAACTATTGCTTCAGCCCGTGGTTACCCGGAGGCGTCTCGGGAGATTTTAAAAAATGAGCTTGATCGTCCTTTCTAATCGCATCGCACGTCCAAAGGCGGATGAACCGATCGAGGGCGGATTAGCGGCGGCGTTGCTCCCCGCAGTGCAAAATTCCGGCGCCATCTGGGTCGGTGCAAGCCAGCGTTTGCTACAAACCGCCGAGAAGGAATCCCTCGCGCAGATCGAGAGCTTCGGCGCCGGCGCCATTGCTACCGTGGACCTGCCGAAGGCGCATTACAGCGGTTTTTATGAAGGGTTTTCAAATTCGGCGCTTTGGCCGGTGCTGCACTCGCGTACCGACCTGATCCGCACCAGCAACGAAGATTACGTCTCCTATCGCGAGATCAACTCCTTCATGGCGCGCGCTCTGGTCCGTTTCGCGCAACCCGACGCCACGTTCTGGATCCATGACTATCATTACATGATGCTCGCCGCGGATTTGCGCCGCATGGGCGTGAAGCAGCCGCTCGGCTTTTTCCTGCACACGCCGTTCCCGGCTCGCAGCATATTCATGAGCCTGCCGCATCACCGCGAACTGATGCGCGCGATGCTGTCCTACGACCTGATCGGTTTCCAGACCGAGGAAGATCAGTTGAACTTTGCCGACTATCTGCACCACGAGCTTGGTCTGAAGGCCGTTGGCGGTGCTTATTCGATCGGGCAGAGGCAGACGCGGCTGGCGACGTTCCCGATTGGAATCGATGCGACGGCCTTCGCCGAGCGGGCTGCCAAAGCGGCGACGCGGGCGGAAGTCTCGCGCTTGCGCGCGAGCCTGCAGGGCGCCCAGCTTGCGATCGGCGTCGACCGCGTGGATTACTCCAAGGGGCTGATTAATCGGCTGCAGGCCTTTGACCGCATGCTGATTACTCATCCGCTGCTCAAGCGCTCGGTTTCACTACTTCAGATCGCCGTGCCGTCGCGCTGCCAGATCGACTCCTACCGCCAGTTGCAAGGCGAATTGGCGACGTTGGTCAGCGACATTAACGGCCGCCATGGCGAAGTCGACTGGTCGCCGATTCGATATCTGAATAAGGGTTTCTCCCAGGCGAAACTCGCCGGGTTTTATCGTGCCGCGCAGGTTGGTCTGGTGACCTCGCTTCACGACGGCATGAATCTGGTGGCTAAAGAATATGTGGCCGCTCAAAACCCGTCCGAACCAGGAGTGTTGGTGCTATCGAAATTCGCTGGCGCGGCGAAGCAGTTGGACGCAGCGCTCCTGGTCAATCCTCACGATATCGACGGGCTGGCACGCACCATTTCAAATGCTTTCGCGATGCCGGCGGAAGAGCGGCGCGAGCGTTGGATGACCATGATGGAAACCCTGGAAGCTTCCTCGTTGCACGGGTGGTTCGCGGATTTCGTCATGGCGCTGCAGGCTTGCGCCGCACAGCCCCGGCTTGTCACCCAACCCGCCGCGACACTGGTACCATTTCAGCCGCGCCATGAGGAAATGGCCGCGATTCACGGCGGCTGATTCGCTTCGCGATACCTTTTTTGCGCCGGGCAATCCTCTGCCGTTAACAGGCGTGTGAATTGCGCATTGAATTTACTCGTTAATTTCAGTTCGATAATAATTCCTGGGAACCTAGTGGCGGGGAGGGGCGTTGCCGTTCAACGAAAAAAGCACGAGGAGGACACCCATGGCCCAGGCGCGGTATTTCATCATCAAGCAAGACGACACTTGGTTGATCAAGTTCGATGACGAAGAATACGGGCCGTATAACAGCCAAGCAGAAGCCATGCTGTTCGCGGTCGACGCCGCCCAAAAGCTCGGCGAGCACGGCGAGCAGGCCCAGGTGTGTCTGATGGGCGAAAACGGTCATTTCCGCCCGGAATGGACTTACGGCGAAAACCCGTATCCGCCGCGGGTATAACTATTTCATGAGCGACGCCCGCTGCAGGGAACATCGTAGCGCGTCGCTCGTTCTGCCCACAGGCGCGGCTTCCCCCTCAGCCGCGTCCATGCGCCGGACGGCCTTCATACCACCCTCCCCCGACGGAAGCCCGTCCGGCGCCCCCTTTCCACTCTCAACGACGTAAATTGCTAGCTCTGCGAGTAAGCGACCGTCGATAGCAGCGCGATCTCCGCGCGGCGTGAATCCAAGCGCGTGTGTTGGACCACAATCGGCACATCGGATTCGAATACCGAGGAGTAGTCGGTGTCGAGCGGAACAGGCGCAGGATCTTTGAGATCGTTGAAACGCAGATGCAGCGTTCGCCGCGCCGGAACCATCACCTTGTAAATCACGGGCTCACGATCAACGAAAAAAATAGTCAGAACGACATGCGCATCACGATCATTGGCATTCAAGATGCAAGCCGTTTCGTGTGAAACAAGTGTGCGGTCGGTGGAGCAGCTTTCGGACGGAATGTAGCCCTCCGGTATCGCCCATTGCTTTTTTCCAATGTCATTCATTGGTTTGTCTCCGTTGGTAGATTATGGGTGGGAAGGAGTGGATAGGCAGCGGGGTTCATCAAAGCAACAGCGAGCGCCAGCTTTTGTTCATCCGCGCCGTCATGTGCCGGTGGCCGGAACTTTTGCGCTCCGCCAGCGTAAGCTCTTTGGCTGGGAACTGATTGATCGTCCACGGCTTTTCCACCAACGAAAGTGAAACGTGATGCGCGCCCTCACCATCTTGCCAGGCGTGAAGAATTCCGCCCGGCTCGATGACATTCCGGAACCTCCGTTGTCCGAAGGCAGCATCCTGGTGCGAACCGTCGCGCTGGGCGTGTGCGGAACCGACCGTGAAATCATTGCCGGTGACTATGGCGCGGCTCCCCCGGGCCAGGAGCGGCTGGTCCTAGGTCACGAGTCGCTCGGGCGGGTCGAGGAGGCGCCCGCGGATAGCGGCTTTGCTGCCGGCGATCTTGTCGTCGGCATCGTGCGCCGCCCGGATCCGGTCCCATGCCCGGCGTGCGCCGCCGGAGAGTGGGACATGTGCCGCAACGACCGTTACACCGAACGCGGCATCAAAGAGCGTAACGGCTATTGTGCCGAGTACTTTCGCGTCGAGCCCGACTTTGCAGTCAAGGTGGAGCCGTCCCTGGACATACTCGGCGTGCTGATGGAGCCTACGAGCATCGTCGCCAAGGGCTGGGATCATCTCGAGCGGATCGGTCGGCGGTCGCATTCCTGGCAGCCGCATATCCTGGCGGTGACAGGCGCAGGTCCCATCGGGTTGCTTGCAGCCATGATGGGGCGGCAGCGCGGGTTGGAAGTTCATGTGCTCGACCGCAATGAGAACGAGCCGAAGCCCGCGCTGGTGCGGGACCTCGGCGCGACCTACCACGGCAACGGTCTGGCAGACTTCGACAAGCTGGGCGCCGATATATTGATCGAATGCACCGGCGCGACAGAAGTTATTACCGGCGCGTTGGGACATACCGCGCCTAGCGGCATCATCTGCCTTGCCGGGGTCACGCCGCCTGGCCGCATGGCGGAGGTGGACATAGGCTTGTTCAACCGAAATATGGTGCTTCAGAACGAAGTTGTTTTCGGAACGGTGAATGCCAATCGCAAGCATTATGAAATGGCCGCGCAGGCTCTCGCGCAAGCTGATAAGGAATGGCTGGGGCGGCTGATTACCCGGCGCGTGCCGCTCAATCAGTGGTCCGAAGCCCTTGAACGCCGGCGGGGTGACATTAAAGTCGTGATCGATTTCACTTTATAAATTTAGGAATATGTCCAGCCGCATCGAGGACTATGCCCTTATCGGCGATTGCGAGACCGCTGCCCTGGTGTCGCGCGCCGGATCGATCGACTGGCTGTGCTGGCCGCGCTTCGATTCCGATGCCTGCTTCGCCGCCTTGCTGGGTACGTCTGAACACGGCCGCTGGCTTATCGGCCCGCGAGCAACTTCATTCTCAGTCACGCGCTGCTATCGCAAGGACACGCTGATCCTGGAGACCCGGTTCGAAACGGCGGAGGGCGCGGCGACGCTGATCGATTTCATGCCGCTACGCGGCCGCAACTCCAACATCATACGCATCGTCGCCGGCGAGCGCGGCGAGATCGCGATGCACACCGAGGTGGTCCTGAGATTTGGCTACGGTGCCGTCATTCCCTGGGTCACCAAGCTGGAAGATGGCGGCATTCGCGCCGTCGCCGGGCCCGACATGGTCGTGCTGCATAGTCCGGTGAATTTGCGTGGCGAGAACCTGACTACGGTTGGCGAATTTACCGTTCGCGCCGGGGAGAAAATGCATTTCACACTGACCTATGGCCCCTCGCATTTGCCATCGCCTACACCGCTGGAATCCAATGCCGCGCTAGCGGCTACCGAGAAGTTTTGGGTCGATTGGTCGAGCAAGTGCCAAACCGCCAAGTCATGTCCGGAAACAGTTGTGCGCTCCTTGATCACGCTGAAAGCGCTGACCTATGCGCCGACCGGGGGTATTGTCGCGGCTCCGACGACCTCGCTTCCCGAACACCTGGGCGGAGAACGGAATTGGGATTACCGCTTTTGTTGGCTGCGGGACGCAACACTGGCGCTGCTCGCCCTGATGAACTCCGGCTATTATGAAGAGGCTCATGCGTGGCGAGAGTGGTTGCTCCGCGCCGTCGCCGGCAGTCCTGATCAAATCCAAATTATGTATGGTATTGCTGGCGAGCGCCGCCTGACCGAGTGGGAAGTGCCCTGGCTTCCGGGATATGAAAATTCCGCGCCGGTCCGCATCGGCAACAAGGCGCATAATCAGCTCCAGCTCGACGTCTATGGCGAGATCATGGACGCGTTGCATCACGCCCGGCTGGGCGGCATCGCCGCAACGGATTCTGGTTGGGCCATCCAACTCGCGCTGCTGAAGCACCTTGAAGAGGTGTGGACGCAACCGGACGAAAGCATATGGGAAGTACGCGGCGCGCGGCGCCATTTCACATTTTCCAAGGTTATGGCCTGGGTTGCGTTCGATCGCGCCATCAAAAGCGCCGAGAAGTTCAACCTTAAAGGTCCGGTCGGACACTGGCGGCAGTTGCGAACGACGATCCATGACGAGGTGTGCCGCCGGGGCTTCGACAACGACCTCGGCAGCTTCGTCCAGGCCTATGACCGCAAGGAGCTTGACGCCAGTCTTCTGCTCTTGCCGGCGGTAGGATTCCTGCCGCCCGATGACCCGCGCGCGCGCGGAACTGTCGAGGCGATTGAACGCCAGCTCATGGTGGACGGATTTGTCCGGCGCTACGACACCGGGCCGGAAGTCGACGGACTGCCGCCAGGGGAGGGCGCTTTCCTCGCCTGCAGTTTTTGGATGGTCGACGCGTACATTCTTCTTGGCCGCCATGAGGATGCGCGCGAGCTTTTCAATCGTCTCGTCGGACTGTGCAACGATGTAGGACTGCTCAGCGAGGAATATGATTCAGCCACCGGCAGACTCGTCGGCAACTTCCCGCAAGCATTTTCCCACGTGGCGCTGGTGAACAGCGCGTCCAACTTGAACAACGCTGTCAAGCCGGCCAAGCAGCGCGCCAACCAGCATGTGGCCGCCGAGCCGATATAATCCTCAGTCGTCGAGGGAGACGCCGGACTGCCCGATCACGGTCGGCAGCGCATGGGGCCGCGTCAGCGTGGTGAGAAATCGTTCGCCCCAGAATTTGACGTCGTTGGCGCATAGCACCTGAAACATCTTGTCGTGGCGGGCTTTGCGTTCTGGCAGCGGCATCGACAAGGCCCGGGCGATGGTGGCGCCGACAGATTCCGGATCGTAGGGATTGACCAGCAGGGCGGAGTCGAACTCGACCGCCGCGCCGGCGAAACGCGAGAGAATGAGAACGCCTGGATTTTCCTCATCCTGGGCGGCGACATATTCCTTAGCCACGAGATTCATGCCGTCGCGTAATGGAGTGACGAGCGCCGCGCGCGCCGAGCGATACAGACCGGCAAGCGCGGTGCGGGTATGGGCGCGGTTGACGTAGCGGATCGGCGTCCATGCCGCCTCGCCATAGGTACCGTTGATGCGGCCGGCGGTTTCGCTGATGAGCCGCTCCATCTCTTCATATTCGCGGATTTCCGAACGGCTCTTGGGCGTGATCTGCAGGTAGGTCACCTTGCCGCGCCATTCGGGATTGGCGGCGAGGAAATATTCAAAAGCGTCCATCCGCAGCGCCAGCCCTTTCGAATAATCAAGCCGATCGACGCCGATGATCATGTCGCGACCGGCGAGGCTCGTGACCATTTCGATGACGAAGGGCGAACAAACAGAACGGCGCGCCAGGCGGTTGAACTCGGCGGTCTCGATGCCAATCGGGAAGACTCCAATCCGCATCGTGCGATTGCCCACCTGAAATGTGTAGCGATCACGGCGCGGCATCCGGCATTCCTTCGCCAAATAGCGCGCGAAATTCGCCGCATCATTCTCGGTCTGGAATCCGACCAGGTCGTAATGACTCAGATCGGGGATCAGCCGCTCATGGTTCGGAAGCGCGGTCAGGACTTCCGGCGGCGGGAACGGAACGTGGAGGAAAAAGCCAATCTGATTTTGGTGACCGCGTTCCCGCAGCAGCTTGGCGAAGGGAATGAGATGATAGTCGTGCACCCAGATAACGTCGTCCGGCCGCAAAACCTTGTGCAGTTCGGCGGCGAAATGCGCATTGACCCGCATATAGCCGCTGAGATCCCGGCGAGAGAATTCCGCTAAATCGAGCCGATAGTGCAGGATCGGCCACAGCATCCGGTTGGCGAAACCGTTGTAATATTCCTGGTAATCGTCGTCGGTGAGATCGGTCACCACATACGACAATCCGCCATGCTCGACGGTGCGTGTCTGGACATTTTCTCCGGCAGCGGCGATGCCGCCGCTCCAGCCGAACCAGATACCGGACTGCCGTTTGAGTACGGAACGAACTGCGACGGCGAGACCGCCGGCTTGGTTGCGGCCATCCCGCGTGGGGAGGGCGACGCGGTTGGATACGACTATGAGCCGCGCCAATAACGGTCCTCCCAGTTGCGGGACAGGCGCATCGCGGTCAAGATCAATCCGGCCATCGAGTAGGTTTGGGGAAAATTCCCCCACAGCGCCCCGGTTTGCGGGTCGACATCCTCGGAGAGCAGACCATAGCGGTTTCTGTGTTTGAGCGCATCAACGAAAAGCTCGCGCGCTTCTTCCCGCCGGTCAAGCGACCACAAGGCATCGACAAGCCAAAAGCGGCAGATGAGGAACGCAGTCACCGGCAGGCCGAAGTCGTCGGCACTGGCGTAACGCATGACATGTTTCTCTCGCACCAGTTCGCGTTCCATCGCCGCCACGGTGCTGACGAAACGCGGATCGGTGGGCTCGATCAGCCCTAGCTCTGGAAGCAACAAAACGCTGGCGTCCAACTCATCGGCGCCAAAAGCCGCGGTGAAGGCGCCGCGCTTTTCATTCCAGGCGCCCTTGAGGATTTCATCGTGAATGCCATCCGCGACCGCGTTCCAGTGCTGCGCGCGATCGGTAAATCCAAGACGGGAGGCGATGGCGGCCAGCCGGCTGCAGCCGGCCCAGCACATGGTCGCGGAATGCGTATGCACCCGCTGACGTCCGCGATATTCCCAAATGCCGGCGTCCGGCTCAAGCGCGAAGCGCTGTGCCTTCGTGCCAAGCGTTTCCAGAAGCTTGAACAAACTCTCATCGCCGGGACGCGGCAGCCTCCGGTCGAAGAACATCGGCATCGCCGCGAGGATGATGCTGCCATAGGTATCATGCTGAGTTTGCTCCATGGCGGCGTTGCCGATCCGCACCGGCCCGTCGCCACGATAACCCTGAAGCCGGTCCGCGATCTTTTCATCCATCGGATCGGTTGGAACGATGCTGTAAACCGGCCGTAATACGTCATTCGGATTGAAGGCAACGCCGAGGATGAAGGAGATGAAATCCTCCATCGTCTGCGTGGCGCCGATGCGGTTGAGCGCTTTCACCACGAAGTAGGCGTCGCGCAGCCAGCAATAGCGGTAATCCCAAGTTCGACCCGAGCCGGGCGCCTCGGGGATCGAGGTAGTATGCGCCGCGACGATGCCGCCGGTTTCCTCGAAGTTGCTGAGCTTCAGGGTGATCGCCGCGCGGATGATGGCTTCCTGCCAATCGTATGAAATCGACAAGCGGCGAACCCAATCCATCCAGTAATCGCGGGTGCGATCGCAGAACTCGCGCACGGTGGTTTGCAGGTCGCCGGGGAATTGTTCGTCCGGGCCGAATATCAGATGCACCGGCTTGGTCAAAACAAAGGGCGCTTCGCGCTCGATATAGGAAAGCGGCGCGTCGGTGGTGAGGCGAATAGCAGTGTCGTCGGTCACGTAGCGTATGTGATTGCTGCCGAGTGAGCGCCGCGTGATCGGCGTGCCGTAGCTGTGCGTCGGCCGGAAGCGGATGGTGATGCGCGGCAGTCCGGAAACCGGCTCGATAATGCGGTGAAGTTGCGGAGGCCGGTAGATGCGGCCGAATTGGCGAAAGCGCGGCGCATAATCCGTCACCCGAACAGCCCCGCCCGACTGATCGGTCAACACCGTGGAGACAATCGGCGTGTTGCGAAGATATTCCGAGGTGAAATCGGCAATGCCGTCGAGGACGACATCGGAGAAACCCTTCTCCTCGTCGCCGGAGAGCAGCCGGCAAAACACCGGATCGCCGTCGAAGCGGGGAAAGCACCACCACAGCAGGCGCGCATTCGGATCGACCAGCGCCGCCGTCCGTCCGTTGCCGATGACGGCCAGGTCCAATCCGTGATCGATCATGTTGTCGCCATTCTGCCGTTTTCCGCTATGCGCTCAAGCCACCGGCGCACGTCGCGCGGGGCCTCAAAACGTGTGTTGACGCCGGGAACCATGCGGCCGACGGATATGCCGATACCGCCGAATTCCGGCACCACGGCGAAGGCCGCGTCGTCAGTAGTGTCGTCGCCGACAAAGATCGGGCGGCGGCCCGCGAAAGGCGGATGCGCCATCAAATATCGGATGGCGGTTCCTTTGTTGAATCCGATCTTTTTGATTTCGAGCACGGACTTGCCGGGCAGAACCTCGACAAAGGCAGCCGGCAGATCGGCGCAGATCGCAGCCACGGCGTCCTCGACGGCGCGCTTTTTCTCCGGCGCCAAACGGTAGTGCAGCGCCAGCGAATATTCCTTGTCCTCGACGATGATGCCGTTCCCCGGCTGGGCGATGTCGGCGAAGCGGCGCCTGAGTTTCTCGTCCAGCGGCGTGGTGCGCTGCGGATCGGTGTGGCCGTCAGGCAGAAGCCGGATTTCAGCGCCATGTCCGCCGACCGCAGAGAGATGTAATGGCGAAAAAATACGATCGATGTCGTGCAACGATCGGCCGCTCACCAGCGCCATCGCGCCGCCGGTGCGCTCGTGGAGCGTCGCCAAGGTTTTCCGCAGGGCCGGTGAGACACGCACCTCCTGCGGCGTAGGCGCGATATCGAGCAGCGTTCCGTCAATGTCGAGAAGGATAGCCACTTGGCCAATGTCGATCGAGTCGAGCTGCACAGTGCCGGTTCCGAATGAGTGAATTAATGGCTGCTACGCGATTGCAGCTCCGGACGGAAGATGGCGGAAGTTGTCGGCGATGGCCGAAGGAGGAGGAATCGGAGGAGACATCCTAAAATGGAAGCTTTGCATTCAAGGCTCCTGAAGAGGCGGAGGGAATCGGATGGGCAAGAATATGGAGCCCGAATATTATATATAGAGCAACGTTTCAGCCCCTTATTGGTTCGGATACAAGGCCCTCAGCCGCCGGCCCTGTCTCGCACGAGTTCATGGACCGCAAACACCGTTGCCTCTATATAAATGCGCATTGAGCGCTTCTGAATTCTAGTCCCATGGGATACGATAGTTGTTACAATGGCTTAGTGGGGAATCGTCCAATGGTAGGACAACGGACTCTGACTCCGTTAATCTAGGTTCGAATCCTAGTTCCCCAGCCAACCTTCCCTTCTGTCGAATCATGAAAACCGATACAGTTTTCGCTTCCCGGACTCATCCGTCTCTACCCGCTGCAGGCACTATTGGCGAACCGTAGGGTACCCTGCGATAGGGCGTGTAAGACGCAGAAATGAAAAATGATCATCCTAACACAGGCGCTGCGGCAAAGCGTTGCAGGCCGTTTTTGCGATATAGAAGTGACTTCTGTATGGACGAGGGAAGGGGCCTTCATCTCGCAGTCACAGCTGTTGATCCATTGATACCCATTCTTAGATTGGATCCGATTTACCGAGTGACATCCGGAACATAGGTTGTGCAGAAACGGTAACCCGCTTTTTGCACCACGAACGGCAGCAGTCGCTCGACGGCATGCAGTATCGTTCCGTCGGAGGCTATCGGTTCATCCGGGTAATCCTCCCAACCCAGCTTAAGATCGAATAAAGGACGCAGAGCATTCGCTCGGCACCAGAACATTGTGCCAACCGGAAAATCGAAGAACGGCGGCAATTGCTCCTCAATACCCATTCGCCTAGCGAGGCTTTCGGCTATTTTTCGATTGTGGTCCCAGTCGACAACGTGCGGATCGCATGGAAATACAAGACCCAGAGCTTTATCAGCAGCCAAGCTACCAATGATAACATCCATCATCGGATAGGAGTCGCCGAGCAGATTTTGCCACAGAAACTCGCGCCACCTTTTCCCAATTTCCTGATCTCCGGCAGCCAGACTTCGCTTTCCATGTACATGGCCGATAATGTCATATTCATTAAGGAGGTCCGGGCCGAAGGCGGTGAGCAAAGCGCCGATATCACGTCCGCGATTGGGAACGATGCGGATTGACACCTCACCGCGATCATAGCCACGCGTCACTTTCCGCAGCGCTCTCGATTTGGCGCCGTCATCAGTAGTAAGGAAAAGATCACAAGGCGTGCGGTTTGCGCTTACTCTCGACAAAAAGTCCTTCGCGAGATCGGCGTAGTAAAAATGTCCATGAATAGCGACCCGAAGTTTTAAATCGCCCGCCGGCATACCTGAATTCGGCGTGATCACCTCGTGACACCACGGACCATCAGGCTTCCCGCTGCGAATGAAATGGCTAAGCGGATTAACGCCTAAGGTGTAGTAAAACTCGGAATTTTCGTGAGCGTATATTTTCGGGTGAAAGCCCGCGCACGGCCGACGCATGTAGTCCTGGGCGGCACCCTCGTAAAGGTCCTGTGCATCCCAATGATCGAGGAACTCGACAATGGCATCATCTCTCTCATATATTGCGGCGCTTGGCGATAAATAGAACTTAGCGTCGAACAACGAATCGTCGCGCAAGGTGACAAAATCCCGCTCGCGTTGTAGTAATAGTCGCCTCCTCGCAAAATCTTCTAGCTCTTCTGGCGATGTTTCATTCGTGAACGGGTTTCCTGCTTGCTGTGGGGTGCGGATAGCTGCCGGCTTATCAACGGAGCCCGGCCCACGTCCCTCAATCGCTCCCCAACGGATATAGTGTACCAGCGGATTGAGCTTGGCTGCCGCCACATCGGGATACTGCGCGAGGTACCAAGCAGCGTCGAAATCCGGCCCAGGCGAGCAACCCTCTACCC
>JAXDOR010000225.1:0-3322 GCA_034668825.1 Alphaproteobacteria bacterium | reverse complement strand
CATGCCGACCGAATACGGCTCGCCGATTTACGCCGGCCATCAGCCGGTAGCGGATTCCGCCGTAGTGTCGCTGCTGCGTCGCGCCGGCGGCGTCGTTCTCGGCAAGACCGTGACGACGGAATTTGCGTATATGCAGCCGGGTAAGACGAAAAATCCGCGCAATCCCGAACACACGCCGGGCGGATCGTCTTCCGGCTCGGCCGCAGCCGTCGCCGCCGGCATGGTGCCGATCGCGACTGGGACGCAGACCGCAGGCTCCATCATCCGCCCTGCGGCCTTCTGCGGCGTCGCCGCTTTCAAACCTTCCTATCGCCTGCTGCCGACAGTCGGCATCAAGTGCTTTTCGTGGTCGCTTGACACCGCCGGCTTGTTCGCCGCAGGCGTAGCCGACGCCGCCTTTGCTGCTGCGGCGATCAGCGGGCGGGATTTGCGGGTGGATCGTTCGCCGCCAACCGCTCCAACCATTGCCATCGTGCGCAGCCACATCTGGGATCAGGCGAGCGAAGCGATGCAAAAGGCGATCGAGCGCGCGGCGCGCGCAGCCGAAGCCGCCGGTGCACGCATCGAGGAAATCGTCCTCCCGCAAATTCTGGAAGAGGCCTACCGCGCGCAATCGATCATCATGGATTACGAGGGCTTTCGCGCGCTCGCTTATGAATACGATCATCGACGCGAATGGATCGGTCCCTTGCTCGGTAAAACGCTGGACAACGCCGCCAAAATCAGCGCGGAGGATTATGACACCGCGCGCCGCACCACTAAACGCGCGCGTCATGCGCTCAACGATCTTGTCGGCGAAGCCAAATTCATTCTCACCCCGTCGGCGCCGGGCGCAGCGCCGCGCGGACTAGACTCCACCGGCACGTCTATCTTCAATCGTCTGTGGACCTTGATGGGCTCGCCTTGCGTCAACGTGCCGGGATTGATGGACGACTCGGGCTTGCCGCTCGGCGTGCAGATCGTCGGTCGCTTCGGCCGCGACCGCGCGACGCTGGAAGCGGCATTGTTTCTGGAAAAAGCGATCGCTGCTGCGATTTAATTGCAAAAAGCGCGGCAATTTTATTCCATGAAATCAATCGTCCGATAACAACGCGCCGTCTTTTGGCGGCTGCGGTATTTATTTTGACGCGGCTAGCGGTTTAGCCCTTCTGGCCGCGCCCGCACTCTGCTAGCGTTGATCGTCAACGAGGTAGGAGGCACTCACGTGGACCTTGCCTTGAAGCTCAATGTGCTCGCGGTGTGCGCCGTGTTTCTTTTCGTTGGCGCCATTTTGTTCGGTGCATTTTGAGTTCAGGTGGCCAACGGCACGGGTTACAATAACGCCGTCTGCAAATCAGAACGGCCAATGTCTCGGACGCCGGGGAGAGCAATCTCTCCGGCGTTTGCGTTTTTAAACGCCAACGTCATGCCGTGCTTGTCGCCGGCATCCACATCTTAATGCTCGGATGCAGCAAGCAAAGACGTGGATGGCCGGAACAAGTCCGGCCATGACGTTGATAGTGGACTATTCAGATCTTAATGTTCCTGGCCGGAATCGCCGTTGCCGTTTTCCTCGCCGTTCGACTTGCCGTTTTCGGTGAGGGACGGATCGATGCCCGTCATCAGGTCCTCGTCCGCGACCTGTTGGGCGAGATGCTGCCAGAACTGCGCCATGGACAGCCAATGGATTTGCGCCTCGGCGGTATGCGCTTCCTGCGCCAGCCGCAAACACTCATTGGCGTTTTTTAGGAATTCTTCCGCAAGTTCCACGCGTCGACACCCCCGACTTCAAAAAGGGCAACGGCGAAACTCGAGGTTCGTTCCCGCGGAACTTTTTTTTCAAAGCGGCAGTCCGAGGACGTTCGCTGACGGCAGATTCACCGGCGTTTGCTGCTCCGTTTGGTGGAACTCGAGGCGCGGCTGGGCAGCTTCTTGCGCTTGACGCTAGCCATTTTCTCCAACTCTTTCTCGCTCATGGATTCCACCATCTGGCGGGATGCGCCGCGCAACTGGGACTTCGGCTGCTCGCCGCGTTTAGCCGCAAGCGCGGCACCGGCTGCCTTTTGCTGTTGCTTGGATTTGGCTGGCATGGTGGGGCTCCTCTGCTCAGGATTCAATCCGAAGCCGGGCGGAGCGTTCCAGGCCCGTCGCCGCAAAGGGGGGTCAGAAAGATAGGGGAAATCCCAGGTCAGTGGATGGGGCCGGCCTTACGAGGCCTTCTTTGTTATTATAATGTCTTTTCATGCGCCTCTTTGTAATTGCCGCCATTGCACTCCTGCTGAGCGCGGTCGTCCTCCTTAGCTTTGCCGTCGTGCGGCTCGAGAGCTACCGCTATGCCAACTCGCTTGGTCACTGCGAGCGGTTTGATGTCAAAAATCCTCAACAGCGGCTGGCGCGGGAACAGTGTCTCAACACCGCGGTAACCCCGCGCTATTGGTTCATCCACCTGCTCCACGGCACGGGGTTGCTCTGACGCTGAATTGCCCGGGCGTCATGGCCGTACGTGTTCCGGGCAGCCCCGGCTTCGTTATTAGATAAGAAAGACGTGGATGGGTGCGAACCTACGCCGCGGTTTCCGTCACCGGCTTCGGATCGTAATTGAGCACCGGCGCGAGCCAGCGCTCCGCTTCCGCCACCGTCCAGCCTTTGCGGCCGGCGTAATCCTCCACCTGATCGCGCTCGACCTTGCCGACGCCGAAATAATGGCTCTCCGGGTGGCTGAAATAGAGCCCGGAAACAGCGGCGCCGGGCCACATGGCGAAACTTTCCGTCAGCTTGACGCCGATCTTCTCCGCCGGCAGCAGCTTGAAGATGGTGGCCTTCTCGCTGTGCTCCGGCTGCGCCGGATAGCCGGGCGCCGGGCGGATGCCACGATACTTTTCCGCGATCAGATCATCGGCAGCTAAAGCTTCATCCGCCGCATAGCCCCAGAATTCCCGGCGCACCCGCTGATGCAGGCGCTCCGCCAAAGCTTCGGCCAGCCGGTCGGCCAGCGCCTTGGCGAGGATGGCGGAATAATCGTCGTTCTTCTGCTTGAATCGCTCGGCGATCTCGTCCTCGCCAACGCCGGTGGTGACCGCGAAGGCGCCGACATAATCCGCCAGGCCGCTGTCACGTGGGGCTACGAAATCCGACAGCGCCTCGTTGAAGCGGCCCTCGCGCTTGGTGAGTTGCTGGCGCAGCGTATGCAGCGTGGCGAGCGGCGTCTTGCGCGCTTCATCCGCGAACAACACAATGTCGTCGCCCTCGGCATTCGCCGGCCAGAAGCCGATGGCGGCGCCGGCGCGAAACCATTTCTCCTCGACGATCTTTTTCAGCATGGCGCGGGCGTCTTCGTAGAGCG
>JAXDOR010000224.1:0-3742 GCA_034668825.1 Alphaproteobacteria bacterium | reverse complement strand
TATCGGATTTCTATAAAGGCAAAAGCATTCGCGTGATCATCTCGGCGGATGCGGGCGGCAGCTATGACTCCGATGCGCGTCTGGTCGCGCGTTACCTCGGCAAACACATTCCCGGAAATCCGCATGTGGTGCCGGAGAACATGCTGGGCGCCTCGGGCCGGACAGCTGCGACCTATATGTATAACACCGCGCCCAAGGACGGCTCCGTCATTGCGGTGATGCAGCAGAGCCTACCGATGGGTCAGGCGCTGGGCGAGAGCGGCGTGAATTACGACGCCGCGAAATTCAATTGGATCGGAAGCCCGGTGCGCCCGGACGAAACGCTGGTGGTGTGGCATACCACCGGCGTCAAAACGATCGAGGACGCCAAGAAAAAAGAAGTGATCATCGGCGCCACCAGTCCGACCGGCATGAACTATGTCTATCCGAAGCTCGCCAACGAGCTGCTGGGCACTAAGTTTAAGATCGTTCCCGGCTATCCGGGCGGCACACCGATCATCCTCGCACTGGAGCGGGGCGAGGTGGAAGGCCGGGGCTCCAATCCGTGGAGCGAGTGGAAGGCGACCAAGCCGGACTGGGTAAAAGACAAGAAAATCATCCCGCTTATGCAGATGAGCCTGTTCAAGCATCCCGATCTGCCCGACGTGCCGCTGATGATCGATTTGGCGCCCAACGAAACCGCGCGCAAAGTGCTGGAGATCGTCACTATCACGGGCGAACTGGGCAGGCCGTTCGTGGCCCCGCCCGGCGTTCCCGCCGATCGGGTTGCGGCGCTGCGGCAGGGTTTCGACGACACCATGAAGGATCCCGAATTCCTCGCCGATGCCGAGAAGCTGCACAAAGAAATTCACCCGGTCGGCTGGAAAGAAATGGAAAATCTGGTTCAGCGGGTGCTGAGCGCGCCGAAAAACGCGACCGATCTTCTGAAAGCGGCGCTGAAGCAATAAGTTGACCGCGGAACCTCCGGCAACCAAAGGGCCCTCCATGGCACAAGATCGCAAATCCAAGCTGGCCGAAGTCAATCACTGGGACGAGCTGTTGGCGATGCGCGACCGCCAGCGGGAGGAGAAACGCGATGCCCTTGAGATCATCAGCGAACAAGACCTCCCGCTCGAGGTCAGCCGTCAGGGTCTGATGCGGTGGTATCTGCACCCCTCTATCAAGGACACGGCGATCAATTCCTACGTCTTTTTCGAGCAGGAAATTCCGCCCAGTAGCCGCTCCGGCAGGCTCAAGTTCCAGGGCAACCAGGTCATGCTGATACTGGAAGGCACGGGCTACACGATGATCGATGGGGTGAAGTATCCGTGGAAGGCCGGGGATCTCGTCAGCCTCCCGCTGCGGGTCGATGGCATCACGGTGCAGCACTTCAATACCGACAAGGACAGCACCGCCAAGTTCATCGCCACCGAGGCGAATTGGTTCGAATGCACCTCCGTCGATCGCGGATCGGGCTTCGAGCAGTTGGAAGACGCGCCGGAATATCGGCAAGCAAAACAACAAACCGCCTAATCCGGAAGGAATTCACATGGCCGAAATGGAACGCACGAAAGAGCGGGAACGCCCGCCGCTGCAGGACAACACCTACGAGCGCAGCATGCGCGCCCGCGCCGAGTTCACGCAGAAGAACATGACCGGACCGCTGGTGGTCACGCAGGAGGACCACGAGTGGTTCCAAGCGCGTCAAGGGCGGCTTTTCTATTATCTCTGCCCGGTCTCGCATAAAGAAAATCCGCTCACGCATTGGCGGGTATTCATGCACGAGATCAAAACCGTCTCGGGTAAGCATACGCATCAGGGTGGCCTGCTGATCTACGTGCTGGAAGGCGTCGGTTATTCGACCGTGGACGGGCAGCGGCGGGACTGGAAGAAGGGCGACCTGATCTTGCTGCCGATGAAGCCGGGCGGCGTTGAGCACCAGCATTTCAACTTGCAGCCTGAAAAGGGTCCGGCGAGGTGGGTCGCCTTCATCAATATGCCGATCCATGAACATGTCGCATCGGACCTGCGACAGGTGGAAAATTCGCCGGACTTCAACGCGGGCTAGTCCTCGTCGTTATCGGGGTGGACAACGCGGGTCTCGGCCGGGCAACATATAATCGCTGTCACAGGTAAAGGAGCGGGAAAAGCACGATGGACAAGGTATCATTCCCCTACAGAGCATCGAGTCATCTGATCCTGCTCCATGTCATTTCCGAATCCGGCGCCTGGGAAAAACACGGCATTGAGGTCAATTATAATTTTCAGATTTCTGCCTCCGAAGCGCATCGCAAGATCCCGCTGCATGAGGTCGAATTTGTCGGCGGCAACCATGTCTCGACCTATGCCGCCCGCGCGCATGGCGATAGCTGGGTCTATCTCGGGCAGACGGTCAATCACGTCCACAATGCGCTAGTGACCCGCCCGGATGCCGGTATCAATTCCGTGTCCGATATCCGCGGCCATAAAGTCGCGACCAGTGGCGCGCATCCTGGCCTGAACGACTGGTTGTTCCTCAAGCAGAACGGCCTCGACGTCGACCGCGACGACTACGAACTGATCCGAACCGTTGCTTACAAGAAAGGCGCGATGGATCCGGTGGAGAAGTTCGGTGGCGCCGCCAAGAAGGTGCCGCTCTGGCAATGGGTGGCCGACAAGCGCGCGGACGCCTGCTTCTTGACGCCGCCGGCCACGCTGTTCGCCAAGGAGGCCGGCCTGAAGGTGATCGACCTCGAACCGTTTCCGATGATCTGGTTCACCACCGTTTCCTCAAGCCTTACCTTCGTCGAAAAGCATCCGGACGTCGTCGAGCGTTTCCTCAAGGGCATCATCGAAGGTATCCACTTCTTCAAGACCCGCCGCGAGGAATCCATCAAGATCATCGAGGATCAATATACCCGCGAGGGTAAGCTCGATCGCGCCAAGGCGACTATCGCCTATGACGCGCTGTTGCCGTTGCTCTCGACAAACCTGTTTCCCAGCATGAAAGCCATCTCCAACGTCTATGAGGAGGCGGTCTACAAAGATAAAGATGCCTTGAAGGTGAATCCCATGGAGCTGTGGGACTTCCACCATATTCGCCGCCTCGCCGACTCCGGTTTCGTGGCTGGCCTTTACAAGGGCGCCAACGCGTGATCCGTGCCGTAAAACTGAAGCCATCGCGCGTCGTCACTCTTGCGCTGGCGGCAGCGCTTACCGGCTTCGTCGGCACTGCCCGCGCGCAGTCGCCGGTGAATTTCGAAGGCAAGACCGTGACCATCATCGTCGGCTACGCAGCCGGCGGCGGGACCGATCTTTCCGCCCGCGCGCTAGCGACTTTTCTTAGCAAGCATCTTCCCGGCACGCCAACTATCATCGTCAACAACCAGCCAGGCGCCGACGGCCTTACCGCGATGAACAGCTTCATTCAACGCAGTAAGCCGGACGGGCTCACGCTGGTCATGGGCGCAAACACAACCTCCGATCCGCTGCTGACGCGGCGACCGCAGTCGCACTTCGACCCGACCAAATACCAATTTGTCGGCGGCATGGGACGCGGCGGAAATTTTCTCATGATCCGCACCGACGCGGAAAAGCGGCTTTACGACAAGAGCCAACCTCCAGTGATCATGGGAGCGCTTGGTGGCGTGCCGCGGTCCGGCATGCAGATGACGGCCTGGGGCAATGCCTACCTCGGGTGGAACGCGAAATGGGTCGTCGGCTATCGCGGGACAAAGGAACTGCTGGTGTCGCTGGAACGCGGCGAGATTGAGATGACTGCGAC
>JAXDOR010000223.1:0-41607 GCA_034668825.1 Alphaproteobacteria bacterium | reverse complement strand
CAGGCATAAAGCTCGAAGCGTTCCGCCGCGCGCGGGTCGGCTTGGCTCCGCCGCGCCAGCGCCGATTGCACGGCGGGATATTCGTCGAGAATGGTGGCGCGGCGGAGCCAAGCCGACCCGCGCGCGGCGGAACGCTTCGAGCTTTATGCCTGCGGCGTTGAACTCGCCAATGGGTTTGGCGAGCTAAACGATCCCGCCGAGCAGCGCCGGCGCCTGACGCAGGAGATGGCGGAGAAGCAACGCATCTATGGCGAGAGTTATCCGCTTGACGAAGATTTTCTCCAAGCACTCGGCGCGATGCCCGCCGCCAGCGGCATTGCACTCGGCTTCGACCGTTTGGTGATGCTGGTAACCGGCGCGTCGCGGATCGAACAAGTATTATGGACGCCGGTGGTTTGACTAATCGTCATGGCCGGCGATTTATGGGCGAATATGATGAAACCGACTGAGCGAACGCTGCGCAGCGCCGAAGAATTGTACGCGAGCGGCTTGATCCCGTCCGAGCGCATCGCCGAGATTGAGCAGGTCGCTGCGCGATACGCGGTGGCGCTGACGCCAGCGATGGCCGATCTGATCGATTCGGGAAACTCCGACGGTCCAATCGCCCGCCAATTCGTTCCCGACGCGGCCGAACTCGATACCAAGCCGGAGGAAATGATCGATCCCATCGGCGATGAGGCGCATAGTCCAGTCGAAGGCATCGTGCACCGCTATCCCGACCGCGTGCTTTTGAAGCTGACGCATGTCTGTGCGGTCTATTGCCGCTTTTGCTTCCGCCGCGAGATGGTCGGCCCCGGCCGCTCGCGCGGGCTTTCCGCGGCGGCTTTGGAAAAGGCGCTCGTTTATATCCGCGAGCACAGCAAAATCTGGGAAGTGGTGCTCACCGGTGGCGATCCGCTGATGCTTTCGGCGCGGCGTCTGGCGGACGTGGTGAAGCGGCTATCTGCCATCGAGCACTTGAAGATTATCCGGCTGCATACGCGGATGCCGCTCGTCGATCCCGCGCGGATCACGCCGGCACTTGTTCGTGCGCTAAAGGGGCAGGGCAGGGCGACCTATGTGGTAGTCCATGCCAATCATCCACGTGAACTGACGCCTGAGGCACGCGCCGCCTGCGGCCGCTTCGTCGATGCCGGGATTCCGGTGCTGAGCCAGTCGGTGCTGCTGCGCGGCGTCAACGACGATGCGCAAACCCTTGGCGAACTCATGCGCGCGTTGGTCGAGAGCCGCATCAAGCCCTATTACTTGCACCACGGCGATCTTGCGCCGGGTACCGCGCATCTGCGCACGACGATCGCGGAAGGTCAGGAGCTGATGCGCTCGTTGCGCGGGCGGTATTCCGGCCTGTGCCAACCGACCTATGTGCTCGATATTCCCGGCGGTCACGGTAAATCGCCGGTCGGCCCGAACTATCTCAAAGTTGGGGATGACAACGGCGCGGCGCGGCAGTACGAGGTCGAGGATTATCACGGCGACCGGCATTGCTATCCGCCGCGTCGGTAGTGCTTGCGAAGACGGAGAGGAGAAATGCGTCCTGTCTTAGCTTTAGGTTTCGCGGCTTGGCTGGCGTTGGTCCACAGCGCCTTGGCGCAAGACAAGCCCCAGCCCCATCCGACGCCGCCGGTTCACCAGCAAACATCCACGGCACCAAAGCCGCCAAAAGCTCCGGAAGCCGCCCCGCAAAACGCGTCGACGGATCCCATCGATGTAGACCAGCGCGAGCAAAAGCTACTGGACGAGAAATTGAAGGGCATCTGCCGCGGCTGTTGACCGGAGCTGCGCTGCCTCAGCGGGTCATGCGCTCCAACTCCGGAAATGGCTCATAAGCGGCGCTGGCGCAAAATTCGCGCAGCGGCTTGTTACGTTCCGATTCTTCGCCAGTGCCGCCAAGCTCGATCAAGCGGTCGAGTTTCCCGGAGATGAATACCGCCGCGTTATCCTTTAGCCCGGCATATTGGCCGTTGCTTTTCTTGGCGTTGAAACGCACGCAAGCCACAAAACGAGTGATGGGGCCGACCGTTTTCAACTCAGGCTGCGAAATCGCCGCGTTGCGGATACGCGTCGGGTCGTTCAGATAGGTGCGCAGAAAAGCGATGGCATCCGCCCTATAATCGATAGGTGGGATGTTCTTTGCCTCCTCGGCCCGACGCTGGGATTCGGATTCAGCCCAGGGCGACCCCGCGCAGCCTGCGAGAGCAGCGGCAATTATCAGGATAGGCCAGCGCATGTCGGTGATGCCGTTCTCTAGAATCGGATCGAGTATCCACCTTTACGATAGCTAAATTAGTTTCCGTCGCCGCGAAACCCGCAAACTGATGCCGCGCATCGGTTCACGGCTTGGAACCCGCCTGTCCGCAAAAAGTTGATGAGGTACTTGGGTCTGCGCCGTCCAATATTTGCATCGGAATTTATAGGGAGAGCATCCATGATTCACATTCGAAACGCGGCGATTTCCATCATTTTAGCTGTGACCATTACATCCGGCCGTGGCCCAGACATCGATGCCGCCGTCGGCGAAGGCTGCGGAAACAAAATCGTCGGCGAAGCCGTCCTCCAAGGCGACGGAAACCAATTCCATGTCGGTTTCCTCGGCCGTGACCTCGGTTGAGAATTGGAGCCGCAAGCAGTGGAACGCCACGACGAAGGAATGGTCGAAGGATAAGGCGAGATGGTCCGATTGCCGCAAGCAGTCGGCGGACCAGAAGCTTTCCGGCCGCAAAAGCTGGTCGTTTCTTTACCAATGCATGAAGAAGGCGTGACCACCGTCTTGCTCGAATACGGGGATTAACAGCCGTCCATCCGGGCCGGCATGGGGCGTGCTGGGAGTCACCTGCCTAGGTAAATGGCGGGGGCCGGTTGCAATGGGGGTGGGATCGGCCTATTTGTATGGCCGTTCGAGATTTCGCCTGATCTTGCTACCTCCCCATCGGGGCTTTCCAAGATAACGCTGAATTCGGACATCAGGCCGCGCGATGGTCGTGCGGCCGAAAAGACGCCGATGTGCGTTATAGGAGCTACTCTAATGGCAGTAGGTACTGTTAAGTTCTTCAACTCGCAAAAAGGCTTTGGCTTCATCCAGCCGACCGACGGCGGACCCGACGTGTTCGTTCACGTCTCCGCGGTAGAGCGCGCTGGAATGCGTGGCTTGGTTGAAGGACAGAAGGTCAGCTACGACGTTGTCAGCGAGCGCGGCAAGACCGCTGCTTCGAACCTGCAAAACGCGTAACGATCAAAATAGCTGAGAAAAAGCCCGGCGCCTTTGCGTCGGGCTTTTTCTTTATGTGTTTAAGGCAGCGACGAGTATTACGTAACCTTGAGATTTTCCGCAGACTGCTTGCCGCGATTTTCCACGATTTCGTATTCGACGACTTGCCCTTCGTTCAGGGTGCTGAGGCCAGCGCGCTCCACAGCCGAAATATGTACGAACACGTCCCGACCGCCGCCGCCCTGCGGCTGGATAAAACCATATCCCTTGGTCGGATTGAACCACTTCACAGTGCCTCGAGCCATCGTCGATCTCCAATAGTGAAACATGCGGCCACGCTCGCGGCCACACCCCAAGATAGCGCAGCCACAAGGGATTGGCCATGGCCTGAATGCTACTTTGCATCCAGGCGTGGCCTAGCGGCCACGATGGCAGGGCAGGGCCGCAGGAACCAGTTCCCAGACTTAGACTGTTTTCGTCGAGCTTTAAGGAACGTGGCGCGCCCAAGGGGAATCGAACCCCTGTTTTCGCCGTGAAAGGGCGACGTCCTGGACCGCTAGACGATGGGCGCTAAAGGCGGGCGAGGTATAAAGTGCTTGGCGGGGACCGGCAAGCTGCTCACACCACGGTTTCACCATTTGCCGGTATTTGGCATCGACGCCCAAGGCTCCCGCGGTGGCAGCGGATTTCCCTTCTGCAACAACTCGATCGAGTGTTTGTCGGGGGAGCGCACGAAGGCCATCGCACCGTCTCGCGGCGGGCGGTTGATGGTGACCCCCGCCTGCATCAGCCGCTCGCAAAGGGCATAAATGTTATCCACCTCGTAGGCGAGATGGCCGAAGAAGCGCGCCTCGCCGTAATCTTCGGCGTCCCAATTGAAGGTCAGCTCCACCAGCGGCGCCTCGCGGCCTTTGCTCTGGCTGTCGGCGACCAGGCTGGCGTCGGCAGGAGCCGCCAAAAATACCAGCGTAAAGCGGTTTTTCTCGTCAACCCGGCGGCGGACCTCTTGCAGGCCAAGCTTGTTGCAGTAGAAATCCAGCGCGGCGTCGAGATTGCGCACGCGGAGCATGGTGTGCAGATATCGCATCGTTTCATCCTCTGCAGCCGTTCGGTCCGATAGCGGCCCGTTCGGAAGTGACCCTTATATAATGATCGCGCCCGATCTGGAGACCGCCGCCGCCGAGCTTAGGAGATTGGTCGACGACGCGCGGACTGTGCTCCCCTTTACCGGCGCCGGCATATCCACCGAATGCGGCATCCCTGATTTCCGCTCGCCCGGCGGATTGTGGACGAAAAACAAACCCATCCCCTTCGACGCCTTTATGTCGAGTCAGGAGATGCGCAACGAGGCTTGGCGGCGGCGCTTCGCGCTGGAGACGTATTTCTCCGCCGCGCGTGCCGGCCGCGGTCACCGCGCGCTGGCGTCGCTCTACCTCACTGGGAAAGTCCCGGCCGTGGTGACGCAAAACATCGACAATCTGCATCAGGCGTCGGGAATTCCGCCGGAGCATGTGGTCGAACTGCACGGCAATACGACTTTCGCCGTATGTCTTGGCTGTGCCAAGCGTTACGAGCTTGCCTGGGTGCGGGAAAAATTCGAAAAGTCAGGCGGGGAGGCGCCCGATTGCACGAGTTGCGGCGGTCACATCAAAAGCGCGACGGTATCCTTCGGGCAAGCCATGCCGGAAGCCGCAATGCGCAGAGCGGAAGAACTCACGATGTCCTGTAACCTCTTTCTCGCCATCGGTTCTTCGCTCGTGGTGTGGCCGGCCGCCGGGTTCCCGTTGATTGCTAAACGCAACGGCGCGGCTCTCGTCATCATCAACCGTGAGGCAACCGAGTTCGATGATCTTGCCGACCTCGTCGTGCGGCAGGACATCGGCGCAGTGCTCGCGCCGTTTGCGACCCGCTGATTCGCATTATTCCATCGATGTTCACAGGCACGCATAAAAACGCATTTTATTCTTTTACATCTCGTACTCGGTGTTATCTTCGCCAAAGAGATTCGTTGAAGCGCCCGGAAGAGGCGCCCCAAGCGAGCGGCGTACGGCGTCATGTCGTCGGACGGGGTTGAATCCAAAGTGACCGGCAAAGGCATCGAACTCGGACCGGATATGGTCGCGGGGATCGACGATGAAACCTCCGCCAGCGTCATCGAACTTACCGGCGTCATCAAGTGGTTCGACGTGTCGAAGGGATTTGGCTTCATCGTGCCGGATAACGGCATGCCCGATATCCTCCTGCACGTGACCTGCCTGCGACGCGACGGTTTCCAAACCGCTTATGAAGGTGCGCGCGTCGTGGTGGAGGTTCTGCCGCGGCCGAAGGGCTTGCAGGCCTTCCGCGTTCTGTCGATGGACGACTCGACCGCGATCCATCCGGCACAGATGCCGCCGCCGCGCACTCATGTTACAGTGACGCCTACCAGCAATCTCGAGCGGGCACAGGTCAAGTGGTTCAATCGGCTACGAGGGTTCGGCTTTCTGACGCGGGGCGAGGGCACGCCGGACATCTTCGTGCATATGGAAACGCTGCGCCGTTTCGGGCTTGCCGAGCTGCGGCCGGGCCAGTTCGTTCTGGTGCGCTTCGGGCCTGGGCCGAAAGGCCTGATGGCGGCAGAGGTGCGGCCCGAGACTGGCCCGCACGGGTTGGCGTCCCACTGAGCCACCGCTTGGCTTCGCTGCTGGCGCGATATATTCCCACCTTCGGATTTGCGTTGCGCGCAGGCATGTTGGCTGCGGCGTTCCTTGTCCTGCTGGCTGGCGCCAGCGCAGATTCAGCCAAAGCAGCCGGCCTGCAAACGCTGGAGATCGCGAGCAAGAGCGGCCTTCACGTCTTCACCGTCGAACTCGTCAATACCGAAGAGGAGCGCGCCCGGGGTTTGATGTTCCGCAAGGAACTTCCCGAAGGGCGCGGCATGCTGTTCGACTTCGACCGCGACCAGGACGTCAGCTTCTGGATGCAAAATACCTATATTCCGCTCGACATGATCTTCATCCGCGGCGACGGGCGGATCCTGCGGATCGCGGAAAACACCGAGCCTATGTCGACGCGCATGATCCCGTCCGGCGGACCGGTTCGCGCCGTGCTGGAAGTTATCGGCGGCACTGCCAGGAAGATGGGTATCGCGCCGGGTGACAAAGTCGCGGCGCCGATCTTCCGGTGATGGCTAGCTAGCGCGACATTGGCGCGGTTTCGCCTTGCGGCGTGTCGCTGATCGGCGCGCTGGCGGAATGGTCTTCCCCTTCGAGCGCGGCGAGCCGCCCATCCACCGCCTGAAGCGCGCTGGTGACGTGCTGGAGAATATCTTTTTCCGCCGGGGAGAGATTTGACTTCGCGCCCAACTTTTTCAAATCGCTCAAGGCTTCTTTCAATGTCTTGGTCATGATTTCCTCACGGCTAATTTGGAGCTAGCCAAAGTTAACGCGCGGCTGCGCGCGGCGTTCCGCGCGACTTGCTGGCCGCAGATGAAGCGTGTATTCGAGGCCCAGCGGCGAAGCGGCGGTTTAGCGGGGCGTAGCGCAGTCTGGTAGCGCATCTGGTTTGGGACCAGAGGGTCGCAGGTTCAAATCCTGCCGCCCCGACCACCTCCGCCTTCCGGCTTATTGCCTGCGGTTATAGGAAAAGACGGCATGACAGCACGTATCTACAAACCGGCGAAGACGGCCATGCAGTCCGGCAGCGCCAAAACCAAGGATTGGGTGCTCGACTACGAGCCGGAGGAGCCGCGCGTCGTCGAGCCGCTGATGGGCTGGACCAGTTCCGGCGACATGAAGCAGCAGCTGCACCTGCGTTTCGAAAGCAAGGAAGAGGCGGTCGCCTATTGCGGGCGCCACGGCATTCCCTATCAGTTGTTCGAGGCCAAAGAGCCGGCGCGCCGCATCATGGCCTACGCCGACAATTTTGCTTTTACCCGCCGTGACCGCTGGACCCACTAACGGTCTAACAACTTAAGCGCCGCGTCATAATACTTCAGATCAACGTAACGCTCAGGGGCGGCTGGCTTGCCGCCTTCGACTTCGGCACGCAACGCCAGCACATTTCGGAATCCCTCCGCGTCGATCTTGGCATCGGGTGTGAGTCCGAAGGAGGGATCGGTCAGCAGCTGGTAGGTGCGCTCGGCATCTTGAGGCGAGAGCTTCATCTTCTCGCTCATCAGGGTTAGGCAGTCGGCGCGGTGCGCCGGCTCGAGCACCCAACGCACCGACTCCACATAGGCGGCGAGATAGCGGGCGAGCAACCCGGCATTGGCCTCGGCCCAAGCGCGCATCACGAATACGGAATTCGCCTGATAGGGTCCGAGCATACCAACGACACTGCCGAGGCTTTTCATCCCTGCCTTTTCCGCTTGCAGGGAAACCGGCAGGCCAAGAACGGCGGCGACATTCTCCTTGTCGTCGGTCATAGCCTTGAAGCGCGCTGCACTGTTACCGGCCGGGTTTAATTTATAGTTGCCTTCCTTCAGCCCATTCTTGAGCAGTATTTTCTTTCCGGTCAGGGCAAATGCCGTGTTCGTCGCATCGACCACAAGAGTATGGCCGCGGATATCGGCGAAGGATTTGATTTCCGGCCGCACGAAGAACTCGTTCATGCCGCTGTCGCTGCCGGCGATGATGACGATGTCTTGGTGTGCCACCTCGACCATGGCGACGCCATTGTCGGAGGCTGAATGCGCGATGTCGAAGGTGCCGGTGGCAAGACCGTTACGCTGATCGGTGGAATTCTGCGTGAATTGAAGCTCGAGCTTGATGCGGTGCTTGGCGAAGATGCCATTGGAGATGCCGGCATGGAGCGGCAGATTGTTGGCTGAGGGAAAGGTGTTAACCCGCACCAGGATCAGGTCTTCCGCAACGGCTGTCGGCGCGCCGAGACACAGGGCGAGGGCAAGGGCGCGGAAGATCGCCGCGATGGGTTTGGCACTGCGTGGCGCGGTCCGGAACATGAAATCCTCCCTATGCGTGATCTTATTATCCAGATCATACTCGTTTGGCGGTGTCCTTGAAGCGCCGCGGCGCCTGATCTAGGCTAGGCAAAACCATATTCAAAGCGGAGGGCGCCGATGTCGACAAGCAAAATGTCGCGAAAGTCGTGGCTGCCAGGAGTTATGGCGGCGGCGTTTCTATGGTCCACTCCGACGCTTGCACAGGTCGCGACGGCGTTGACGGGGCAAGTCAGCTCCGCCGAAGAAGGCGTCATGGAAGGCGTGGTCGTCAGCGCCAAAAAGGATGACTCGACCATCACCATCTCGGTCGTGAGCGATGAGAAGGGCCGTTACAGCTTTCCGGCCGGGCGGTTGGAGCCCGGTCATTATACGCTGAAGGCGCGCGCCGCCGGTTATGATCTCGACGGCGCGCCCGTCGCGGACATTGCCACCGGCACGGAAGCTAAAGCCGACATCAAGCTGAAGAAGACGAAAAATCTCGCTGGGCAGATGACTAATGCCGAGTGGCTACTCAGCATGCCAGGCTCCGACGAGCAGAAGAAGTTCCTGCTCAACTGCGTCGGCTGCCACACTCTTGAACGCATTGTGCGGTCGAACCACGATGCCGAGGGATTCCTCAAAGTCTTTAGCCGCATGAGTGGCTATTATCCTGGTAGCACGCCGGCGAGGCCGCAGAAGCTTTACGGCGACTTCACCCGCGACCGCGATCGCGGTGGCGACATCAAGCAGACCGCGGAATGGCTCGCCAGCGTCAATCTGAGCAAGCAGGAGACGTGGAATTGGCCGCTGACGACGTTGCCGCGGCTCAAGGGCAAATCCACCCACGTCGTCATCACCGAATACGATCTTCCCAATCCGCAGATCCAGCCGCATGACGTGATGCTCGACCGCGAGGGAATGCTTTGGTACTCCGACTTCGGCCAATTGTTCCTCGGCAAAATGGACCCGAAGACCGGCAAGGTGACGCAATATCCTATCGCCGAACACAAGCCGGGATTTCCGGTCGGCTCGCTCAATCTAGAGATCGACAAGGACGACAACATTTGGCTCGGCGTCAGCTACCAAGGCGAAATCGCGAAGTTCGACAAGAAGACGGAGAAATTCCAGACGTGGCCGATTCCGAAGGAATGGGACACCGATGGCGGCCAGCTTAGCCACATCGCGGTAGCCGGCACCCCTGTCGATGGCAAGGTCTGGATCAAGAACTCCGACGGCACTTTCATCTACCGTCTCGATCTCGCTTCCAATCAGATGGAGAATCTCGGCGCGCCCAAGGATCCGAGAAACGGCAAGAAGATCGGCACCTATGGCCTGCATTCGGATGCCGAGAACAACATTTATCTGCTGGACTTCGGCGCCGGCAACATCGCCAAGATCGATGCCAAGACCAAGGCGCTCAGCGTCTATCTGACGCCGACACCGAATTCGCATCCCCGGCGCGGGCGCGTCGATGCGGAGGGGCGTTTGTGGTTCGCCGAATATCTCGGCGAAGCCATCGGCATGTTCGATCCGAAGACGGAGAAGATCCAGGAGTGGAAGGTGCCGACGCCGTGGACCGCGCCCTATGACGCCGTCGCCGGCCGCAACGGCGAGGCCTGGACCGGCTCCATGCTGACCGACCGGGTGTCGCGCCTCGACATCAAGAGCGGCCAATACACCGAATATCCGCTGCCGCGCCCGACCAACATCCGCCGCGTCTTTGTCGACGACGCCAAAAGCCCGGGCGCGCTCTGGGTCGGCAGCAACCACGGCGGCTCGATCGTCAAGGTGGAGCCGCTGGACTAGGGCGCGGCTTCTTGCGGATCGGGGGATCGCGGATGTTCCGACATTCGGTAATGCTCGTAGCGGCGGGCGCGTTGCTGGCGCTCTCCGGCGCCGAGGCCCAATCGCAAGATGCGGCCAGCTATCCCAACCGTACCGTCCGCATTGTCGTTTTTCCGCTCCCCCAGGCGGCGGCGTGGACATCGTCGCCCGTATTATCGCCGACAAGCTGGCGCAGCGTTACGGCCAGACCTTCTTGGTGGAAAATCACGCCGGCGCCGCAGGCAACCTCGGGTCGGAAGCCGTCGCCGCGGCCCCCGCCGATGGTTACACTTTGCTAGCCGCGCAACCGGCGCCGCTCACGACCAACATTATCTTGTATAAAAAACTCAATTTCGATCCCGCCGCTTTCGAGCCGATCGCGGTCATGACCACGATCCCGAACATGCTGATCGTCCGGCCGGATTTCCCGGCGAATTCCGCAGCGGAATTCATCGCCTATGCCAAAGCCAACCCCGGGAAACTGAACTACGCCTCCCAAGGCGCGGGTACGACGCCGCACCTGACGGCCGAACTGTTTCAACGCGACACCAGCACGAAGCTTGTCCATGTGCCCTATAAAGGCACGGCTCAAGCGGTCAACGATCTGATCGCTAGCCACGTCGATTTGATGTTTTTGGAGATGGGCGCGGGGCTCGAATTGCATCGCGCAGGCAAAGCCAGGATTCTTGCGGTCACGACCTTGCAGCGTCTCGACGTTCTGCCTGACATTCCGACGCTCAATGAAGTGGGCGTGACCGGCTTTCGCTCGGACACTTGGAACGCCATCGCCGCGCCGCCGAAAACGCCGCGCGCCATCGTCGCCAAGCTCAATGCCGCTATCAACGATCTTTTCAAGCTGGAGGACGTCCAGTCTCGCCTGCTGGCACTGAGCATGCAGCCGGTGGGCGGCAGCCCCGAGGAAATGGCGAAATTCCTGCAGTCGGAGACGCAACGCTGGGGCGATGTCATCCGCGCCGCGAACATCACCGCGAATTAGTAGGGCTACTGAAGGAGGAGGTCGGATTTGGGGTGCATGACCATGCCTCTTAAGCAAGTTATGCTATTTGCTTAACCCCGCCGCCCGGCTAAACCGTCGGAGCGCGGGTCGCGGCCCCGTAGCTCAGTGGATTAGAGCATCAGCCTTCTAAGCTGAGGGTCCCTGGTTCGAATCCAGGCGGGGTCGCCAGCGGTTCCATGCGGTCCGCGATTGCGGAGTACGATGCTGGTATGCGGGCTGGATAAATGTGGTGTTCTCCCGCCGCGCGGTTGCACCTGTAAAATTATTGGATATCCTGCGCGCGTTCGCTTCCCCTGGAAATTTCATGCAAGCGCGTCGAGACGCAACGGTTCGGCTGCTGACCGTCCTCATGGCCGCGGTGGTGCTGGTTCCGGCAGCGCTCTTTGCTTACGCTGCGCTGCTGAATTACCGCACGACTTTCATTCTTGCAGACGAGCGTATCGAACGTTCACTGGACGTGGTGGACGAACACGCGACCAAGGTGTTTCAATCCGTCAATCTGACGCTTACGGCCTTTGAGGCACGGATTAGCGGTTTATCGGATGACCAAATTCGTGCATCGCAAGAGGCCATCCACCTTCAGCTGAAAGACTTCGTCGCTCAACTGACGGCGGTGAATGGCGTTTGGCTATTTGACGCCAACGGACGGACGTTGGTGACCTCATTCCGATTTCCGGCACCGCAGGAATTGGAGGTCAAGGACCGCGACTACTTTCGTGCGCACGTGGAAGGCGATGCCGGTACCTATGTAGGCGAGGTCATCTTACCGCGAGTTTCGGACCAGCCCTTCTTCGCTGTGAGCCGTCGCCGTCCAAGCGCCGACGGCACGTTTACCGGCGTGATTGTCGCCGCGCTGCTGCCAGGCGACTTCCATCGTTTCTATCAACGCTTGGCACAGCAAAGGGGCAGCAACTACACGATGGTGCGCGACGACGGCACTGTTCTGACGCGCTATCCCGGCCCGCTTTTTCCGCTGGTACGTTTGGATCAGGCGAGCGGGTTCATGCAGATGATTTCCCGCAATCCTCAGGGCGGCTTTTACACTACTGTTTCGCAGGTGGACGATACGGTGCGCCGCATTGCGGTGCGCAAGCTTTTTGGCCTTCCGGTTTACATCAGCACCGGTCTCGGCGTCACCGAGCTTAAGGAGGAGTGGCGGGCAACGATGGCCAGCCATTTGGTTTTTGGTTTGCCAGCCACCCTCCTTATGGCCTTGCTCGTTTGGCTCACGCTTCGGCGCACCAACGAACTTTATGCGGAAGCCACACGCCGAATGGCCGCGGAGGACACGCTTCGTCAGTCGCAGAAAATGGAGGCTGTCGGCCAGCTTACCGGTGGAGTGGCGCACGACTTTAACAATCTGCTGACCATCATCATCGGCAATTTGGAAATCGCGCTTCGAAAAGGGGTAGGCGAACGAGTTGAGCGGGTACTCAATAATGCTTTGACGGGTGCGCAGAAGGCGGCGCAACTCACGCAGCGGCTGCTGGCCTTCTCCCGGCGTCAACCGCTCGATCCGAAATCCGTCGATGCCAACAAACTGATCGGCGGCATGTCGGATTTACTTCGCCGCGCGCTGGGTGAACAGATCGATATGGAAGTCGTCGGCGGAGGCGGACTCTGGCGGACCGAAGTCGATCCCGCCGAGCTTGAGGCCGCGATTCTCAATCTCGCGCTTAACGCCCGCGATGCGATGCCCGAAGGCGGCAGCCTGACTGTCGAAACCAGCAACGCGTTTCTGGACGAGCAGTACGTTCGGGAATATGGCGTGAAATCCGGACAATATGTTCTGATTTCCGTTACCGATACGGGAAAAGGAATGCCGCGTGAAATTCTGGATCGTGCCTTCGAGCCGTTCTTTACGACGAAAGTTTCCGGACAAGGCACCGGACTTGGCCTGAGCCAGGTGTACGGATTCATCAAACAGTCTGGCGGGCACGTTAAAATTTACAGCGAGGTCGGGCAGGGCACAACCGTCAAACTCTATTTGCCGCGCCAGCAGGTCGTAAATGAGCCGCAGCAGCCGCCCAAATCAGAACCTCCCCGTCCTGGGAGCGGTGAAGTCATTCTCGTCGTTGAGGACGACGAGGGGGTTCGCGAATATGTCACGGAGGTTTTGAAGGAGCTAAATTATCGCGTGATGTCGGCGCCCGATGGCGCGGAGGCGTTGCGCCTGCTCAAGGATCCCGAAAAGCACGTAGACCTTTTACTGACGGACGTTGTTCTGCCGGGCATGAACGGCAGGCAGCTCGCCGAGGCGGTCATGCCTCTGCGGCCCGGTCTGCGGGTTCTTTTCATGACGGGCTACTCGCGCAACGCAATCGTGCATCAGGGACGATTGGATGCGGGTGTCTTTCTGATTCAGAAGCCGCTCTCGGCGGCAACGCTCGCGGCAAAGATTCGCGAGGTTATGAGCGCGTAGTGGAGCTTACGTGCCCGTTGGTGACCGACGCGACGCGCTTCGTCCGGCCGAGGCCATCACACCGGCGATCGCCTTCAGACTCTTGTCTTGGCGCAAATCCTCCACTGCCACGGTTAAGCGCCGCCGCCAGTTTGGGTATTCACGCACGGTTCCGGGAAGATTGGGCTGCTCCTTCATGCCGAGAGCGTCCTCCATGGTGACCACGAGAAGGCGCGACGGCGTACCCGCCAGATATTGAGCCACGGCGGAAAAATCGAAATTAGCGCCTTCGCTTATTCCCAATGCTGCGCTCAGCGCCTTGCGGGCTTTGTCGCGGTCTTCATCGCTTTCGCCCGGGTCCAGTCCCAGCTGCCTTTTGACTGCGAGGTCGCGGTGCGTGGTCCACCCGGCGAAGGTGGGCAGATCGTGGGTAGCGAAGGTCACCAGCGCGTTCTCTTTGTAAGCCTTTGGCGCGAGGAAGGTGCCGTCGCTCCAATCGCGCTCGAACATCATCACCTGATACGACCAGATGCCCCAGTCCGCCAATGTCTCGCGGAAATTTTCCGGCACGGTCCCCAGATCTTCACCAATAACGATGCACTTATGGTGCAAGCTTTCCTGAGCAGTCACCGCCAGCAAAGCCTCGAAGGGAAAACACACATAGGTCCCCTGATCGGGCCGCATGCCTTTGGGAACGAGGAAAAGGCGCTTGAGCCCGAGGACATGATCGAGACGGATTGCCCCTGAGTGGCGCATGGAAGCTTGCAGCATCCGGCGAAACGGCTCGAACTGACGTTGCTCCAGCGCGATCGGATTGATCCCGGCCAATCCCCAATCCTGTCCAGCGGTATTGAGGGCGTCCGGGGGCGCTCCGACGCTGACGGCGGAAAGAACCGCATCGCGTTCGCTCCAGGCATCAAATCCGTCGGAGCGGACGCCTACGGCGACATCCAAATAGAGCCCGATGGGCAGCCCCAGTTCGTGGATACGCTCGCAGCAAGTTCTCAATTGCGCATGCGCGATCCACTGCACGTATTCGAAGAAAGCAATGCCGTCGCCGTCCGAATGTTGCAGCCGCGCCAAGGCATCGTCATTTAGATCCCGCCATTCGGCGGGCCATTCCGACCACGGATTGCCCAATCGACGCCGTAACAACTCGAAACAGGCATAGCGTCGCAGCGTCGCGCCGTGATCTTGGCGGAAAGCTTCGAACTGCTGTTGGCGTTCAGCGCTAGCTCGGGTGTGGAAAGCTGCAAAGGCCAGGTGCAAGGCCTCGGTTTTCGCGTTGGCTACGCCTTGATAATCCACTAGCTCCGCATGACGCAGGTGCTCGACCTCTTCCTGCAAACCAGCGGCGGTCAAGCCGGGGAATTCGGGAAGTGCCTCAACATCGATATAAAGCGGGTTGATAAAGAGGCGGCTATTCGGCGAATAGGGGCTGGCATCTTCCGGATGGTCATCAAACAGTGCGTGTAGTGGATTAAGACCAATGGCCGCGGCGCCCAACTGGCCGGCAAGATCGGCTAGATGGAGGAGATCCGTGAAATCCCCGTGACCCCAATTGCGGCGCGAGCGGACGCCATAGAGCTGTACTGCAAGGCCCCAAAGCCGGTGTGGGATTTGGCTGTCGCCTTGATAGGCCTGAGCAGGCGTGACGAGTAGACTTGCTCGCTCCTGTTTTTCACCGTCGGGCAATTGCAGAGTCAGACGGAGCTGAAAACTACCGATGGGCAGGTCGTGCGGCAGAAGGATCGTGGGCGCTTGGCCTTCGCCACGCGTAATCGGCCCCTTACCTGAAATCTCCCAGTGGACCGCCACGCCGGCAGGAGCCTCAATGCGAACTTGGGTGTCGTGACCGCGCCGGGAGATTACCGTCGCGGGCGCAAACCGTGGCGCCGGATCATCATTTAGGGACAGCACGTCGATCAGCAACGATAAAGTATCTGCATCTGCGCGCCGCGGCTGTCCGCGGGCGTCCCGATATTCCGTTGCGATGCCCAACAAAGCCGCGCGCTCGTCTATCCGATCCATGGTGATGCGTCTTCCACGAGCAAGCTCGCAGGCGAAAATGAGGTGAAAAAGGCGAGATTTCGGACCGCGTTCACGGTCCGGCCCCGAAAGCCAACCGGAAATGCCCGAATTTGTTCCTCCGAGCCGCCGTTTGTGCGGTAAAATGGGCGGGTTTCAGCCTATCGGCTTCGGGATTGAAGCTCGGAACAAAAGCCGGGAACAACCCGTTGTTCCACATAATCCTTATGCTGCCGGGAGGGGTCCCAAGGCGGCGATTAGCACGGTCGGGCAGACGTGACAGCAAATGTAAGTTTCCCTTTGGTCAGCGACCTTTCCGGTCAGCGGATCTACATCGAAGATATCTATCCCGCGGTGGACGCGGGGCGTTTTCCGGTGAAGCGCATTGCCGGAGAACCGGTGGACGTCTGGGCCGATGTTTTCCGCGACGGCCATGCGGTTCTCGGGGTGGAGCTACTGTGGCGCGGCGAAACGGCGACCAAGTGGTCTCGCGTGCCGATGCGGCACAACATCAATGACCGATGGACCGGGACCTTCACGCCGCCCGCACCGGGCCGCTACGTCTATGTCATCGAGGCCTGGACCGACACCTTCGCTACTTGGCGGCGGGATTTCCTGGCCAAGCAGCAAGCCGGGCTCGATGTGAGCGTGGAGGCGCAGGAGGGCTGCCAACTTCTCAAAAGCCTAAAACCCCGGAGCAAGGCTGAAGCTTATATTATCAGCGCCGCTATTCGCGAATGCGAGACCAGTGGTGATCCGGCGCCGCTTTTGTCCGAAGAGCTTCTTGCCGCCGCCTCTCGGGTTCAACATTCCGATCTGACCCGCGGCGCCACGCTTCCGCTATTCGCGGACCGGCCGCTCGCCCGGGCGGGCGCTTGGTACGAGATGGTACCGCGTAGTCAAGGACAGGTCCCGGGCCGGCACGGCACCTTTGACGATTGCATCGCGCGGTTGCCGGACATTGCTGCGCTTGGATTTGATGTTCTTTATCTCACGCCCATCCATCCGATCGGCCGTACCAACCGCAAGGGCCGCGACAACGCCCTGCAGGCAGAAGCAGGTGACCCCGGAAGCCCCTACGCTATCGGCTCGGAGGCGGGCGGGCACGATGCGGTACATCCTGAGCTTGGCACGCTCGACGATTTCCGCCGCCTAGTAGCTGCTTGCGCGGAACATGGCCTGGAAATCGCGCTCGATTTCGCAATTCAGTGTTCGCCCGATCATCCGTGGGTCACCGCGCATCCGGAATGGTTTAAGCGGCGGCCTGACGGCACCATACAATATGCCGAGAACCCGCCGAAAAAGTACGAGGACATCGTCAATCCGGACTTCTATTGCGCCGACCGGGAGCGGTTGTGGGCGGCCTTGCGCGATGTCCTTCTGTTCTGGATGAAGCAGGGCGTGCGCATCTTCCGCGTCGATAATCCCCACACCAAGCCATTCGAATTCTGGGAATGGGTGATCCGCGAGGTTCAGTCTGTCGATCCCAACGTCATCTTCCTGGCGGAGGCCTTCACCCGCCCGAAGGTAATGAAGGCACTCGCTAAGCTCGGCTTCACCCAGTCCTATACTTATTTTACCTGGCGCACCGGCAAGGATGAATTGCAGAGCTACCTCAGCGAGATCACTCGCTACCCCGAGCGGGAATATTTCCGACCGAATTTTTTCGTCAATACGCCGGATATTTTGCCCTTCCACTTGCAAAACGGCGACCCCTGGATTTTCAAGTCGCGGGTCGCGCTCGCGGCTACGCTGTCGGGCAACTACGGCATCTATAATGGCTTCGAGTTGATCGAGCACCAGCCGATTCCCAGCAAGGAAGAATATCTGCATTCGGAAAAATATGAGCTGAAGACCCGCGATTGGAACAAGGAAGGCAACATCAAGAACTATATCGGCCATCTCAACTGGCTGCGGCAGAGCAATGCCGCCTTACTGCAAACTAGCAACTTGCGTTTCGTCTCCGTGGACAATCCGGACGTCATCGGCTTCGTCAAGGAATCCGGCACGGGTGACAATGCTGTCGCAGTGGCCATTGCGCTGACACGCGGTGGGGCGCGACAGTTCTGGTTTCACTTCGGCGACATGGACATCGGGCCTCCTGGTGCCCGCCGCCGTGTCAGCGCCATTGAGAACCTTATCACCGGCGAGCGCCACGCCATCGAATGGGGGGGTGTTCGCCTGCGCATCGAGGCGGATCAGGATCCGGCTCTGCTCTTCCGCTGTGTCGGGGGAGGGGGGCTATGAATGTCGCTCCTGAAATCAAGGCGGAACCGCAGCTCGCTGGCGACGATCTTTGGTACAAAGATGCCATTATCTATCAGCTTCACGTCAAGGCATTTGCCGACAGCAACAACGACGGCATCGGCGATTTCGCCGGCCTGACCGAGAAACTCGACTATCTGCAGGATCTCGGCGTGACCGCGCTTTGGCTGCTGCCGTTTTATCCTTCACCGGGACGCGACGATGGCTATGACATAGCGGACTATCGCCACATTAATCCCGACTTCGGAACGATGGCCGATTTTCGCCGCTTCATGCACGAAGCCAAGCGGCGCAAGCTCCGGGTGATTACCGAACTGGTGATCAATCACACCTCGGATCAGCATCCCTGGTTCAAGCGTGCGCGCCGCAGCAGGCCGGATTCCGACGCGCGCAACTGGTATGTGTGGAGCGACAGTGACCAGCGCTTCGCCGGAACGCGCATCATCTTCAACGATACCGAAAAGTCGAATTGGGCCTGGGACTCTGTGGCCAAGGCCTATTATTGGCACCGGTTCTTCTCGCACCAGCCCGATCTTAATTTCGATAACCCGCGCGTCTTGCTGTCCATGGTCCGGGTGATGCGGCGGTGGCTTGATTTGGGCGTCGACGGGTTCCGCATGGACGCGATTCCCTATCTTTGCGAACGCGAGGGAACCAACAACGAAAATCTTCCCGAAACGCATGCCGTCATCAAGAAGATAAGAGCAGAACTGGATTCCTACGCGTCGGGAAAGCTGCTGCTGGCGGAAGCCAATCAGTGGCCGGAAGACGTTAGTGCCTATTTCGGCGAGGGCGATGAATGCCACATGGCCTACCATTTTCCGCTGATGCCACGGATCTTCATGGCCATTGCGCAAGAAGACCGCTTTCCGATTACCGACATCCTGCGTCAGACGCCGGATATCCCTGGCAATTGTCAGTGGGCGTTATTCCTACGCAATCACGACGAGCTAACGCTGGAAATGGTCACCGACGTCGAGCGTGACTATCTTTGGTCGACCTATGCCACCGATCCGCGTGCGCGCATCAATCTCGGCATCCGCCGCCGTTTGGCGCCGTTGATGGACAACGACCGGCGAAAAATCGAATTGATGAACTCCCTGCTGCTGTCGTTTCCAGGTACGCCGATCCTTTACTACGGCGACGAGATCGGCATGGGCGACAATATTTACCTCGGCGACCGCAACGGCGTGCGCACGCCAATGCAGTGGACGCCGGATCGCAACGGAGGCTTTTCCCGTTGCGATCCGGCACGCCTCTACATGCCGATGATCATGGACCCGGTCTACGGCTACGAGGCGGTGAATGTCGAGGCGCAGTCGCGAAGCCTCAGCTCGCTGCTCAGTTGGACCAAGCGTCTCATCTCGGTCCGCAAATCGACCAACGTATTCGGCCGCGGATCCCTCACCTTTATCCGGCCGAAGAACCGGTCGGTCTTGGTCTACGTTCGCCAATACCAAGACCAGACCATCCTTTGCGTCGCCAATATGTCCCGCTCCGCACAGGCGGTGGAGATAGATTTGGCGCCGTGGCGAGGTCGAATTCCGCTGGAGATGCTGGGCCGCAAGGATTTCCCCCCGATCGGCGACCAGCCCTACATCGTAACGCTCGCGCCTTACGGATTTTTCTGGTTCCGCCTATGCGAGAAAGTCGAGGATCGCGTGGAGGCGCCAAGCATCATTCCAGAAGTAGAGACTTTGGTCGTGACCGACGGGTGGGCATCTCTCTTGCAGGGCCGCGCGAAGGCGATTCTCGAGCGCGACGTTCTGCCGGGTTTTCTTTCCTCCCATCGTTGGTTCGCCGAAAGAGGAAGCCCGTCGATCGCCGCAAAGGTCACCGCCGCGATCCCGCTCCAGAGCGGCGATCCAGGACTGCAACTCGCGCTGGTCGAAGGCAAGGGAAAGCGCGACACTTCGTGCTATCTGCTGCCGCTGACGATCAAATGGCAGCGTTTCGACCGAGCGCAGAGAAATCCGAATGCACTCGCCGCCGTCCGCCGCGGTTCACGCGAGGGCGTGTTGCTCGATGTCACGGCGGACGCCGATTTTATATCCCTGGTGCTCGACAAGGTGCGTGCTTCGGAAACGATCGAAGCCGATGGAGTGCGTCTAGAATTTAGGTCGGTGGGAAAATTTCCTGCCTTGAACTCACTGGCAATGGACAACGTGCGCGCCGTGAATGCGGAACAGTCGAACACCACGGCGCTGGTCGGCAGCGATTGCGTGGTTAAACTGTTCCGCCGCCTTGAATCCGGGATCAACCCGGAAATAGAAGTCGGGCGGTTTCTCACCAAAACTGCCGGCTTTGTGAATACGCCGGCATTGATGGGTACCGTCGAACTTATCAAAGGCGGAAACCCGAGTGCGGTGGCGGTCATTCACCGCTTCGTCGAAAATCAAGGGGATGCTTGGGCGGTCACCAGCGCCTATCTCGACCGATATGTCGAAGAGCAGCGGCTCCTAACGACGGAAGCCGATGTCGAAAGCAATGAGCTTGCGGCTTACCTGCGCGTCATGGAGCATGTGGGCAAGCGCGTGGCCGAACTGCAGCTTGCGCTCGCGAGCCGCACGGACATTGCCGACTTCGCTCCCGAGCCGATCAAGGCTGAAGATATCGCCGCTTGGACCGAGCAGGTGTTGAAACGAGGCGCGCACGTCCTTGATGAACTCGTCCAACGCAAGCCTGAACTCAAAGAAGTTGACCGCGCTCTGGTGGACGCGCTGCTGCCCTACCGCGCGACGCTGCGAGACCGCTTACGTGGCATGGCGCCGGACACGATCGAGGCGATGAAGATCCGCCATCACGGCGATTTTCACCTCGGCCAGATGCTTATCTCTAAGGATGATGTTTTCATCATCGACTTCGAAGGCGAGCCGCGGCGCAGCCTGCAAGACCGCCGGCGCAAGGCCCCCGCCGCGCGCGACGTTGCCGGCCTTATCCGTTCCATCGACTACTCGGTCACAGCGGCACTTGACCGAGCGTTGCGTTCGGCGCCCGACGAGAACGGCAAGATCGCGCGGGCGCTGGACGATTGGCGGACGCGCTCCGTCGCCACGGTGCTGGCTGCCTATCGAGAATCGATGACCGATCCGCGGCTCTGGCCGGCTGACCCGCGTGAAGCCAGCCAGTTGCTCGACTTCTTTTTGTTGGAGAAGGCTTTGTACGAAATCGAATATGAACTGGCGCACCGGCCGGATTGGCTAAGGGTACCACTGGCGGGCACCTGGCGGATTCTTTCTCAACCACAGGAGAGTGGAGCATGACGGCACTCTCTCCGGAAGCCTATGCCATCATCGAAGGGCGGCATTCCGACCCGTTCCATTATCTCGGACTACATGTGGAAGATGACGTGCCGGTGGTGCGCGCCTTCCTTCCCGACGCCGCCCAGGTGGCGGTGGTCGACGAGCAGGGGCACGAAAGTGAGCTTGACCGCATCCATGACGCCGGTCTTTTTGCTGGACACCTCGCCAATGGATCACGGCGTTACCGTCTGCGCGCGCGCTACGGTGAACAGGTCGTGGAATTGGAGGATCCCTATCGCTTTCCGCCGGTGCTGACCGAGTTCGATTTGTATTTGCTGTCGGAAGGCACGCATATGCATCTCTACGACAAGCTCGGCGCGCATCCGCTCGTGATGGAGGGCGTGCCGGGTGTTGCCTTCGCCGTTTTTGCACCCGATGCACGGCGCGTCAGTGTCGTAGGCGATTTCAATTTCTGGGACGGTCGCCGTCATCCCATGCGCGTGCGCGCTAATGGCTTTTGGGAGATTTTCATCCCCAACGCCGCGCCTGGCGACAAATACAAATATGAAATCGTCAGCAGTCACGGCGGATTGTTGCCGCTGAAATCCGATCCAGTGGCGTTTGGTGCTGAATTGCGTCCCGGTACTGCTTCTATCGTCGTCGATCTCAACGAGGTTCCGCGGCCGGCACCGCTGCCACCCGCCGCCAACGCCTTAAGCGCGCCGATCTCGATCTACGAAGTACATCTCGGCTCCTGGCGCCGGTCGGCAGAGGAAGGTGGCCGGTGGCTTACCTATCGCGAAATGGCTGAGGTGTTGCCGGCCTACCTGAAGGACATGGGCTTCACCCATGTCGAATTCCTCCCGGTCAGCGAGCACCCGTTCGACGGCTCCTGGGGCTACCAGCCGACAGGACTATTCGCGCCGACCAGCCGCTTCGGCACGCCTGCCGATTTCGCAGCCCTGGTCGAGGCCTGTCATCGCGCCGGCGTGGCAGTCCTCCTTGACTGGGTCCCGGGACATTTTCCGGACGATCCGCATGGCCTTGCGCGCTTCGACGGCACAGCGCTCTACGAGCACGCCAACCCGATGCAAGGGCGGCATCTCGACTGGGGCACGCTCATTTACAACTTCGGACGCACCGAAGTCGCAAACTTCCTGCTCGCCAATGCGCTGTTCTGGTTCGACCGCTACCGCGTCGACGGGCTCCGCGTCGATGCGGTGGCTTCGATGCTTTATCTCGACTACAGCCGGCCTGCAGGCGGCTGGATTCCGAATAAGCATGGCGGCCGCGAAAACCTCGATGCTGTCGCCTTCCTCCGGCGCTTCAATTCCGAAGTCTATTCACGTTATCCCGATGCCACGACAGCTGCGGAAGAGTCCACCGCCTGGCCGATGGTGTCAAAGCCGGTCGACTGGGGCGGCCTCGGCTTCGGCTACAAGTGGAATATGGGGTGGATGCACGACACCCTCGACTACATCAGCAAGGACCCGATCCACCGCAAGCATCATCACGGCCAGATTCTCTTCGGGCTGCATTACGCCTTCTTTGAGAATTTCATCCTGCCGCTGTCGCATGACGAGGTGGTGCACGGCAAACGTTCGATCCTCGGCCGTATGCCGGGGGACGATTGGCAGCGCTTCGCCAACCTGCGCGCCTATTACGCTTTCATGTTCGCGCATCCGGGCAAGAAGCTGATGTTCATGGGCAACGAGTTCGGCCAGCAGCGGGAATGGAATCACGACCGTTCGCTTGACTGGCACCTACTCGACCAACCACGTCACGCCGGCATCCAGTCGCTGGTCCGCGACCTCAATCGGCTGTACCGCACGCTTCCGGCGTTGCACCAGCTCGACTGCGACAGCGCAGGATTCGAATGGCTCGTCATGCATGATGCTGACCGCAGTGTCTTTGCTTGGCTCCGCAAAGGGCGGGAAACCCGAGACCGCTGCCTGGTGGTCGTCAACTTCACGCCGCAGGTCTATCGCGACTACCGCATCCCGGTGCCGTTCGCCGGGATTTGGCGCGAAGTTCTCAATACCGATGCTGCGATTTACGGCGGCAGCGACGTCGGGAACGCCGGTGAGGTAAGGACGTTGGACGAAGGCGCCATTCCAGAGGTCAGCCTTGCCATTCCGCCACTTGCTGCCATTTTTCTCGTCCCGGAACAGTAGCATGCGGCTTTCAGCCGGTGCGCCGCATCCGCTGGGTGCGACCTGGGATGGCCGGGGAACAAACTTCGCTTTGTTTTCCGCCAACGCGGAGAAGGTTGAGCTCTGCCTGTTCGAGAAACAGGGGCGGCGCGAGCTTGAGCGCCTGACTTTGCCGGAGCGGACTGAAGATGTTTGGCATGGCTATCTCAGTGACGTCGTTCCCGGGCAACTTTACGGCTATCGGGTGCATGGACCGTATGAGCCCGAACGCGGCTTTCGCTTTAACGCGCACAAACTGTTGATCGATCCTTATGCCAAACGTCTCGCTGGGCGGCTCGTTTGGATCGACGCGCATTTCGCCTATCGCGCGGGCGGCCCGAGGGAAGATCTTTCTTTCGATAGGCGCGATAACGCGCGGGGAATGCCGAAAGCCGTCGTGATCGACGAAGCGTTCACCTGGGGCGACGAACATCGGCCGGTCATTCCTTGGGAAGATACGATCTTCTATGAAGCTCACGTCAAAGGATTGACGCAGTTGCGGGAGGACGTTCCTCCCGGATGGCGGGGTACTTTCCGGGGTTTGGCGGCGCCGTCCGTCATCGACCATCTCAAGCGGCTCGGGGTGACTACCCTCGAATTGCTCCCAATCCACGCCTTCATCGACGACCGGCATCTGGTGGATCGCGGCCTAAATAATTACTGGGGCTACAATACGATCGGCTTCTTTGCTCCCGAGCAGCGCTATGCCGTGGACGGTGCGCTTAACGATTTTCGCTCCACGGTCTCGCGGTTGCATGACGCCGGCATCGAGATCGTGCTTGACGTTGTCTACAATCATACCGCCGAAGGAAATCATCTGGGACCGACGCTGAGTTTCCGCGGGATCGACAACACTTCCTATTACTGGCTGCTGCCGGACCAGCCCCGTTATTATGACGACTTCACCGGCACAGGCAATTCGCTGAACCTCACGCATCCGCGCGTATTGCAGATGGTGATGGATTCGCTGCGCTACTGGGTCGAGGTCTGCCATGTAGATGGATTCCGCTTCGATCTCGCCAGCACGTTAGGCCGCGGGCCGAATGGTTTCGATGGGGGCGCCGCGTTTTTTGCGGCGGTCCATCAGGATCCGGTTCTGGCCGGCGTTAAGCTTATCGCCGAGCCTTGGGACGTCGGTCCCGGAGGCTATCGCGTGGGCGGGATGCCCAGCGGGTGGTCGGAATGGAACGACCATTTCCGCCGTACGATACGCCGCTACTGTATCGGCGAAGGCAATCTAATCGGCGAAGTCAGCCGGCGGATGACGGCGTCCGCGGATGTTTTCAATCACGATAGCCGCAGCCCGCGTGCCAGCATCAATCACGTCACAGTGCATGACGGTTTCACGCTGGCCGACCTGGTGAGCTACAACAGCAAGCACAACGAAGCCAATGGCGAAGGCAACCGCGATGGTTCCGACGACAACCAGAGCACAAATTGCGGCGTTGAAGGTCCTACAAACGATCCGAAGATTTTGGAATGCCGCCGGCAGTTGCGACGCAATCTGTTGTCCTGCCTTCTATTGGCTCAAGGCGTACCGCTTCTGTTGGCCGGCGACGAGGTTGGAAACAGCCAACAAGGCAACAACAATGCCTATTGTCAGGATAACGAAACGGGTTGGGTAGATTGGTCCGGACTGGGCCGCGACGGCGAGGACATGACCGCGCTGATCGCGCTATTGACGAAGTTGCGCCGCCGTTTTCCCCAGCTTCGTCCGCGTCGTTGGGTCAATGGCCGTGCCGATGAGGGCTCCTTCGGCGTCTTGTGGCTGACGCCGCAAGCCACAGAAATGATGGAAGCGGATTGGAATTTTCCCGAAGGACGCTTCCTGTCCTATGTGCTTGGCGGGCTCGAACCCGGGCAGCAGCCGATCTACATCGTGCTCAACGCCGCGCTCGACACCATCGAATTCACCCTGCCGACGGTGCCCGATATCAAAAATTGGCAACCGCAGCTCGATACGTCGGCCAAGCTCCAGCCCCGGGCCCTAGCCTCGGGAATGAAAGCGCAAGCGGCGGGGCGGTCCGTGCTGGTATTTTCCGGCGTGCCATGAGCGCAAACATGCCCTTCGGTCATGAACTGCGCGCCGACGGCGTGGTATTCCGGCTCTGGGCGCCGGCGGCGAAGCGCGTCGACCTCATGCTCGACGGCGCGCATCCGATGCAGGCGCGCCCGGACGGCTGGTACGAGATTGCGATCCCTGGCGCCCGTGCCGGGACTTTGTACAAGTACCGCATTGACGGCGAGGTCGAAGTCCCTGATCCGGCTTCGCATTTCCAGCCGCAGGATGTATCCGGCCCCAGCGAAGTAATCGACCACGCGCAATTCTCTTGGCAGGCGCGGGACTGGCGCGGCCGGCCCTGGGAAGAGGCGGCCTTCCTGGAACTGCATGTCGGCACCTTTACCCCGGGGGGCAGTTTCCGCTCCACCATCGAGCGGCTCGACCATGTGGTCGAGACCGGGCTGACCGCCATCGAACTGATGCCGCTGGCCGATTTTTCTGGGCGCCGCAACTGGGGCTACGACGGCGTGCTGCTCTATGCCCCGGACAGCGCCTATGGCCGTCCCGAGGATCTCAAGACTCTGGTCGACGAAGCGCATCGGCGCGGGCTGATGGTGTTCCTCGACGTGGTCTATAACCACTTTGGCCCAGAGGGGAATTATCTCTCCCGCTACGCGCCTGCTTTCTTCACCGAAGGGCAGACGCCCTGGGGTTCGGCGATCGATTACCGCGTCCCGCAGGTCCGCGCCTTTGCCATCGGCAATGCGCTGCATTGGCTGCGGCATTACCGGTTCGACGGTCTGCGGCTGGATGCGGTCCATGCCATTGTCGAACCCGGCGAACCGAATGTGCTGCACGACCTCAGCCGCGCGGTCGGCAAGCTTGCCGCGGAAACCGGCCGCCAAATCCATCTCGTGCTGGAAAATGACGACAATAATGCCAGTCTGCTCGATCCGCGCACGAATCCCGCCGCGGGCAAATACCGCGCGCAATGGAACGACGATTACCACCATGCCTGGCATGTGCTGCTGACCGGCGAAACCAACGGCTATTACTCGGATTATGAAAAAGAGCCGCGCGCCCATATCGCGCGGGTGCTCGCGTCGGGCTTTGCCTATCAGGGCGAGCTCTCCGGCCATCGCGAGGGAAAGCCGCGTGGGCAAGCCTCCGGCGCGCTGCCGCCGAATGCCTTCGTCAACTTCCTGCAGAACCACGACCAGATCGGCAACCGCGCTTTAGGCGACCGTCTCTCAACGCAAGCCGATGAGGCCGCGCTCTCGGCGGCGCTTGCCATCACTTTGCTGGCGCCGATGCCGCCGCTGCTTTTCATGGGTGAGGAATGGGGCTCGACGAAACCATTTCCGTTCTTTTGTGATTTCCATGGCGAGCTTGCCGAAGCCGTGCGCAAGGGTCGCCGTGAGGAGTTCAAGTCGGTGTATGCGGAAATGGGAGACGATGTTCCCGATCCGCTGGCGGAGGAAACTTTCCGCTCGGCGGTACTCGATTGGGAAGCCCGGACCGCGCAGCACGGTCAAAAACGGCTGACGCTGGTTCGCGACTTGCTGAAGATACGGGCCAAGGAAATCGCGCCCCGGCTTGCGACCGCCGCTTTCGGTTTTGCGCGTTGCGACGGAGATATATTGACCGCAACTTGGCAGGTCGGGGACGGCGAGAAGTTGATGCTGCTCGCCAACTTGTCCGACAAAAATACCGCCCGGCCTACGAGCTTGGAGGTTGGCCGTCCGATCTGGGGTGGCCCGGCGCCGGAAATGCTGCCGCGCTGGTCGGTGCATTGGGGCATCGGAGAGCGATGATGCCGCAGACTATCCCGGTCGCCACCTACCGCCTGCAGTTTACGCCGAGTTTTAGTTTCGACGATGCGGCGGAAATCGTGCCTTATCTGAAAGCGCTCGGCATCACCCATCTCTATGCCTCGCCGTTCTTGAAAGCGCGCTCCGGCAGCACGCACGGCTATGACATCATCGACCACAACGCGCTCAATCCGGAAATCGGCGGCGAGGCGGGATTCCTGCGCTTGAGCGAGGCGCTCATTAAAGCCGGCATGGCGCTGATCCTCGATTTCGTCCCGAACCACATGGGCGTGCATTTTGCGGACAATGCCTGGTGGCTCGATGTGCTCGAATGGGGACCGAAATCGCCGCATGCCGCATCCTTCGACATCGAGTGGGATACTTTGCCGGAGCGGCCTCGCGGCGGCGTTCTTCTTCCCATCCTCGGCCGGTCCTATGGCGAAGCGTTAGAGAGCGGTGAGATCGAGCTTCGCTACGATCCCGGCGAGGGCAGCTTTTCCGCCTGGTATTTCGAACATCGCTTGCCGATCGGCCCGAACCGTTACGGCGACATCCTCAAGAAGATCGTTTCGCAAACCAATGCCCATGACGATCCGGTAGGACACCGGCTGCTGGAACTGGCGGCGCGTTATGCGGGTCCAAACAATCCGCCGCGCGACAAAGCTCCAGCCTTCAAGCGAGAACTGGCCGGCATCGAGGGCGCAAGCGAGTTGATCGAGCGGGGATTGGTTGCTTATCAGCCGAAGTCGAAAGAACCCGGCGCGGTTCTCCAGTTGCATCACCTGCTCGAACGGCAATATTACCGCCCCGCGCATTGGCGGCTCGCGGGTACCGAAATCAATTACCGGCGTTTTTTCGACGTCAATGCGCTCGCAGGGCTGCGCATCGAAGATGCGAGGACCTTCGAGGTCATTCACCGGCTTGTCGTCCGGCTGATCGGGGAGGGGAGGCTGCAAGGCCTGCGGCTCGATCACATCGATGGCCTGCGCGATCCGCAACAATATCTGCGCCGACTGCAAAGCCTGATACGGCAGACGCGGGGGGCCGATGGCCGCGCCTTCTACATTCTGATCGAGAAAATCCTGGCGGACGGCGAACGTTTGCCCCGCTTTGCCGGGGTGTCGGGAACCACCGGCTATGAATGGCTCAACGTCATCTCTCACCTGCTTCTCGACCAATCCGGCCTCAAACCGCTCGACGAAGCATGGCGGGAGGCGAGCGGTGATACGCGCGGCTTCGACGAGATTCTGATCCGCGCCAAGCGTCGGGTGATGACGAATATTCTCGCCAGCGAGTTCACCGTCTTGACGCGCCTGCTCACCCGCATTGCCGCCGGTCATTACACGACGCGCGATTACACCCCGGAGCGGTTGCGCGCTGCCCTGGAAGCTTTCGTCGTGCATTTTCCGGTGTACCGGACCTACATCACGCCGTCCGGTCCATCGGCGGATGACCGCGCTGTCATCGAGGCGACCATCGCCAAGGCACGCGAGACGTGGTTCGGCTCCGATATCGACATCCTCGATTTCCTGCGCGACGCCTTGACCTTGGACCTGGTCGCGCCAGGACGCCCCGGACACAGCATTTCCCGGGTACGCCGCTTTGCCTTCAAGGCCCAGCAATTCACCGGCCCGATGATGGCGAAGTCGATGGAGGACACGGCGTTCTACCGTTACCACCGCTTACTTGCTCTCAACGAAGTGGGCGGCGATCCCGGCGCGGATGCGTTGACGGTGCCAGAATTCCACGAACGTATGACCGCGCGGGTGGAGACTTTCCCGCATGGCCTCACCGCCACCGCCACGCACGACACCAAGCGCGGCGAGGATGCGCGTACGCGCATTCTCTCGTTGTCCGAGATGGCGGACGACTGGGCCGAGGCGGCGCGCCGGTGGCGCGACCTCAACACGAGCTTGGTCCGTCGCCAGAACAGCGGACGGGTTCCGTCGGTGGCGCACGAATACATGCTGTACCAGGCGCTGGTCGGAGCCTGGCCGCTCAGCGGCATTAACCAAAGCTTTGTCGAGCGGATGCAGGAATATGCAATCAAGGCCGCCCGCGAAGGCAAGGAGCAAACCAGTTGGCTCGCTCCCCAGGACGAATACGAAACAGGTCTAAAGAATTTCGTTGCCGCGCTGCTAAGTCGGGAGCAATCGACTCCGTTCCTGGAATCCTTCGACGCCTTCGCCCGCCGCGCGGCGCTGATGGGAGCTCTGAACAGCCTCACGCAAACCGCGCTGAAGGTTACGATGCCCGGCGTGCCGGATTTCTATCAAGGCACTGAATTGTGGGACTTGTCGCTGGTCGATCCGGACAACCGGCGTCCGGTCGATTTCGCGGCGCGCGCGGCGATGCTGCGCGAGGCGGCTGATCAACCGGATTGGCGCGGGCTGGCGAAAGATTGGCAGAGCGGGGGCATCAAGCTTGCCCTCGTTCGTCAGCTTCTTGCCATCCGCAACAAGTTCGAAACTGTCTTCACCAAAGGAGACTACCGGCCGCTCCAAGTGGTCGGGCCGCACCGCGACGAGATTGTCGCCTTTGCGCGCAGCGCTGGGCGGGAGAACATCGTCGTTATAGCCGGCAGGCTGTTTGGCCGCTCCACCGATAAGGGCCGCGCGTGGCCTGTGAGTGACGCATGGCAAGGGACCGCGGTAACGGCTGAAGGTTTCTCCGGCCTCCGTCCGTTGCTCACATCAAGCAGCGGCATGAATGGCGGGCAGCTCCCGATCGCGGAATTGTTTGGCGCCCTCCCTGTCGCGATTTTGCATGCGGAGACCACGGAGGCGAAAAAGCGTCGCGTTCCGGTGGCGTCGCTAGCTACCGTAACATGAGTTTGTAACCGGCCTGTCGCCGGAACCTCGCTGCGAGATTCCCGTTTACTTACAAAGGAGCCGCAGATGGATGATTTTGAGGAACGCGTCAAAAAGCGCGCCTACCGACTCTGGCAGCAAGAAGGTTGCCCGGAAGGCCGAGCCGACGTTCACTGGGATGAGGCCCGTGAGCTGGTCGCGATCGAGGACAACTTCGATCTCACGCTGAAGCCGATCTCCAGCCCAGAATCGATCGGGCCGTATGGAGAACCGATAGAGCCTATCGAGGCAGCGGAAAATATGGGCGATGTCCCAACCATCGCCGATCAAGGCGAGGAGCAGACTTTTCCGCACCGCCGCACGGAACTCGCAGACAATAAGGTGTAGGTCGCAGGGGGCAGCACCAATTAGAAGGCCGTCCGGGATTTTGAGCCGGACGGCCTCGCGGATGTTGTGCCGACCCGCTCTTGGCCGGTTCCCTCCCTCCGCCGCACCATGATTATGAAATTCAGCGTGACGACGCAACGGTAAGCCGCGGATCGCGGAAATTATCAACAAGCATGGGCTTTTTCGGCCCTTTCGCTTTTGACGGCTCCCGCGAGGGGCGGCCCTTTCGGCCCTCCATAAGCGGACTTCTATTGACTGATTCGGCCGGTCCGGCTGGGAACGAACACTGCCGATTCGGAGTTTCCGTAAGGGGACTATGGGAGATGTGTCATGGATGAGAGCTCCGGATTTGCCGCATTTTTGGGTGTGCTCTTCGGAATCCTTCTCGTCGTCGCTGTGGTTTTTGTCGGCTTTAATATGGGAGCAGAGAAGATTCAGACGGCGAGTTTGCCGATCTCGCCGCCGCTTATCTTTGTACCGAAATGACACGCCGGTTGGCACCAGGAACTACATACTTAGTCGCGCGTTTACTTGTTACTGAACAGCAAAGGAGCCAACCATGCCGATCCTTTTATTGGTAGGAATTCCAGTGGTGTTGCTCGGTGGCGGATATGCGATCGTGCACATGATCCACTAGCGGAAAGTTTTTGATCTGATGTTTGACGAAGACCTGGCGCGATGCCGGGTTTTCGTTTTTGTGAATTCAATTCAGCGCATGGTCGGCATCACGAAATGCGTGCCCTGGCGTATCTCCGTTGGCCAGCGCGAGGTGACCGTCTTCAATTTCGTATAAAAGCGGACGCCCTCCATGCCGTGGATATGGTGATCGCCAAACAGAGAGCGCTTCCATCCGCCGAAACTGAAAAAGGCCATGGGCACGGGTATCGGCACATTCACGCCGACCATCCCCGCGGCAACGCGGCTGACGAAGGTGCGGGCGGTGCCGCCGTCTCGTGTGAAGATCACCGCGCCGTTGCCGAATTCATGCTCGTTGACGAGCTTCACGGCGTCGTCAAAGTTCGACGCGCGGACGACGCAGAGGACGGGACCGAAAATCTCCTCCTTGTAGATGCGCATTTCGGCACCCACCTTGTCGAACAGCGAAGGGCCGAGGAAGAATCCGTCTTCGTAGCCTTGCAGCCGCAGCGAACGGCCGTCGACCACAAGCTCCGCGCCTTCCTTCACGCCGGTATCGATATAGCCTTTGACCTTGTCGCGATGCGCCGCCGTCACCAGCGGCCCCATCTCGGATTCCGCGTCGGTGCCGGGCCCGATCTTCAGCGCGCGCACGCGCGGCGCCAGCCGTTCGATCAGCGGGTCCGCCGCAGCGCCGACGGCGACGGCGACGGAAATGGACATGCAGCGTTCGCCGGCGGAACCGTAAGCCGCGCCCATCAGCGCGTCGGTCACTTGGTCCGGGTCGGCGTCGGGCATGACCACCATATGGTTTTTCGCGCCGCCCAACGCTTGCACGCGCTTTCCGGCGCCGGTGCTGGTGTGAAACACATGCTCGGCGACCGGCGTCGAGCCGACGAAGCTTACCGCCGCGATACCCGGGTGATTGAGGATCGTATCGACCGCCTCCTTGCCGCCGTTGACGATGTTCAAGACGCCGGGCGGCAGGCCGGCTTCGGTGAGCAATTCGGCGAGCCGCATCGAACAGCTCGGCACTTTTTCCGATGGCTTGAGGATGAAGCTGTTGCCGCAGGCGATGGCGACGGGAAACATCCACAGCGGTACCATGGCGGGAAAATTAAACGGCGTAATCCCGGCGCAGACGCCGAGCGGCTGGCGCAGCGAATAGCTGTCGATATGGGTGCCGACATTCTCGCTGTATTCGCCCTTGAGCAGATGCGGAATGCCGCAGGCGAATTCCACGACCTCCAAGCCGCGCTGCAACGAGCCGCGCGCGTCGGAAAGGACTTTGCCGTGTTCGCGCGTGATCAGCTGCGCCAGTTCGTCGGCATGTTCCTCGATGAGATGCTTGAATTTGAACAGCACCGCGGCGCGGCGCAGTGGCGGCGTCGCCATCCATCCGGGCAGGGCGCGGGTGGCGGCGGCGACGGCGCGTTCAACGTCTCCGGCGCCGCCCAAGGATACTTTGGCCGTGGCTTTTCCCGACGCCGGCTCATAGAGGTCGGCCGTGGCGCGGCTCTCGCCCGCTACGCGCTCTCCGTCGATGTAATGTCCGATGGTGTCCATGCGGCTATCGAATTCCTAATGGCTCTGCGCGGTTAACCAAGCGCCTGCCGGGCATGATAGACTGAGGATCACGCGTCGGGCACTCGAAAATTAACCCCATGGCACGACAGCGATAGCTCGCCGGGGAGCGATCCGTTAAAATAGCGGCTTGAAAGCTTTCCGAAAACGAAGGAGCCGGTCGTGATAACGATCAAATCGCTGGCAATTGGAATAACCACGCTGCTGCTGTCGCAGTCGGCGCAGGCGCAAATGTATTCCTCGATGACCTTCAGTCCGCCTCAGGCGCGACACGCGCAATGGCCGCATTACATGCCGCCATACATGCACCAGTCACACATGTATCAGTCTCACATGTATCAGCAGCCGATGTATCAGCCGCAGATGTATGTGCAGCCGCAAAGCTACTATCAACAGCCCATCTACAGCCCGCCGCAATACGCGCGGCCCAGTTGCGGGTGTCCGCAGCAGTATTATCCTCAACAGACCTATACGCAGCCGTATCAGCAAAGCTACGTGCAGCCTTACCAGCAAAGCTACTATCAGCCGTATCAGCAAACTTACACGCAGCCCTACCGGCCGTATTACCAGCCGCGGACGTATCAACGTTCCGTCCGGCAGATGCACCGGCCCTGGCAGCGGCAAATTATTCGCAGCCGTTACTGATCGAGGCGGACGCGCGTCGCATCCTGGACGCAATTGGCGTAATCTAAGCGTGAGCCGCCCGGCTTGCGCCGCCGATTGTTATGTGTCCAGGAGACCGCCATGATCCGTTGCTTCATTCTCGCTGCCGCGAGCGTTGCGCTGAGCAGCACGGCTTTCGCGCACATCACGTTGGAGACGCGACAGGCGCCGCTCGGCGCGTCCTATAAGGCGGTGGTGCGCGTCCCGCATGGCTGCGAAGGCTTCGCCACCACCGGCATCCACATCAAAATTCCCGAAGGCGTCGTCTCGGTGAAACCGATGCCGAAGCCCGGCTGGACCATCGAGCTGGTAAAAGGCAAATACGCGAAGACGCACGACGGCGGCGAGAATGCCAAGATAAGCGAAGGCGTCGTGGAGATTGCCTGGTCGGGCGGCAAGCTGCCCGACGCCTATTACGACGAGTTCATCTTTCGCGCCTTCCTTGCCACGGACCTGGAACCCGGCAAGGCGTTGTATTTTCCCACCGTGCAGCAATGCGAAAAAGGTACCCATCGCTGGATCGAAATTCCAGCGACGGGAAAATCCATGGATGACTATCCGGAGCCCGCGCCGGATCTGATGATCATGCCGAAAAAATGAACGCGCAGGGCGGCTACGCATCGTGCGGCTGATCGCTTTTACCGTTTTGGTGTTGATCGGGCTTGCCCCGGCGCCCGCTGCGCTCGCCCATGCCTCATTGATCGCCGCCGAGCCGGCGGACGGCGCAAACCTTTCTGCTGCGCCGGAACGTCTGACGCTCGTTTTCAACGAACCGATTTCGCCGATCGTGCTGCGGCTGATCGATCCGAAAGGCAACGCTGCCGTCTTGACCGATGTGGTGCAGCGTGACGCGACCCTGATGGCAAAGCTGCCGCCACTTTTGGACCAAGGCAGTTATTTGCTGAGTTGGCGGGTGGTATCGGCGGACGGACATCCGGTGGCGGGGACTGTTGCTTTCTCTATCGGGCAGGCGGATGCCAGTTCGCCTGCCGTGGTGAAAACCGCGTCGGACTGGCCGGTTCGCAGCGCGATCTGGCTGGCGAAGCTCGCACTCTATGCGGCGATCTTTTTTGGCGTCGGCGGGTCGGTATTCACCACCTGGATTGCTGCCGCGCGGCCATTACCCGCGCGAGCCGAGAAAGTGATCGTCGCGTTGCTTTTGATTGGAGTAATGGCGGTTCCGGTTTCCGTTGGCCTTCAGGGTCTCGACGCGCTGGGAGCGCCGTTGTCTGCGCTGGGGGAGGCTGCTCCATGGCGGCAAGGCTTCGCCACGTCCTACGGAATGACGGCCCTCATGGCGGGGAGCGCTTTGCTCGTCGCTGTAGTCGCGATGACGGTTCCCCATTCCACAGCGAACCGCGGGCTATCGCTTGCCGCGCTCGGCGGTATCGGTTTGGCGCTTGCCGCGAGCGGCCATGCCGCCACGGCCGCGCCGCAATGGCTGACACAGCGGGCCGTATTCCTGCATGTGGTCGCGGTTGCATTGTGGATTGGTTCGTTATGGCCGCTGGCGGCAAGTCTGCGCGCCGTCGACGCAGACCGGCGGCAGGCGCTTCTCCGTTTTTCGCGCGCGATCCCCTGGGCAATTCTTGTGTTGCTGCTGTCGGGAGTCGTGCTTGCAGTGGTCCAACTCGCGCGCGTTGACGCACTGCGGACCACAGCTTACGGCGCGGTGTTCCTGGCAAAGATGGCCTTGGTCTTTCTTCTGTTCAGCCTCGCGATAGCAAACCGCTTCCTGCTGACGCCGCGGATCGAAGCCGGAGATGCCGCGGCCGCTCGCCGGCTGCGTTCGTCCATCGCGATGGAGCTTGGATTAGCCTTGGCGATTTTCGGTATCGTCGCCCTCTGGCGCTTCACGCCGCCGCCGCGCACCACGGCTGTCGCGGTCTCCGAGCCGGAATTCATCCATTTCCATGGCGAGAAGGCGATGGCGGAGATTACGCTCGATCCCGGGCGCGTCGGCCGTTCCAGCGGCACGATTACCGTGTGGACTGCGAATGAGACGCCGATGACGGCCAAGGCCGTGACACTTATCTTATCGCAGCCCGCCGCGGGTATCGAAGCGATCCGGCGTGACGCGGTCGCCGCCGGCGCCAATACGTGGAACGTGGACGATCTGCTGATACCGACTCCGGGACGCTGGCATTTGCGCGTGGAAATTCTGGTCAATGATTTTGAAAAGATACCGCTGGAGGACGAGATCGAAATTCGGCGGTGAGGCTGATATGACCTGTGAGCAGTCTAAACCGCGACCTTGGTGAGGAATTCCTCGACCTTCGAGCGCAGATTGGAGACGGCGATCTCGACCTGCTCCGAGGAGCCGAGCACGAACTCCGCCGAGGATCGCGTTTCCGTCGTTGCTCCGGCGACTTCGCCGAGAACCGAGACAACCAAGTTGGTGCCTTTCGCCGCACTCGCCACGTTATGCGAGATGTCGTCGGTTGCGGCGCTCTGCTGTTGAATGGCCGCCGCGACCCCGGTGGTATATTGATTGATCTCTTGCATGCGGGTGGCAATGCTGCGGATCGCCGCGACCGCGCCGGTGGTTGAATCCTGTACGGTGAGGATAAGGCCGGCAATATCCTCGGTGGCCTTCGCCGTCTGCACCGCGAGCGATTTGACCTCCGAAGCGACGACGGCGAAACCCTTGCCCGCGTCGCCGGCACGCGCCGCTTCGATGGTAGCATTGAGCGCGAGCAGATTGGTCTGACCGGCGATCTCGCGGATGAGCTTCACCACATCGCCGATTTTCTGCGCGCCGTTCGACAATGCCGCGATCTCGCCGTCGGTCGCCTGTGCTTCCGACGTCGCAAGCCGTACCACTTCCGTCGTGTGCTCGAGCTGACGGCTGATCTCGGCTATGGATCGAGAAAGCTCGTTGGCGGCGATTGCTGCGGTTTCGACATTGGCGGATGCATCGTTGAACGCCTGCACCGCGCCCTCGGCGCGCTGCGATGTTTTCTGCGAGGTGCCGAACAACGATGTCGCCGTCGAGCGCATGGCGCTGGCACTGCCGCTCACACCGGAGAGAAGGCTTTCCACCTGTGACCGGAACGCGGCTATGGCCGCGTCGATGGTGGTACGGCGGCGCTCCTGATCGCGGACCGAGGCGCGTTCCTGCTCAGCCTGCTGCCGCTCGGTAATGTCTTCGTGGGTGGACACCCACCCGCCGGTCGGCCTTGGCTCGTTGGTGACGGCGATCTTGCGACCATCCGGCAACTCGAACATATGTTTGAAGGTCTTGCCGGTCTGAGTGGCGGCCGTGGTTCGCCGGACGAATTCATCCGGGTCTCCAGCTAATGTTCCAACTTCCAGCCTTTGCTGCAGGATGTCCCGCAGTGTGAATCCAAGCCGCAGCCGATCTTTGACTTTGTATATTTCCACAAAGCGGTCATTCCACAGCACCAGCCTTCCGGCGGCGTCGAACATGCATAGGCCCTGTGACATCTGGCTCAGCGCCGCATCCAACAAGCGATGTTGCTCTTGGAATTTTTCGTGAAGCGAGCCATCCATCAAGTTGCCGAGCATCCGCAGGCCGCTGCCAAGACACATCCCCAAGATGGCAGCGACGACGAGGGCGAGGTTACCGATGTCCGTGTCGGAGGTTAGTGCCGCAATATAATAAACCGCCCATACGCCGCAGCTGACGGCGATAGCAGCCCCGATGATCCAAATAATACGGGCGCCGCCAATCGCTTGCTGTGCCCGGACGAATAGACTGATGACTGCCAGCGCGGCCAGGAAACCGGCCACGCTTTCTAAAATAGCCAAGCCCCAGCCATGCCCCGTCAGGAGGTAAGAAAGCGCTTGAAACATGGATATCCTTGCAACTGTTTGGAGGATTGTTCTGCGGCATTAATATTTCATTAACATTGACTCCAGCAGACGGAATTAATTGGAAAACGTCCTAGTTGGAGCCTTGCTGCCGGTCCTGCGCTACCTTCGATGGCGCTACCGCGCCACTGCCGATCGCCGCGCGAACACGAACATCGTACAAACCGACATCACGTTGACGGTCGCTCTGCCTTATGCGCTGGTATCGTTCTCCAATGCGTGAGGGAGATTGCATGCGCGGAACGGCAGGCTGGGTTTGCACGGCACTGACACTGGCGATGGGACTTTTCACGTCGCTGCCCGCCGCCGCGCAGCCGGCCGATCAGGCGTTCGCCGGGAAAACCATCAACATTTACGTCGGCTATACGGTTGGGGGAAGTTACGACCTCTATGCCCGCATGGTGGCGAACCACCTCGGCAGGCACATCCCCGGAACCCCGAGCGTCCTCGTACAGAACATGCCGGGCGCCGGCAGCATGAAGGCGGCGAACTACCTTTATAAAGTTGCACCGAAGGATGGCACGGCGCTTGGCGTGATTGTGGAGTCGGCATCGCTGGAACAGGCATTGGGCAATCCGGCCGTCCAATACGACGCGGCTCAGTTCACCTATGTCGGACGCGTCGCCTCGAGCAACAATATTTTTATGTTGTGGCACACCGCGAAGGCGCAGTCGCTGGCCGAGGTCAAACAGCGCGAAACGACGCTCGCCGGCACCGGCCCGGGTTCAATCGCCGAGACAGTGCCGACGCTTCTCAACTCGCTCGCCGGCACCAAGTTCAAGATCGTCAGCGGCTATGCCGCGTCGAACGAGGCGATGCTGGCGATGGAGCGCGGAGAAGTCGAAGGGTCTTCCTCCTCTTGGGCCGCCGTGAAAGTCGGGAAGCAGGATTGGCTGCGCGACCACAAGATAAAGATCATCCTGCAGACGACCCCGGAACGCGTTGCGGAACTGCCGGACGTGCCTTGTCTCGGCGAGATAGGCACCACGCAGGAGGACAAGCAACTCTTCGGGCTTTATGCCAGCGGCAGTTCGGTAGGGCGCGCGCTCATCGGACCGCCGGGAATTCCGGAAAACCGCGTCAGGATTTTGCAGCAGGCTTTCGAAAAGATGGTGAAAGACCGCGAATTTCTCGCCGACATGGCCAAAGGCAATATCGACGTCGAGCCTTTATCCGGCGACAAGGTAGCGGGCCTCGTGCGGCAAACGCTCAATATCCCCGACTCCGTTCGCCAGCGCGCCGAAGCTGCCTTCGGGCGGTGATCCGCGCTTCGTCTACTTACCGAGTTTATTTGGCGAGTTCGCGTACCCGCGCCGCCATCTCCGGCGGTGCCGCGTAGACGCGATCAAGCAGCGCGTTGATCTGCTCGCCGCTGACCGGATCGATTTCTACGTTTTGGGCTTTGGCGTCATCAAGAAAAAGCGCGTCTTTCATGGTGGCGTCGAAGGCTGCGCGCAATGCCTTGACTCGGTCGGGAGGCACGCCCGGCGGCAGTAGGAAAGGCCGCCCCATGATCTGCTCGGCGAAAGCGATTTCCATCAGCTGCTTGTCGGCGGGCGAGGTCATGATCTCGATGGCGGTGGGCGCATCCGGGAAAGCCGGGTCCCGCGTCATGCCCAATTGCATGATCACCTTGGCTTCGCCTTTTTCGATCCACGGCATCATGCGCGCGCGAAAGGCGCCGGAGGAGCCGCCGGAAATATGCGCGTCCACTTCGCCGCGCTCGACCGCGAGCAGGCAGGCTTGCGATCCATCATAACCCTCCACGGTCTTCAGCTTGCTCCCGTACAGGCCGTTGAGCATGCGGGCGTAGATTGAGCTCGGCGAATTATGCGCGGTGGAACTGATGGCGATTTCTTTCTTCTTCAGGTCTTCCGGAGAATTCACGCCGACCTTGGTGGAAACGATGAATAATCCCACCTCCTGTTGCGGCGATCCCAGCCAGTGAAATTTGCTGGCGTCGAACTGGATGCCGGCGTTGTTGACGTCATAGAAGCGCGCCAAGCCATTGTTGCGCTGGAGCCCGCCGATGACGCTGCCGTCTTGCGCCGCCATGCTGTAGAGATAATTGCCGGCCTTCAATCCCTCGGCGCCGGTCATGTTTTGCACCACGATTGTCGGCTGGCCGGGGATGTGACGCGGCATGTGCTTGGCGAGCAGCCGCGCATATTGGTCGTAGCCGCCGCCGACCGAAGCGGAGGTGACCAGATTGACGCGCTTGCCGCGGTAGAATTCCTCGACCGATTGCGCGTCGGCGCCGTGCCCTGCGGTGAGCATGCCGAAGAGTGCAAGCACCAGCGTTGCGCGGCTTCGGGATGGAAACAGAATCATCGCCCTGGTCGTCATCGCCTTCCCCGCAGCTTTCTTTTTGTAGCCGTAGGGCGTGAACTTAGCACGCAGGTGTCCGCCGGGTGAAAATTGCCCAATTCGCGGTGTGAGTCTTGGTCAAGCTACTGATTTGACGTTAGATTTTGTCCCCCATCCAGAAGCTGGATGAGTACCAATATTCTCATTTCCCGATACGCCCACCGCGGTGAATGCGCGTAAGATAGTCACGACCTCGACACGTTTCCGGGGCTGAGTTGCGATTCCCCTCGTATCCGCTCCGAGGGATGGGGAGGTTCACTGATGCTTGCCTTTGTCCGCGCCGGCCTCGTTGCCGCGCTTGCTGTCCTTGTGTTTGTTCCCGCCAGCGCCGCCGACAAAGCCTTCCATCGTGACGACCTTGCGGATGCAGCCGTCCGGCTTGAGGGCGAGATCAAGACCGAGGCGGGCCGCCCGGGCAAAGCGGCGGCGGCGCTTCGCCAAGACGCCGATGCGGCTTTCGAGCGCAAGGATTTTCGCGCCGGCATCCAATTGCTCGGGCAGGCGGTGGCGGTCTCGCCTAACGACGGCGCGACATGGCTGCGGCTGGCGCGCTCGATCCTGCAAATCCGTCCGACCGACGATCGCGAGCGCGCCTTGCTGCTCGAGCGGGCTTCGACGGCGGCCTATATTGCTTATCAGCGCACCACCGCGCGCGGCGAGGAAGCGGACAGTCTCGTCATCCTCGGGCGCACCTTCGCCGACCGCAAGCTGTGGCGTCCGGCGCTCGATGCGCTGCGGCTCTCGCTCGACTTGCGCGAAGTTGCCGACGTGCGCGGGCAATACGAACGCCTGCGCGACGAGCATGGTTTCCGTCTGCTGGACTATTCGGTGGACTCCGACGCCGCGTCGCCCCGCGCCTGTTTCCAATTCTCCGAAGAGTTGGCGGGCAAGCGAACCGACTTCTCGCCCTTTGTCGCGGTCGGCGGCAGCGACCGACCGGCGTTATCCGCTGACGAGAAGCAGCTTTGCGTCGAGGGACTCAAGCACGGCGAGCGCTATTCCATCACGCTGCGCGCGGGCCTGCCGTCGTCGATCAAGGAGACGCTCGCCAAGTCCGCGGACTTCACCATCTATGTGCGCGACCGCAAGCCCTTCGTGCGCTTCACCGGCAAGGCCTATGTGCTGCCGCGCACCGGGCAACGCGGCATTCCCATCATCAGCGTCAATACCAAGGCGATTGCGGTCGAAATCTATCGTATCGGCGACCGCAATCTGACCGATACCGTGGCCGGCGACTTCCAGCGCAATCTTGGCCGCTATGAACTGGAACGCCTCGCTTCCGAACGCGGCGCGAAAGTCTGGTCCGGAGAACTAGCTGCTGAAACGCCGCTGAATACCGATGTTACCACGGCATTTCCCGTCGATCAGGCCGTCGGCGATCTCGCGCCCGGCGTTTATGTCATGGCGGCTACACCGGCTGGCCCGAAAGGCGACGACTACGACGCGATGGCGACGCAGTGGTTCATCGTCTCCGACCTAGGCCTCAGCGCCTATTCCGGCAACGACGGCATCCATGTTTTCGTGCATTCGCTGGCGAGCGCCGAGCCAAAGAAGCAGGTGGACCTCCGCCTGATGTCGCGCAGCAATGAGATCCTGGCGACGCGCAAGACCGACGCCGCCGGGCATGCGCTGTTCGAAGCCGGACTGACGCGCGGGGAGGGCGGTCTTGCGCCCGCGCTTGTGGTTGCTTCTGACACGCTTCTCACGGCGCCGAACGCGTCCAACGATTACGCGTTTCTCAATCTGAAGACGCCGGGCTTCGACCTTTCCGATCGCGGCGTATCCGGCCGGGTAACGCCCGCCGGTCTCGACGCCTTCGTCTATACCGAACGCGGCGTCTATCGCTCGGGCGAAACGGTCTATGTCACCGCGCTGCTGCGCGATGCGCTTGGCACCGCCGCGCTTGGCGTCCCGTTGACACTTGTCGTTGAACGCCCCGACGGCGTCGAATATCGCCGCGCGGTCGTGGCCGACCAGGGCGTCGGCGGCCGCAGTTTGACCGTGCCGATCATTCCCACCGCCTCTACCGGCACCTGGCGGGTGCGCGCCTTCACCGATCCCAAGCGTCCGCCGGTGGGCGAGACCACCTTTATGGTCGAGGATTACGTCGCCGACCGCTTGGAATTCGATCTTGCGGCGAAGAGCACCAGCATCTCTGCCTCGGTTCCGGCGGAGCTGACTCTCGACGGCCGTTATCTCTACGGCGCGCCGGCGGCAGGACTCGATTTGGAAGGCGAGGTCGTCGTTTCGCCCGCCAAGGAGCGTCCCGGTTTTGCCGGCTACGCCTTCGGGCTTGCCGACGAGGAAATCAACGCTGCCCGCAAGCCACTGGAAGATTTGCCGCAGACCGACGCCAACGGAAAGGCGACTTTCAAGGTCGCTCTCGACAAGCTGCCAACGACCACGCGCGCCTTGCA
>JAXDOR010000222.1:0-5188 GCA_034668825.1 Alphaproteobacteria bacterium | reverse complement strand
ATTGCGTTTTCATTCAGTTGGGTCAGCGGAGTGGGTTCGCGAGGGCCGGGCGACAAATCTCAAATCGCAAGGCGTAGTCTGGTAAATTTGTGGATGGGGGATCTTCGGTTTCGATGGCCGTTCACGTCCAGTGCGATGCAACAATCACAATCGCAGCACCCGCGGCGGAACGGCCGCTGGCGTCCGACGCGACTCGTTGGGGGCAACTGATCTTCGGCATCATCTGCATGGTGATGATCGCCAACCTGCAATACGGCTGGACACTCTTTGTCGGCCCGATCGATCAGAAATTCGGATGGGGCCGCGCGGCGATCCAGGTCGCCTTCACGATCTTCGTCTTGACCGAGACTTGGCTGGTACCCTTCGAAGGCTACCTGATCGACAGATTCGGTCCCAAGGTCATGGTTTGCGGCAGCGGTTTTCTTGTCGCCGTGGCCTGGATCATCAATTCCTACGCCGACTCTCTTTTCCTTCTCTATGTCGGCGCGGCGATCGGCGGCATCGGCGCCGGCGTGATCTACGGCGCGTCCGTCGGCAATGCGTTGAAGTGGTTCCCGGACCGGCGCGGGCTTGCCGCCGGTCTGACCGCGGCTGGATTTGGTGCCGGCTCGGCGCTGACCGTGATCCCCATCGCCAATATGATCCAGTCGAGCGGCTATCAGTCGGCGTTCTTCTGGTTCGGGATTGGCCAGGGTATCGTCGTCATGCTGGTTGCGTTGCTGTTGCGCGCGCCGGCGGCGGGCGAGGTCGTCGCTCCGGCGGCTCCCGCTGTCCAGCAAACCCGGCGCGATTACGGCCCCGCCGAGGTGCTGAAGACGCCGGTATTCTACGTCATGTACGCGATGTTCGTCATGGTCGGCGCCGGCGGGTTGATGGCGATCGCGCAGCTCGCGCCCATCGCCAACGATTACAAGATAGCCGGCGTGCCCGTCTCGCTCCTAGGACTGACCTTGCCGGCACTCACTTTCGCCTTGACTATCGACCGGGTGCTCAACGGCGTGTGCCGCCCGTTCTTTGGCTGGGTCTCCGACCATATCGGCCGTGAGAATACGATGTTCATCGCCTTCTTCGCCGAAGGCATCGGCATCTATGCGCTACTTTACTTCGCCAACAACCCCGTATTGTTCGTGATCCTGTCCGGCGTGGTGTTCTTCGCCTGGGGCGAAATCTATTCGCTGTTCCCGGCGACCTGCACCGACATCTACGGCAGGAAGTTCGCCACCACGAATTACGGCATGCTCTATACCGCCAAGGGCACGGCGGCGTTGCTGGTGCCTTTGGCCAACGTGCTGACCACCGCGACCGGTAGCTGGCACGCCGTGTTCTATGTCGCGGCGATCCTCAATATCATCGCCGCGGTCATGGCGCTTATGGTGCTCAAGCCGATGCGGCTCAAAACCATGGCGCAAGGCTAGACTTGACTGGACAAACCTGTGCCGTCCGTGGCCAAGCCATGGACGGCATCCAGCCTCACTAAAGTTGTTGCCGACGAAGACCCGCCGCCGTTTCATGCGTCCAAAGTTCTGGAATACTGTATACCAACATGAGTTCAGGTCCTCGCGTATTCAGTCCCCGCGATTCTCACCCGGCGGTTTCCGTGGAAGAGATCGTCACGCCGCGCCGGATTCCCACGCGCGTCCAGCCGATCACCTCCGACAGCTTCAAGAACAAGGCCTATGCGGCGCTGAAGAACGTCATCGCCTCGATGGACGTCTATCATAGCCGCTCCGACATCCGGCTCGACGAACGGCGGTTGGCGGCAGACTTCGGCATCAGCCGCACGCCGGTGCGCGAGGCGATGGCGCAGCTGGAGCGCGATGGCTTCATCCGTTCGGTGCCGCGCCGCGGCATCTATGTGGTGCGCAAGACCAAGCGCGAAGTGATCGAAATGATCACCGCCTGGGCGGCGCTGGAAAGCATGGCGGCGCATCTCATCACCGAGAATGCCAGCGACGAGGAAATCGCCGCGCTGCGCCGCATGTTTGCAACCTTCAACGACGGTGAGGTTGCGGCGCATCTCGATGAATATGCTGAGGTGAATATCGAATTCCACCAGACCATCATCCGTATGAGCCGCAACAACGTGCTGATCGATCTGGCGGAGAATCTATTCACCCATATGCGCATGATCCGCCGCAAGACCATCGGCGAAAAGGATCGCGCCGACCGCTCGATCCGAGATCACATGCATATTATTGAAGCTTTGGAAGCGCGCGACACCAACCTTGCGGAGAAACTCGTGCGCGACCATGCACTCGGCCTCGCCGAGCATGTGGCGAAATACGCGGATTATTTAGACTGAAAAGAAAATACGTCAGGAGGCCGCCATGGCTGAAGCAGCAATGAAAGATAAGCCGAGCACCGCTGCAGCCGAAGCAGAGCCGGAGCTGACGGATGGCTTTCATCTCGTCATCGATGCGCTGAAGCTCAATGGTCTCAACACGATCTACGGCGTTCCCGGCATTCCAATTACCGATTTCGGGCGCATGGCGCAGGCCGCGGGCATCCGGGTCATTTCGTTCCGGCATGAGCAGAATGCCGGCAATGCAGCGGCTATAGCCGGCTACCTGACAAAAAAGCCCGGCGTCTGCCTCACGGTGTCGGCTCCGGGCTTTCTCAACGGCCTCACGGCGCTGGCTAACGCCACCACCAACTGCTTTCCGATGATCCTGATTAGTGGCTCGTCCGAGCGCGAGATCGTCGACCTGCAGCAGGGCGACTATGAGGAGATGGATCAACTCGCCATCGCCAAGCCGCTGTGTAAGGCGGCCTTCCGCGTGCTGCATGCCGCCGACATCGGCATCGGCGTGGCGCGCGCGATCCGCGCGGCAGTCTCGGGCCGGCCGGGCGGCGTCTATCTCGATCTGCCGGCCAAGCTTTTTTCGCAAGTGATGGACGCGGAGAAGGGAGCCAAGTCGCTGATTAAGGTCATCGACCCGGCCCCGGCGCAGATTCCGGCTCCGGCGGCGGTCAGGCGCGCGCTCGATGTGCTCAAGAGCGCCAAGCGCCCCTTGATCATTCTCGGCAAAGGCGCTGCCTATGCGCAGGCCGACGACGATATCCGCGCCTTGGTTGAGAAGAGCGGCGTTCCTTTTCTGCCGATGAGCATGGCCAAGGGCCTGTTGCCCGACACGCATCCGCTCTGCGCCGGTGCTGCGCGCTCGACGGTGTTGCAGCAATCCGACGTGGTGATGTTGATCGGCGCGCGGTTGAACTGGCTGCTGTCGCATGGCAAGGGCAAGACCTGGGGTGAGGCTCCGAAAAAGTTCATCCAGATCGATATCGAGCCGAAGGAGATGGACTCAAACATCGAGATTGCCGCTCCGGTGGTCGGCGACATCGGCTCCTGCGTTTCGGCCTGTCTTGAAGGGATGGGGAGTAAATGGCCGGCTCCGCCGTCCGACTGGACCAGCGCCGTCAAATCGAAAAAAGACGAGAACATCGCCAAAATGGCGCCGCGGCTGATGAACAATAAATCGCCGATGGATTTCCACGGCGCGCTCGGTGCGCTGCGCACGATCATCAAAGAACGGCCCGACGCCATCCTCGTCAACGAAGGCGCCAACACGCTCGATCTCGCTCGCGGTGTCATCGATATGTACAAGCCGCGCAAGCGCTTGGACGTCGGCACCTGGGGCGTCATGGGCATCGGCATGGGCTACGCCGTCGCCGCCGCCATTGAGACCGGCAAGCCCGTGCTGGCTGTGGAAGGCGACAGCGCCTTCGGTTTCTCCGGCATGGAAGTGGAGACGATCTGCCGCTACAACTTGCCGGTCTGCATCGTCGTCTTCAACAATAACGGCATCTATCGCGGCACTGACGTCAATTCCGTCGGTTCCGATCCCGCGCCGACCGTCTTCGTCAAAGGCTCGCGCTACGACAAGATGATGGAAGCCTTCGGCGGCGTCGGCGCGCATGTGACGACCCCGGACGAACTGAAGCGCGCCGTCAACGCGGCCATGGATTCCGGCAAGCCGACGCTGGTCAACGCCGTGATTGATCCCGCGGCCGGCAGCGAGAGCGGCCGCATCGGCAATCTCAATCCGCAAAGCGTGGTGAAGAAGAAGTGACGAAGTGCAATGGAGGCCACTAGACGATGTGCAAGTGATGATCTGCGTGTGTCCCGGATGCGGTGCAGCGCGCCAGCGGTGCGCCGCTGATCCGGGACCGTTAAGAAGACAGTGTTTGTAACGGTCCCGGTTCTGCCGCGCACCACTTCGTGCTGCGCGGCGCCCGGGACACGAAGTGAGACAGGGAGACGATTGATGGCCAAGCGTAAACAGAAGAAACAAGCCAAGGCGAAGCCGAAGGCCGCGAAGAAACCCGTACCTAAATCCGCGAAGGCGTCCAAGGCGCGCGCGAAATCTTCGACGGTCGGCAAGGCCGTGAGGCGCGGTCTGATGGGAGCGGCGGCAGTCGCCACGGCCGGCATCGCCGGAGCTGCCGCTATGGCGACGGGCGCGCTAGGTCGCGCGGGCAGCAACGGCAACGGGCCGCCGAAACCGTCACGCAAGCCTTACGGCCAGGCCGGCAAGGCGCTCGACGGCGTGCGCGTGCTCGATTTCACCCATGTGCAATCCGGCCCGACCTGCACCCAGCTTCTCGGCTACATGGGCGCCGATGTCATCAAGATCGAGCGTCCCGGCGTTGGCGACGTCACGCGCGGGCAATTGCGCGACGTGAAGGGCGCGGACAGCCTCTACTTCACCATGCTCAACGGCAACAAGCGCTCCATCACCATCGATTCCAAGCATCCGAAGGGCAAGGAAATCATCGAGCGGCTGATCAAGCATTGCGACGTGCTGGTGGAGAATTTCGCGCCCGGCGCGCTCGATCGGATGGGCTTCACCTGGGAGCACATCCATAAGCTCAATCCGCGTATGGCCGTCGCGGAAGCCGGTGGTGGAGGCCGAGCCGCCCGCGCATTGCGCGACATTCTCGTAGACCTTGCAATCCTCGTAAGGTCCGGGGCCAAAACCCTTCACCGACGCGACGATCATGCGCGGATTGAGCTTGTGGACGTGCTCCCAGGTAAATCCCATGCGGTCGAGCGCGCCGGGCGCGAAATTCTCCACCAATACGTCACAATGCTTGATCAGCCGCTCGATGATTTCCTTGCCCTTCGGATGTTTGGAATCGATGGTGATCGAGCGCTTGTTGCCGTTGAGCATGGTGAAGTAGAGGCTGT
>JAXDOR010000221.1:0-30108 GCA_034668825.1 Alphaproteobacteria bacterium | reverse complement strand
GGATGCTCCTGAACATGTGACGATACTCGTCCGGCGTCGCATAGCCGACGGTATCCGGTAAATTGATCGTGGTCGCGCCCGAGGCGATGGCCTTCTCGACGCAGCGGCACAGATAGTCGAGCGGCGTTCGCGTGGCATCCATCGCCGACCATTCGACGTCGTCGACGAGATTGCGCGCCTGCGTCACGGTCGCGACGACGATATCCAGGACTTCCTCGTTGCTCTTGCGCATCTGATGCGCGAGATGGATCGGCGAGGTCGATACGAAGGTGTGGATGCGCGGCCGTCCGGCATGCCGGACCGCTTCGCCGGCGCGCGCGATATCCCCCTGAATGGCGCGTGCCAGGCCGGCGACCACCGCATGCTTGGTGATCTTGGCGATTTCCGACACGGCGGCGAAATCGCCTTCCGAAGCGATCGGAAAGCCGGCCTCGATGATATCCACGCCCATGGCGTCGAGGAGTTCTGCGACCTCGATCTTTTCTTCATAAGTCATGGTCGCGCCGGGACATTGCTCGCCGTCGCGCAAGGTGGTGTCGAAGATGAAGACGCGGTCCTTGTCGGACTGGGTCTGGGTGGTCATTGGAATAATTCCTTCTCGTCGATCGCGCCGCGCGGGCGCTGGGTTCCGTTTCTCCGATCAAACCCCTGAGTGCCCAGGCGCAAACGCCCAGCCGGCCCTCAGGGGCTGATAAGGAGCAGGAGCCCGGCGAGAATGAGGGCAGCATGGGACACCGGCTTTCCAGCCGTCCCACCGATCGCGCGATGATCGCGACGCATCGACATCTGCTCAACCCTCGTTAGGACTTCCAAGATCGCGGACTTAAGTAAAAGTCGCGTTAACCGTGGTGTCCTTGGCGATCTTCTAGCGGATAGGCGCGCGTCGCTGCAAGAGCATTCGTGTATCAGCGAGCCGCCTCACCATCCCAGATATAGGTCAGAAACGCTGTCATGAAAGGCGGCATCATCGGATCGAAATCGTCGGCGCTGCGCACAATACGAACGTCGGTGAGTTCGGGCTGTTTGTCGCGCGCCAAGTGATCGAGAATGCGCGCGCGAAGCTCCGCGGCGCTGGCATGTGCGTACAACACTCGTATCTGCGCAATGCGCCGTCCGTCGAGTACCGTCGTCCAGCCCGGCTGCGGCACGAAGTCTTCGCGGCTCAGGCCGGTTTCCTCGGCAACCTCGCGCAGCATGCTTGCTTCCAGGTCAATACGGTCGTCAACGACATCGCTCAGGTCCGGCGTGCCGGCGGGGAAATAAATTTTTCCCGCATTCGACGTATGCGCCGCCATGACCCCGACGATAAAAGCGCCGTCGGATGCCTCGAGCGCTCCCATGCCGAAAAAGTTCTGCACGTGGGCGTCGCGGAAATTCCAATCGCGCCAGGCGATGAAGCTGGCGAAATCCGTGTCAAAACCCGTGCCTCGGAAAACCCGGCTGGCGAGCGTGAATTCATGCAGCAGCAGCAACACGCGGCCGTTCCACAGGGCCGGCCTTTCACGCTGCAAACGGGCGAAGTGAGCGTCGATCTCGTGCCGCTTTTCCACGGCGAAGGGCCAGGGCCGCGGGGAATAGGCAAGTTCCAGACGATCGACAGGGACGATAGAAATATCGGGCATCCCGGTGTCTTATCGTCTTGCCGGTTCAAGGTCGCGCATAAAGGCCGACAAGACCGGCCACGCCTTTGACGTGGCCGCTCAAGGCTGCGGTGAGTTCGTCCCGCGTGAGTCCGGGCCGTAACGCATCCCGCTCAAGATCACTGGCGATCAGGGTAAAGACATAATGGTGCGGCGCCCCGCGCGGCGCGCAGGGGCCGAGATAGCCGGGCGTCTCCACCGCGCTTTTGCCGCTGATGATTTTCTCCGACGGCTGACTGCCTTCACCTTCGGCTAGTCCGGTCAAAGGCGCCGGAATGCCATAGGCCACCCATTGCGTAATGCCCGCGCCGCCGCGGCCTTCCGGATCATACATCAGCATGGCGAAGCTCTTGGTCCCTTCCGGCGGATTCGACCAGGAGAACGGCGGCGACACGTTCTCGCCGATGCAGTTCGGATTAGACTTGAGATTGCCGCCGTATTTCGTACCAACAATAGCAGCGCCGTCCTTGAACACAGGCGACGTCAGCATGAAGGGCTCGGCTCCCCTCGCCGCGCGCCCGGCAAACCAGGATATGGTGATCGTCGCCGCGGCCAGGATCAGCATTCCAAGCTGTCGTTTGGTCAGCATCGGCGCCTACTTCTTTCCCGCCGCCTGATTGGCTTGCTCGACGTATTTGTTGGTGTAGGTCTTGGTCACGTCGATCTTGGCGTTCCTCACCTCCGCGGACGACTGGCTGAACACTTCCAGCACCGCTTGCGCGCCTTTCGGATCCATCAGGCCGGTGGTTGAATACATCGGGATCGTGTTCTTCAGCGCTTCGAGATAACCCGCCTTGTCCGGCCCGACGAGATCGGGCGGCATTTTCGCCATGATCTCTTCCGGTGAATGCGCGTGAATCCAATTCAACGTGGCGACCAGCGCGGTGGTCAGCGCCTGGGTTTCTTTTTCATGCGCGGCGATCCAGCCCGCCTTGGTATAGAGAGCGCCGCCCGGATAATCGCCGCCGAACACCCGTTGCGTATCCGCCTGAGTCCGGGTGTCGGCGAGAATCTTCAAATTCTTGTATTTTCCTTGCAGCAGGGTTGGTGCCGGGTCGAGCATCACGGCGGCATCGATTTCCCCCTGCTCCATGGCCACCACTGCGGAAGGGCCAAGCCCGACGCCGATCACTGCCGTGGAGTCGGGATCGACGCCGTTCTTATGCAGAAGATATTTCAGAAAGAAATCCGTCGACGATCCGGGCGCGCTGACGCCGACTTTTTTGCCGGCCAGGTCCTTGATCGTTTTGATCTCGTCGGTGTGCTTGGGTGAAACCCCGAGTACCAGACCCGGATAACGATCGTAGACTACGAAAGCGACCAGGGCTTGGTTCTTGGCGGCGAGATTGACGCAGTGGTCGAAATAGCCGGACACCACGTCGGCGCTGCCGCCGATCACCGCCTGCAGCGACTGCGAGCCGCCCTTAAAATCCACGAGTTCAACTTCAACCCCGGCCTTCTTATACTCGCCGAGCGACTCCGCCAGAATGGTCGGCAGATAGCAAAGGCAAGCCGAGCCACCGACGGCAATCGTGACCTTGGACTGGGCCAGCGCCACGCCTGACATCAGCGCTAGCGCGCCGAGCGACGCCGCAAGCCGCCGGATTAATCCCCTCATGACGTTCTCCCCAAAACTCGGCTGTTCCAGCCTGTTGTGAAGGCAAGATAGAGCAGCGGCAGCGCCCTGCCTAGCGCTTCAAGCGCGCGTTTCCGCCGCGATCGGGCGCCATACCAGCAACCGCCGCTCAATCACGCTCACCAGCCCGTCGAGGACTAGAACGAAAGCCGCCAACACGAACATCCCCGCGAATACGCCGGCGACGTCGAACACGCCTTCCGCCTGCTGGATGAGATAGCCCAGGCCCGCTGCCGAGCCGAGATATTCTCCGACCACTGCGCCCACGACCGCGAAACCTACCGACGTATGCAAAGAGGAGAACATCCACGACAACGCCGACGGCCAGTAGACGTGCCGCATGAGCTGGCGTTCGCTCATGCCGAGCATGCGGGCGTTGGCGAGCACGGTCGGGCTCACTTCCTTGACGCCCTGATAGACGTTGAAGAACACGATAAAGAAGACAAGCGTGATGCCGAGCGCGACCTTTGACCAAATGCCGAGTCCGAACCATAGCGTGAAGATCGGCGCCAGCACCACGCGCGGCAGCGCGTTGACCATCTTCACATAGGGATCGAACACCGCGGCGACCGCAGGCTTGCGCGCGAACCAGAAGCCGACCAGCACGCCGCCGAGCGAGCCGATGACGAAAGCGAGAATGGATTCGGTCAGCGTCACCCACAAATGCCGCCAGATCGTGCCTTGGACGAACCATCTGATAATGCGCGCGGCGACATCGACCGGGTTGGAAAAGAAAAAGGGCGGCAGCACGAAGCTGCCGAAAATCGGCACCGTGGTCAGGATATGCCACAGCCCGATGGAAACCACCGCGACGAGGAGCTGTAGCGCGATGAGCTTTGCGCGCGACATCATGCAGCCTCCGTCTGCGCGTAGGCTTTAAGCACCTCGGCTTTCAAAGCGTGCCAAATGTCGCGATGGAGTTCGAGGAAGTTGGAATGGAGCTTCACCTCGGCGATGTCGCGCGGACGCGGAAGCGGCACCCGCCACTCGCCCATGATGCGCGCCGCCGGACCTGCCGACATGATGACGACGCGGTCGGAGAGCGCAATGGCCTCCTCTAAGTCATGGGTGACAAACAACACCGCCTTGCGCTCGGCGCTCCAGAGATCGAGCAGGAGATTGCCCATGATCTGCCGGGTCTGCGCATCCAGCGGGCCGAACGGCTCGTCCATCAGCAGGATTTTGGGATCGCGGATCAACACTTGGGCAAGACCGACGCGCTTGCGCTGGCCGCCCGACAACATATGCGGATAGCGCGTGCCGAAGCTGGATAATCCTATGCGGGTGAGCCAGGCTTGCGCGCGCTCGCGCGCCTCGTCGCGTGGCGTCCCGGCGATCTCCAAAGCGATCGCCACATTCTCCAGCGCGGTCTTCCACGGAAACAGCGCGTCGGCTTGAAACAGATAGCCCGCCTGCCGATTGAGCGTGGCGAGCGGCGCGCCGAAAATATCGACACGGCCTGACGACGGAGCAAGCAAGCCGGCGGCGACATTAAGAAGCGTCGACTTGCCGCAGCCGGTCGGCCCGACGATCGCGACAAATTCGCCATCGGCGACATGAAGCGAGGCGCGATCCACCGCCCGATAGCTGGCCCCATCCGCGAGCCGGAAGGCGACGCTCAGGTCTGTGATCGCAATAGCGGGGAGCGCCGGCGGCGTGCGCGGCTCGATCCTGCTGGCGGTTGGCCCCTCCCCCATCCGCCCCTCTTCGGCCTTACGGGATCATTGCGCGTCTACCGAAATCTTAGTTCCGGCTCTTGTCGACCAGCGCTCTTTGTTTGATCCACGGCATCATGCCGCGCAGCTTTTCGCCGACTTGCTCGATCGGATGCGCCGCCATCTTCGCGCGCATGGCTTTGAACGAAGTTTGATTGACCTTGTTCTCCAGCATCCAATCGCGTGTGAACTTGCCGGACTGGATGTCGTCGAGGATGCGCTTCATCTCCGCCTTGGTCTCGGCGGTGACCACGCGCGGGCCGGAGACGTATTCGCCATATTCCGCGGTGTTAGATACCGAATAATTCATATTGGCGATGCCGCCTTCATAGATCAGGTCGACGATCAGCTTCACTTCGTGGACGCATTCGAAATAGGCCATCTCCGGCGCGTAGCCGGCCTCGATCAGCGTCTCGTAGCCGGCCTTCATCAACTCGACCAAGCCGCCGCAGAGCACTGATTGCTCGCCGAACAAGTCGGTTTCGCATTCCTCGCGGAAGGTGGTCTCGATGATGCCGGCGCGGCCGCCGCCGATGGCGGAGCCATAGGACAAGGCAAGATCGTGGGCGTTGCCGGAAACGTCCTTGTGCACGGCCATCAGGCACGGCACGCCGGCACCGCGTTGATACTCCGAGCGCACCGTATGCCCAGGCCCCTTGGGCGCGATCATCATCACGTCGAGATCGGCGCGCGGCTCAATCAGGTTGAAATGGATGTTCAGCCCGTGCGCGAACATCAGTGCCGCGCCTTTCTTCATCTGGCCATGCATATGTTCGCGATAGATGTCGAGCTGTAGCTCATCGGGCGTGAGCATCATCATTACGTCGGCCCACTTGGCGGCTTCCGCGACCTCCATGACCTGGAGCTTTTCGCCCTCGGCCTTCTTCACGCCCTGCGAGCCCTTGCGCAAGGCGACGGCGACATCCTTGATGCCGGAATCGCGCAAGTTCAATGCATGGGCATGGCCCTGGCTGCCGTAGCCGATGACGGCGACTTTCTTGCCCTTGATCAGGTTCAGGTCGGCGTCACGGTCGTAATAAACACGCATGGTTCGTCCCCTACTGGCTTAAAGCCCTTCTCCGTCATGCCCGGCCTTGTGCCGGGCATCCACGCCTTTGCCGTGTCACATGCCAGACGTGGATGGCCGGGACAAGCCCGGCCATGACGAGCATTATCTACATCTCGTTCGGCCCGCGGGTAATAGCCACGATGCCGCTGCGGGACACTTCAATAAGCCCGAGCGGCAACAACTGCGCGATGCATTTTTCGATCTTGTCGGTCGAGCCGGTCACCTCGAAGACGAAGCTCTCGGTGGTGTCATCGATCACACGCGCGTCGAAATCATTCGCCGCCCGCAGCGCCTCGGCGCGCGTGTCGCCCGTGCCCCGCACCTTGATCATCGCCAGCTCGTGTTCGATCGCGGGGCCGGTGAGCGTAACGTCGATCACCCGATGGATCGGGATCAGCCGCGCGAGCTGATTCTTGATCTGCTCGATCACCATCGGCGTGCCGCGGGTGACAATAGTAATGCGGGAGACGTGTTTCTGGTGCTCGGTCTCCGACACCGTGAGCGAGTCGATGTTATAGCCGCGCCCGGAGAATAGGCCGATGACACGCGCCAGCACGCCCGGCTCGTTGTCGACCAGCACCGACAGCGTATGCGTCTCGACGCTTTGGCTCGCCGGCGCGGCGGGGTAATGCGAGGTGGATGGGTTTGTCGTGGCCACAGTCATCACACCATCATCTTCCCTTCTTCGGTCACCGCCTCATCGAGGCTCTCCGCGGCGTCGCCGAGGATCATCTCGTTGTGCGGCCGTCCGGAGGGGATCATCGGGAAGCAATTCTCGTTCTGATCGACGACGCAGTCGAAGATCACTGGCTTGTCCACGTCGATCATTTCCTGGATTGCCGCGTCGAGGTCGCCCGGCTTGGTGCAGCGGATGCCGACGCCACGATAAGCTTCCGCGAGCTTGACGAAATCCGGCAGCGCATCGCTGTAGCTTTCCGAATAGCGGCCGCCATGCAGCAGTTCCTGCCACTGCCGCACCATCCCCATATACTGGTTGTTGAGAATGAAAATCTTGATCGGCAGGTGATACTGCGCCGCCGTCGACATTTCCTGCATGGTCATCTGCACCGACGCTTCGCCGGCGATATCGATGACCAGCGAATCCGGATGCGCCATCTGCACGCCGACGGCGGACGGCAGGCCATAGCCCATGGTGCCGAGCCCGCCGGAAGTCATCCAGCGCTTCGGCTCCTCGAACTTGAAGAACTGCGCCGCCCACATCTGATGCTGACCGACCTCCGTGGTGATGTAGACGTCGCGATCCTTGGTCAGCTCATAGAGCCGCTGGATGGCATATTGCGGTTTGATGATCTCGCTCGAGTTCTTGTAGGCGAGGCTTTTGCGCGCGCGCCACTTGTCGATCTGCTTCCACCACCCGCCGAGCGCCGCCTTGTCCGGCTGCGCGCCCATCGAGCGCCACACCGTCAGCATGTCCGCGAGCACATTGGCGCAATCGCCGACGATGCCGATATCGACCTTGACGTTCTTGTTGATGGACGAAGCGTCGATATCGACATGGATTTTCTTGGAGCCCGGCGAAAAGGCGTCGAGCCGCCCTGTGATGCGGTCGTCGAAGCGCGCGCCGATGCAGATCATAACGTCGCAATCATGCATCGCCCAATTAGCTTCATAGGTGCCGTGCATGCCCAGCATCCCAAGCCATTGCGGGTCGGACGCCGGATAGGCGCCAAGCCCCATCAGCGTGGAAGTGATGGGATAGCCGCTCAGCCGCACAAATTCGCGCAGCAAAGTGCTGGCCACGTTGCCGGAATTGATGACGCCGCCGCCGGTGTAGAACAGCGGCCGCTTCGCCTTGGCGATCATTTCGACCGCTTGCTTGATCTTGTCGGGATCGCCCTTCAGCTTCGGCCGGTAGGTTTTGTGCTCGGCATTCTTCGGTGGCTCATACATGCCCTTGGCGAACTGGATGTCCTTCGGAATGTCCACGACAACCGGCCCCGGCCGCCCGTTGGCGGCGATGTAAAAGGCCTCGTGCAGAATGCGCGGCAGGTCGTCGACATTCTTCACCAGATAATTGTGCTTGGTGCAGGGCCGCGTGATGCCGACGGTGTCGCATTCCTGGAAGGCGTCGTTGCCGATCAGGTGCGTCGGCACCTGGCCGGTGATGCAGACGATCGGGATCGAATCCATCAGCGCGTCGGCAAGGCCGGTCACGGCGTTGGTCGCGCCGGGGCCGGAGGTCACCAGCACGCAGCCGACTTTGCCGGTGGAGCGCGCATAGCCCTCGGCGGCATGCACCGCGCCCTGCTCGTGGCGGACCAGGATGTGCTTGATCTTCTGCTGCTTGAATATCTCGTCATAGATCGGCAGCACCGCCCCGCCCGGATAGCCGAAGAGATGCTGCACGCCTTGATCGGCCAGCGCCTCCATCACCATCTCGGCGCCTGTCATTTCTTTCGTCATCGGCTCTACCTTCCCACCACCTACATCGTTGTTTCGGCAATAAAAAAGGCCCGCAAGGGCCATGTTCAGACGCCGCCAAGCGGAAGAGTCTCTAGGACCTCCGCGGCAGCGTCTCGACTACAAGTACGGTAATAAAATTGCGCACGAACTTCTCCGAACGTCATTTACTTGCGTGGTTATATGCACCGCAACGGAAATGGTCAAGGGGAAAGAACCGCCGAGCCCATCCCTTTCGGCCTCATCCTGAGGAGCCCGCGCAGCAGGCATCTCGAAGGATGGCGAGAGTGTGCAGCCCATGGTTCGAGACGCATCGCTTCGCGATGCTCCTCACCATGAGGCGGAAAGAAGCTGCCCGGCCGCCTCCTCTGGCGCCACCCATGTCCATCCCGGCATCTGATGCCGGAACCAGGTGAGCTGGCGCTTGGTGTAGCGCTTGGTGTCCTTCTTCGCCTCCGCCGCCGCCTTGGCCAGCGAGAGTTCGCCGCGACGGTGGCGGCACAGCCAGGGCACGCCATGCGCCTTCATGGCGGGCAGCAACGGATCGAGCTCGCGCGCTGCGAGCTTTTCGACTTCTTCCAGCGCGCCGTTGGCAAGCATGGCGTCGAAGCGGGCATCGATGCGCCGGTGCAGTTCTTCACGCTCGGGAACCAGAAAGATTTTCACGGCGCGATCCGCATTAAGGATCGGCTGCATCCCCTCGCGATGCCACTCGGCGAGCGAACGGCCCGTCGCTTCGAGGACTTCAAGCGCGCGAGCGATGCGTGTGCGGTCGTTGGGCTTAAGCCGCGCCGCGCCCGATGGATCGCGCCGCCCCAGCTCGGCATAAAGCGGAGCGATGCCATTTTTCTCGAGCCGTTCGCGCACGCCGTTGCGAACATCGGCAGGGATCGCGGGAACGGCGGCGAGGCCCAGCGTCAGCGCCTTGAAATAAAGCCCGGTGCCGCCGACGATGATCGGCAATTTACCGATCTCTCGCGCCTCAATCAGCGCCGCCTGCACATCGACGCACCAGCGCCCGACCGAATAATTTTCCGCCGCGTCCACATGACCGTAAAGCCGGTGCGGCGCCCTCGCCTCTTCTTCCACGGTCGGACGCGCGGTGATGATCCGCAAGTCGCGGTAGACCTGCATGGAGTCGGCGTTGATGACGATCCCGCCAAACTTTTCCGCCAACGCCAACGCCAGCGCCGACTTGCCGCTGGCGGTCGGTCCTGCGATCAGCATGGCTTGAGGTTTGCGCATCTTGTGAGCTAGACCACGGCGCAAGCCGGGAGTAAATTGCTGTCATGAAACAACTAGTCCCGCACATAGGATCGCGTCATGCTTGATTGGAGCCAGTGTTCGGCGGTGGAACGCATGCCGGAAAAAGGCGGCGGCGAATGGCTGTTCAAAGCTACGCGCGTGCCGGTCAGGGCATTGTTCGAAAACCTCGAAGACGGCGCGCGGGTCGGTGATTTTCTGGAATGGTTTCCCGGCGTAACGCGCGAACAAGTGGAGCTTGTGCTGCGGCACGCCGAACGAAGCTTGGCTGTGGCGTGAGCGCGCCGGGCCAGCCGTCGCCTATCTATGAAAATCCTCTTTGACCACGGAACTCCGGCACCGCTGCGTCACGCATTGACCGGTCATACGGTTTCGACGGCCTACGAAATGACCTGGACCGAGCTCAACAACGGCGCCCTGCTTGCTGCTGCCGAGACCCGTTTCGATGCGCTGATTACGACCGACCGGAACCTGCGCCACCAACAGAACCTCAGTGGACGCCGCTTAGCCATTCTAGTGCTGCCCACGACGAGCTGGCCGAAGATTCGCGATCACGAGGCGCAAGTGGTCGCCGCTGTCAACGCGCTGCGTGCCGGCGATGTCGTGGAACTGAAATTCTTATAGCCGCAACGTGCTGCTGGGCATTGAACCCGCGGCGGACACGGACTAAACCACCGCCTCCTTTTCTCCTGCGGAGGCTAGTCTTGCCCCTTATTTCTCCCTTTCGCGCTTTGCGTCCCGCGGCCGAACGCGCCGCCGAGGTGCTCGCCCCGCCTTACGATGTGCTCTCCAGCGCCGAAGCGCGCGAGCGCGCCAAGGGCAAGCCGTGGAGTTTCCTGCACATCTCCAAGCCCGAGATCGATCTCGATCCCGGCGTCGATCCTTACGACCGCGCCGTTTATGCCAAGGCAGCGGAGAATCTTGCGCGGATGATCGCCTCGGGCGTTCTGATCCGCGATGCCAAACCTTGCTATTATGTTTACCGCCTGACGTGGCGCGGCCGCACGCAGACTGGGCTTGCCGTCGCCGCCTCCATCGCCGACTACGACAGCAATCGCATCCGTAAACATGAGCTGACGACGCCGGTGAAGGAAGACGATCGCGTCCGCCAGATCGACGCCGTCAACGCTCAGACCGGGCCGGTGATGATCGCCTATCCGGCCGCGCCGGAAATCGACGCGGTGCTGGCGCACGCGACCGAACGCGCCAGCGACGTGGACGTCACCACCGATGACGGCGTTCGCCACCAGACGTGGGTGATTGCAGACGACGCAACAATTGCAGTGCTAACGCGCGCGGTTGACGCGCTACCCGCCATTTATATTGCGGACGGGCACCACCGCTCCGCCGCCGCCTCCCGCGTCGCCAAAGCGCGTGGCAACAAGGGCTCGCATCAATCCTTCCTCGCGGTGCTGTTCCCGCATCATCAGATGACCATCCTCGATTACAACAGGCTCATCCGAGATCTGAATGGCCGCAGCCCGGATCAACTGCTCGCGGAACTGCGGAAAAACTTTTCCGTTGCGGCGTCGGATGAACCAGTGCGTCCCGGCGCATCCGGCGAGTTCGGCATGTATCTCACCGGAAAATGGTATCGGCTTACAATCAAACCCGAGCTCATTCCTCAAAGCGATCCGGTTGGACGGCTGCCGATCACCTTGCTGACGAAATATGTGATTGAGCCGCTGCTGGGCATCGCCGATCAGCGCAAGGACAAGCGCATTGATTTCGTCGGCGGCGCGCGCGGCTTGGCGGAGTTGGAGCGCCGGGTTGCTTCCGGCGAGATGGCGCTGGCCTTCGCGCTTTATCCCACGCAGATGGACGACTTGATCGCAGTGGCCGACGCTGGCGAAATCATGCCGCCGAAATCCACCTGGTTCGAGCCGAAGCTCGCGGACGGCATGGTCAATCACGTGTTGGATTGATGCTATCTCCCTCTCCCCGCTTGCGGGGAGAGGTGAAGTTTACTGCAAGCTCAGCGCCACAAATTGAGTGTCGCCGTCGGCATTTGCCACCAGGAGGGCAACGGTCTTCCGGCCTTCCTTCTTCAACTGCTCGATGCGCTGCTGCAGTTCCTCGGCGGTGGAGACCGGCTGCTGCTGCAATTCAACGATGACGTTGCCGGCAGCAAGCTGCTTTTCCGCAGCCGGTGAATTGGGATCGACCGCGGTGATCACCACGCCTTTGATGCTGTCCTTGATCTTGTAGCGCTTGCGCAGATCGTCATTGATGCTGGCGAGATCGAGACCCAGCGAACGCTTGACTACCGGTTTCGGAGTAACGACCGTTTCCGCCTTCGCCGCGACTTGCTTTTCGCTGTCCTCGAGCCGCTCCAACTTTACCGTTTTTTTCTCTTCCTTGCCTTTGCGGATAATGACGACTTCGACGTCCTTGCCGACGGGCGCTTCCGCGACTTGGCGGGTCAGATCGCGGACTTCCTTGATATCCTTGCCGTCGAATTTGATAATGACGTCGCCCGGCTCGATACCGGCGGGCTTGGCCGGACCGCGGTCGTCGAGGCCCGCGACCAGAGCGCCGCGCGCCGGCTTGATGCTGAGGCTTTCGGCGATGTCTTCGGAAACCGGCTGGATGCGCACGCCAAGCCAGCCCCGGCGCGTCTCGCCGAATTGGCGAAGCTGATCGATGACGCCCACCACGATCTTCGACGGTACCGCGAAGCCGATGCCGATGGACCCGCCCGATGGCGAGATGATCGCCGTGTTGACGCCGATCACCTGTCCCTCGAGATTGAACAACGGACCGCCCGAGTTGCCGCGGTTAATGGAGGCGTCGGTCTGGATGTAGTTGTCGTAAGGGCCGGATTTGATGTCGCGGTTGCGCGCGGAGACGATGCCCGCGGTGACCGTGCCGCCAAGGCTGAACGGATTGCCGATGGCGATGACCCATTCGCCGAGGCGCAATTTCTCGGAATCGCCGAACGACACCGCCTTCAGCGGCTTGTCGGTTTTGACCTTGAGCACAGCCAAATCGACTTTCGAATCGCGGCCGACGATTTCGGCTTTGAGCTTGGTGCCGTCATTGAGGATGACGCTGACCTCGTCGGCGTCGGCAATCACGTGATTGTTGGTGACGACAATACCCGAGGCATCGATGATGAAGCCGGAGCCAAGCGAATTGACGCGGCGTGGCGTGCGGTCACCATTCTGATCCCCGGGCCCACGGCGATTCTTAAAGAATTCGTCGAAAAAATCCTCGAACGGCGAGCCGGGCGGCAGTTGCGGAATCGGCCCGGCCTTGGCTTCAACGGTTTGCGACGTGGAAATGTTGACCACCGCGTCGATGACGGACTCAGCTACGTCGGCAATTCCATCGGGGCCTCGCGCGGCTGCGGGCGTCACCGAGCCGGGCAATGCCAATGCGAGGGCGGCGGTCGCGGCAATCGCGAAATTGCGGAGAGGCCGAATGAGGCGGCTGGAGGTCGCAACCATGAAGCCAATTCTCCTAGACGGGGTTGATGCAACACTGCTCCCGCCGGCGCACGGACGCAAGAGCGGCCCAGTCCTACCGCATCACGACGGCTAGGTAGGCGGAACATACGACTTTAGTTCCCGCTCAGCCGCGGATTAGCCAGACCAGCAGGACACCCACTACCGCCGACGCGACGCCGACGAGTCGCAAAGGTCCATCCGGCGCGTCCAGGATCGTCGCCATCGCCCGCTTTGCGGTGCCGGGAAAGGCGGCGAACAACAATCCCTCGATCACGAACACGAGACCCAGAGCGACGAGGAAATCGGGCATTAGCGAACCGGCTTCTCTGCGAGGAGGGTCCTCGTTACCTCGCCGCTGGCGATGGTGCAGACTGCGGCGCGGCGGTATTGGCGCGGGGTTTTCCTGTCGGATCGGTAAAGTAGCGGAAGAACTCGGAGTCCGGTTTCAACAGCATCCGCGTATCGGCGCGGTGGAAGGCGGCTTCATAGGCCTGCATCGAGCGGTAGAAGGAAAAGAAATCCGGATCGCGGCCGAAGGCCTCGGAGAAAATCCGGTTGCGCTCGCCGTCGCCTTCACCCCGCGTCTGCTCCGCCTTCGACGTCGCATCGGCGAGGAGCACGGTAACGTCGCGATCGGCGCGCGAGCGAATCTCCTGCGACCTCTGACTGCCCTGCGCGCGGAATTCCGCGGCTTCCCGCTGCCGTTCGGTCTGCATCCGCTGATAGACCGCCTGACTATTCTGCTCCGGCAGGTCGGCACGGCGGATGCGGACGTCGACGACGGAGATGCCGTAGTTGTTGGCTTCGCGATCGACCTGCTGGCGGATGCGCCCCATCAGCTGCTCGCGCTCATCGCGGACGACGCGAATAAACGTCGATTCACCCAGCACCCGCCGCAGTCCCGAACTCATCAGGATGGCGAGCTGCGAATTGGCGGCCTGGATCGAGCCGAGCGTCTGATAAAACTTCAGCGCATCGATGATTTTGTAGCGGGCGAAGGCGTCGACGACGAGGCGCTTCTGGTCGGAAGCAATCAATTCCTGGGCCGGCGCTTCTAAGTCCAGGATACGCTTGTCGATGGTGATCACCGTATCGATGATCGGTATCTTCAGGTGCAACCCAGGAACCGTGATCGGCGCCAGTGGCTCGCCGAGCCGCAACACCAGCGCCTGCTGGGTCTGATAGACCATGAACAAGGAGCCATAGCCGATAACGACGGCGACTAGGAGGACGACAAGGCCAGCGGCCATGTTCAATCTCATGGGTTGCCTCCCGCCTGCGGACGCCGGTTCAATTCGGTAAGCGGCAGATAAGGAACCACTCCCGCGCCGCCGGTGCCGGAATCGATGATGATCTTATCGGTGCCGCCGAACAGCCGTTCCATTGTCTCAAGGAACATGCGCTCGCGGGTGATCTGCGGCGCCTTCTTGTATTGTTCGTAAATCTGCGAGAAGCGGGAACTCTGTCCCGTCGCCTCGGCGACGGTTTGCTCGCGGTAGGCTTCGGCGGCCTGAATGATTTGCGCGGCCTTGCCTCGCGCCTCCGGGATCACCCGGTTGGCGTAGGTTTGCGCCTCGTTCTGCGCGCGCTCCTGGTCGATGCGGGCGGCCTGCACATCACGCAGCGAGTCGATGACCTGCGAGGGCGGATCCACCTTCTGCAACTGCACCTGGATCACCTGGATGCCGGCGCTGTAATTATCCAACACCTTTTGCATCAGATCATGCACCGCCGTCTCGATGCTCTGCCGCGCCACGGTGGTGATATCCCGGCTGTCCGAGCGGCCGACGACCTCGCGCATGGCGCTTTCCGCCACTGCCTTCACGGTGCCTTCCGGATTTTGGATGTTGAAGAGATAATCGCCGACACCGTCTGGCTTCACCTTCCACTGCACGGCGAAATCCACGTCGACGATATTCTCGTCGCCGGTCAGCATCAGGCTTTCTTCGGGAACGTCGCGCACCGTCGAGCCGCGGCGAGCGTCGTCGACCACGCGCATGCCGATGTCAATCTTGTTCACCCGCAAGGCTTTCGGCGTCAGCGCGATCTCGATCGGATAAGGCAGGTGATAATTCGGTCCCGGCTGCACCAGGCGCACATAGCGGCCGAAGCGCAGCACCACTCCCAGCTCATCCGGCTGCACGAAAAAGAAACCCGACAGGCCCCAGACGATCAGCGCGATGGCCGCAATGATGGAAAAACCTTTTCCGCCAAGGTTGCCGCCCGGCAGCACGGTTCGCAGCTTGTCCTGGCCCCGGCGCAGCCAATCTTCGAGATCCGGCGGGGTCGGGCCCGACGATTGCGGCCCCGATCCCCAAGGTCCCTTCGAGCCGGAACCCCAGGGCCCGCCGCCCTGATTACTCCAAGGCATGAAATGTCTCCTCGCCGCCGGGACCACGCCCGACTGCATTCGCTCAGGGTTATAGGGGAGGTGTCCGGCGCTTACAACGCGTGTTCATGCCGCGCTGCCACCCGCAGCAAGCCGTACATATGTAATGAAGCTGAAATCGGCGTCGTCTTGTGGCGCGGCGGGATGACGCACACGGGCGGTTTCGCGCCAGATTTTCGCATCGATAGCGGGGAAAAAAGTATCTCCATCCGGCGCCGCATGGACGATGGTGATTTCCAGCCGGTCGGCGATGCCGATCGTCTCCGAGAAAATTCCCGAACCGCCGATGACGGCGATGGCGTCAGCCGACCGCCTGAGTGCGTCGCCGCGCGCGGCGGCGAGCGCCGTTCCGAGACTCCCCGCAACCAAAATGCCCGGCGCGGTGTAATCCGGATCGCGGCTGACAACGATGTTGGTGCGATCCTTGAGCGGCTTGCCGATCGAAGCAAAGGTCTTCCGCCCCATCACCACCGGCTTGCCGCCGGTAACGGCGCGGAAGTGCTGCATGTCGGACTTCAGGCGCCAGGGCAGTGCATTGTCGCGCCCGATCACGCCGTTTTCAGCCACCGCGGCGACAAGGATTAAATCGACCCGTCCAGGCTCGCTCGTGCTCACACCGCCACCAGGGCTTTGATATGCGGGTCTGGCTCATAGCCTTCCAGAGTGAAATCCTCGTAATCGAAAGCAAACAAATCCTTGACCGCGGGATTGAGTTTCATCGCCGGCAATTTTTTCGGTGTCCGCGAGAGCTGCAACTGTGCCTGCTCCAGATGATTGAGATAAAGATGCGCGTCTCCAAACGTATGGACGAATTCGCCGACCTTTAAGTCCGTCACCTGCGCCACCATCAACGTCAGCAGCGCGTAGGAAGCGATGTTGAACGGAACGCCGAGAAAGACATCGGCGGAGCGCTGGTAAAGCTGGCAGGAGAGCCGGCCCTCCGCGACATAGAATTGGAACAGGCAGTGGCATGGCGGCAGCGCCATCTTGTCCACCTCGGCCGGATTCCAGGCGCTGACGATGAGACGGCGCGAATCCGGATTGCGGCGGATCGCCGCGACAACGTTAGCGATCTGATCGATCGTCCCGCCGTCACGCGTCGGCCAGGAGCGCCACTGCTGTCCGTAAACCGGCCCTAGTTCACCTTTTTCGTCGGCCCACTCGTCCCAGATCCTGACGCCGTGGTCGTTAAGATATTTGATGTTGGTGTCGCCGCGCAGAAACCAGAGCAGCTCGTAAATGATGGATTTGACGTGCAGCTTTTTGGTGGTGACGAGCGGAAAGCCCTCGGCGAGGTCGAACCGCATTTGATAGCCGAAGATCGATCGCGTCCCAGTACCGGTGCGGTCGCGCTTCTCGACGCCGTTTGCGAGAATCCGCTGCATCAGGTCATGATATTGACGCATCGTGCCGGCTCCGGCCTCTCGTTTGAGTCGCCGAGGCCAAGACTAATGGCAGGGAGCGGCCGCGTCCAAAAAGAATAAGCGGCCGATCACGTCAGCGCGATGAGGTCAGTTAACCGGCCCCGCCGCCTGGATGATCGGGGTCCATTTGGCGATCTCGCTCTTCACCAGACTAGCTAGGGCCTGCGAGGAGCGGGCTTCGCCCTGCGGGATTTCGCTGCCGAGATCGAGCAGCCGTTTGCGCACGCCGGCGTCGTCCAGCGCCTTGCTCAGAGCGGCATTCAGCTTATCCACTATCGGCTTTGGCGTCCCTTTGGGCGCGAACAGCGCGTTCCATGCCACTGCTTGAAAGGCCGGCAAGCCCGCCTCTTTGGTGGTTGGCATGTCCGGAAGCGCCGGATTACGCTCCGGCGTTCCGATGCCGTAGCCCTTGATGGTGCCGGCCTGAATTTGCGGCACAACATTGGGAATCTGGTCGCACATATAGTCGACCTGACTTCCGATCAGCGCGTTCATCGCCGGCCCGGTGCCGTTATAGGGAATCGTGGTGGGCTTGACCTGAAGGATCGAATTCAGCAGCAGGCAGGTCGTGAATGACACCGAGCCGACACCGGCATGCGCCATGTTCAGCGTCGTGACATTCGCCTTCACATACGCGACGAATTCTTTCAAATCCTTAGGCGGGAAGTCTTTACGGGCGAGAATGAGAACCGGCGTGCCCGCGGCCATGCCGATCGGCTCGAAGTCAGTGGAAGGATTGTAACCGAGGTTTGGATAAAGCGCGACCGAGGCCGCGTGGGTTCCCATGTGACCCATTTCGATAGTGTAGCCGTCCGGCTCCGACTTAGCCGCGCGGACCGACGCGGTCGTGCCGCCGGCGCCGAGCACGTTCTCAATCACGAACTGCTGGCCGAGCGTCCGCCCCATATGCTCGCTGACGATACGAGCGATCACGTCTGTCGGTCCGCCTGCTGCAAACGGGACGATCAATGTGATCGAGCGCGATGGATAATCTGCTTGCGCCGCGGCAGGATGGACATGGAGCGTCAGGGCGAGAAGAGCAGCGCTTACGCCGCCGATGGTTTTGAACATGGACATGGGTCGCCTCCCTTGCGCATTAGCGAGCGCATTATCGTAAGCTTAAGCTCATTCAACGGCGCATGAAAAGAGACCTAGCGCCGCAGGTGGCAACACCATCGAAGGTGGTTTTATTCGACGAAGACTTCCTCGCGCCGCTGACGGATCATCGGCAATACCGCCAGAACAATGAGGATGGCCGCGACGAAGAGCAGCACGGCCGAAATCGGCCGCGTGAAAAATACCGTCGTGTCTCCGCGGGCGATCAGCATGGCGCGGCGCAGGTTCTCTTCCATCAGCGGGCCGAGCACCAGACCCAGCAACAACGGCGCCGGCTCAAAATCGTGCTTGACCAGCCAATAGCCCACCAGCGCGAACACCGCCGTAATCACCACGTCCACCGGCGAATTGTTGATCGAATAAACGCCGATGCAGCAGAAGATGAGGATGGCGGGGAATAGATGCCGGTAAGGCACGCGCAACAGCCTTACCCATAGACCCACCAGTGGCAAATTGATGATGACCAGCATCAGGTTGCCGACCCACATCGAACAGATCAAACCCCAGAACAGGTCCGGCTGTTTGGTCATGATCTGCGGACCCGGCACGATGCCGTGAATGGTCATTGCGCCGACCATCAATGCCATCACCGCGTTCGGCGGGATGCCAAGTGTCAGCAGCGGGATGAATGAGGTCTGCGCCGCGGCGTTATTGGCGCTTTCGGGAGCAGCGACGCCCTCGATCGCGCCCTTGCCGAAACGCGATGGATTCTTGGCGATGCGTTTCTCGAACGTATAAGCGGCGAAGGCCGCGATGATCGCTCCGCCTCCGGGCAAGATACCAAGGATGGAGCCGAGAACCGTTCCACGCGCGATCGCCGGCGCGGCAGTAATGAGGTCTGACCGCGTCGGCATCAGACCCGTCACCTTGGCTTGGACAATATCGCGATGTTCGACGCTCTCGAGATTACGAAGAATTTCGGAGAAGCCGAACACGCCCATGGCCACGTTGACGAAACCGATACCGTCGGAAAGCTCCGGTATGCCGAAGCTCATGCGCGCCGCGCCGGTCTCAAGATCCGAACCAATCATGGACAGCAACAGACCAACCAAGGTCATGGCGATGGCCTTCGGCACCGAGCCCTTCGCCAGCACCACAGCGAAGACAAGGCCGAGCACCATCAGCGAAAAATATTCGGCGGGCCCGAACTTCAGCGCGATACTGGTCAGCGGCACTCCGAGCGCGGCAACCAGCACTGTGGACACGCAACCGGCAAAGAATGAGCCGATCGCCGCGATCGCAAGCGCCGGCCCGGCGCGGCCTTGCCGTGCCATCTGGAAACCGTCGAGCGTGGTGACGACGGAAGAAGATTCGCCTGGGATGTTGATGAGAATGGAGGTCGTCGAACCTCCGTATTGAGCGCCGTAATAGATGCCCGCCAGCATGATCAGCGCGCCGATGGGCGGCAGGCCGAAGGTGATCGGCAGCAGCATGGCGATGGTGGCGACCGGACCGATGCCGGGCAACACGCCGATCAGCGTTCCTACCATGACGCCGACGAAACATAGGAACAGGTTCATCGGTATCGGAATCGACATAACCGTGCCGAAGATCGTCAACTTCCATTCGACGAACTGAAGCGCGACGCCGAAACCAAGCATCAAATGGGCGATAAGATCAGTCATGGATTTTCCTGGCGATCAAAACCCGGGGCACAAAGGAAGCGAGAAAGTGCGCGGGCAAAGTTGGAGTGGAAGGCTGAGCGCGTAGGAAAAAAGAAAAGAGCAGAAGGCCGTCAGGATTATCGCCCAGATCACGCTTTCGCGCCAACGCACGTCGGCAGCAGCGGCGGCGCAGATCAGGATCGATATGAAGCTCGCAATGATAAGTCCGAGAGGTCTAACCGCCGCGGCAAAAAACAGAATGGCGGATATTACAAAGAAAAGGCCGCGAATCTGAAAACGCTCGATGCCGGGCCCGTCGGTGAAGATACCAATCGTGGCGACGACCACACCGGATATGCCAAGCAGCACGGCGAAAAGTCGCGGCGCCGTCCCTGGGCCAAAGGCGAAGCCGCGCATGCTGGACAGATCGTCCGAAGCCCATAATGCAAACAGCGCCAGCGCAACAAGTGCTAGGCCGCCAATAAAATCCTGCCAGTTACGGATGAACATGGGCGCGCGGGATTTCGGCGCTTCTAGCGTCGATTTAGCTCCTTCGGACATTCCTCACCCTTTATATTCTTGTAGCAGCCGGGCGAAACTAGCACGCCGTCCCCGGCGGACGAAAGCGAGCTTTAGTACTAGACAAAACCGCCCAATCCGAGCAACCCCGCGGCCACGAACAACCAGAGTGGACTTATGCGCGTCGCGTAGGAGACAACGGCGGTGACCGCCGTAATAGCATAGGCCAGAAAATTATGGTCGGCCGCTTGCGCCAGAACGAGGCCGCTGGCGCCGATCAGGCCCACGGAAACCGGGATCAATCCATTCTGAACCGCGATCCGCCAGCGCGCGTCCTTGAAGCGCTCCCATGTTCCGCTGACGAAATAAGCGAGGATCGAACTCGGGCCGCACATACCAAAGGTTGCAACCAGCGCGCCGGGAATTCCGGCGACGTGGTAGCCGATCAAGGTGCTGATAAGGAAGTTCGGCCCAGGAGCTGCCTGCGAAATGGCGAACAGGTCGGCGAACTGCCGGTCGGTCATCCAATGGGAGACCTCGACCGCTTGGCGATGCATCTCCGGGATGGCGGAATTGCCGCCTCCGACCGCGGCCAGCGACAGCAAGCCGAAATGCAAAAGAATCGTAAGCAGCGTGAAGCCATCACTCTTCATCGCGCCGACCTCCACGCGATGCCGACGCCGAGCGGAATCAGCGTTGCCAACGCCCACCACATGGGAATGCGCAATATGCCCACGGCAACCAGCGCCACTAGAACGATGAGGGGGGCATGCCACTGCCCTGACCGGAACAACGGTTGCGCCATTCGTGCGGCAGTACCGAAGATCAGACCCGCCGCCGCCGTGCTGACTCCGCCCAGGACCCGTTGCAGCGCTTCGAATTCCTGGAATCGCGTGTAAAGCAGGCCGAGAATAATCATCAGGCAGAGAGATGGCGCTATCAGCCCCGCAGCCGCCGTGAATGCACCCGGTATGCCGCGCACGCGGGCGCCGAAAACCACGGCGAAATTGGCGACATTCGGCCCCGGCAGGAATTGGCAGAGCGCGAAGGTCTCGTTGAACTCCCCCGCGGTCATCCAGCGGCGTTCATCGACCGCCATTCTGCGCGCCCAGGCCACGGTACCGCCAAATCCCAGCAGCGATATCGTTACGAAGCTGATGAACAGGTTTTTAAGGCTCGGGACTTGCGGTTGCTGGGGATTATTGTCGGCCTGGGGCATCCTTGAGCCTTATCTCCGCTTTTCTCGTAACGCAAAACAGCGACTCGCTCGCCAATGTTTCACGTGAAACATCGGGCAGCGAGTCGCTCCCGGGCACATGCCATTTCAGCCCCATTTCGGCACATGGAGCCACAGGGGAACTTCCGGTCTTTTTTTATCAACCTTCCGGGCTTATATTGGAGGGTGCCGGTGCAAGCCGGCTATGGCGATAAATGGACGTCGTAATAAGCCTTTCGGACCCGGGGGCAGTACCCGGCGCCTCCACCCAAGCCCACTTGCGAGCGAGTTTCGGCGGGGGCGAAATAGGATCGACGAGGGTGTAAAAGGCGCTCTTTTGCTCGGCATGGTACCGCCGTTATCGGACCAAATCGTAGTTGCAAACGACAACTATGCTCCGGTTGCTCAGGCCGCGTAAGCGGTTTGAAAAACCAAGTCTAAAGCCCTAGCGGGTTAAGCTCCGTTAGGCGGGGTTCGGAGGCACCTGGCAACAGAAGCCTCCACTTTTCCACGTCGACGAATGTTATTTTAATGAGGTGACGGGACTTTTTCCGCCCGCTAGCATTCTCCTTCTTGCGAATCTCGCGATGAAACGCCGATGACCGAAACGCCACCCACCGCCGTCGATCACATCCGCTACGATCTTCTGACCCAACTTGCATTGCGCGGGGTCATGCGCACGGTATTGACCGACATCGCCCGCAAGGGGCTTCCCGGCGAGCATCATTTCTTCATCACCTACGATACCGGAGCGGCGGGCGTTCGCATGTCGCCGCGCCTGCGTTCGCAATATCCGAAGGAAATCACCATCGTCTTGCAGCATCAGTTCTGGGATCTCGCCGTAAGCGAGGATGCTTTTGAAGTTGGAATGTCGTTTGGCGGAGTTCCGGAGCGTCTGCGCATCCCGTTCGACGCCATCAAGCGATTCCTTGATCCGTCGGTCCAGTTCGCCCTGCAGTTCGAACAGACTGAGGAAGAGCAGGTTTCTGCTGCCCCAATCGAGAATACCAAGCGCGACCTCAAGGCAAAGACTCCAGCGCTGCGCAAGTCGCGGGAGTTGACGCCGAAAATGACGGCCTTGCCGGCGGTCGCGGCCGATCCGCCTTCCACGGATTCCGCCGGCACAGACAAGGACCCCGATAAGCCGAGTGGCGGCGGCGAAGTGGTGCGTTTCGATCGGTTCCGCAAGAAGTAGAACTCGCTCCTTCAGCTGTGCCATCATGCTGGAACCTCGCCGTTGCGGGCGCGTATTCCAATGAACACCGAGGTCATGATGGCGCAGACGCGTATCGAAACCGACAGCTTCGGTCCCATCGAAGTGCCGGCGGACCGTTACTGGGGCGCGCAAACTGAACGCTCGCGCAATAATTTCCGCATCGGCACCGAGCGGATGCCGCGGCCTTTGATCCGGGCATTGGCAATCGTCAAGCGCGCCGCGGCCGAAACCAATCTTCAACTCGGCAGTCTGGATGCCAAGCGCGCGCGGGCCATCGTCAAGGCGGCGCAGGAAGTGATCGACGGCAAGCTCGACGATCATTTTCCGCTGGTGGTTTGGCAGACCGGTTCCGGCACGCAGACGAACATGAATTTGAATGAAGTGATTGCCAACCGCGCCATCGAGATCCTCGGCGGCACGCTCGGTTCGAAAAACCCGGTGCATCCCAACGATCACGTCAACATGAGCCAGTCGTCGAACGATTGTTTCCCGACGGCGATGCATATCGCTGCCGCCGAGGAGATCGCTTATTTGCTCGATCCCGCCCTCGCGCATTTGCAGGACGCCCTGCAGGACAAGACGAAGGCTTTCGCCTCCATCATCAAGATCGGCCGCACGCATACCCAAGATGCGACGCCGCTGACGTTGGGCCAGGAATTTTCCGGTTATGCGGCGCAGGTGAAGTCCGGCATCGTGCGGATGCGGCTTGCGCTCAAGCAACTCTATCCACTGGCGCAAGGCGGCACCGCCGTCGGCACCGGCCTCAATGCCAAGCCTCAATTCGCGAAATTATTCGCGCAGAAGGTTGCCAAGATCACGCGGCTGCCGTTCGTCACCGCGCCGAACAAGTTCGAAGCTCTGGCGTCCCATGACGCTTATGTTTTTGCCCACGGCGCTCTCAATTCCGTCGCCACCGGACTGTTCAAGATCGCCAATGACATCCGCTTTCTCGCCAGCGGCCCGCGCTCGGGTTTGGGCGAACTCATCCTGCCGGAAAATGAACCCGGGTCATCGATCATGCCTGGCAAGGTGAACCCGACCCAATGCGAAGCCATGACGATGGTTTGCTGCCAAGTCTTCGGCAACCAAACGGCGATAACCGTTGCCGGCAGCCAAGGTCATTTCGAACTCAATGTCTTCAAGCCGGTAGTCGCTCACGCCATGCTGCAATCGATCAGGCTGGTGGCGGATGCCGCGCGCTCCTTTACCGATCACTGCGTCACCGGCATCCGCGCCAACGACGCGCGCATCAGTGAATTGATGCAACGCTCGCTGATGCTAGTTACCGCGCTTGCTCCGAAGATCGGCTATGACAACGCGGCGAAGGTCGCCAAGACCGCCCATGAAAACGGAACCACGCTGCGGGAGGAAGCAATTCGGCTTGGCTTCGTCTCCGGCGAGGAATTCGATCGGCTCGTACGTCCCGAGAAAATGATCCGTCCGGGCTGAAGGGATTAAAATCGCCAGCTGTGGAATATGGGAGCAACGCTCTAATCCACAGCTTTAGGTAGCATGAATTAAACAGCCGGCCTAAACAAAGCGACATAAATTTCCCGTATAGCATTAAGTGAATCCTGGAGGTTCCGTAAGGTTTCCGGTCTGACGTCAGCGATTAATGCTATAGCCTGGAAAATTTACTTAGATTTACTGACCACAACTTACAAATATAGATCGCAGAACCTTCATAAAAATACTGCTGAGGTGCTCGGAGGTACCAACATCCGCCGAGTCACCAAACTGTGTATTGCCTTGTTATGGGACATAATAGCATTTGATAGATGGTTCTAATCAATGAGTAGCGTCTCTCCGCCACTGTGTCGGCGTAATTTTGGCGGCGAGGTAGAGCCTTACGAAACGCCGGATCATGCATCCGGTTACCGTCAAGACAGTCATGGCTGAAGTCGTCAATCTGCGGACGGCCCGCAAAAGAGCCCAGCGGCGGCACGTCGAAAAACGCGCCGCTGAAAATCGCCTCTCCCACGGCCGTTCCAAGCCCGAGCGCGAGTTTGCAGAGGCGCTTGCCGACAAAGCCGACCGTGATCTCGATCAACATCGGAATAAAACGGGAGAGACCTAATGAAATCGCCGGTCGTGAAGCGCTCCATCGTCGTCGCCGGTCATAAGACCAGTGTCAGTCTCGAGGATGCGTTCTGGAAGGGTTTGAAGGAAATCGCCAACGACCGGAATCTAACTTTGTCCGAGCTCGTTGCGGTGATCGATACCGAGCGTAGCCATGGCAATCTGTCTTCCGCCATCCGGCTGTTTGTCCTCGATCACTATCGCACGCAAGCCGAACCCGATCGCCCACGCATCGAGAGCTCCGGCGAATTGATGCCGCTGCACGCAAGGGCGTCAGTTCTGGGCATTGGGGGATAGGTCGAGCGGCGGACGACGCAACGGGAGAGCCGGTGCAATCGGCTTTGGCGCCGGCTTACGCGTTACCGCTGCGCCAACCCGAGGCTGTGCCGGTGTGCGCGCCGGTTGAGGCGCCGAATGCCCGGCAGCGGAGCCAGGCGCCGGGCGGACGGTGATCGGCGGCGGCAGCGCAGGTGCAGCATTCGACTTTTGCGGCTCAGCGCGCAGACGCTGCCCCTCTCGCGCATTTACAGCATCAGAACCTATCGAGGCCGACGGCGAGCCTGAACCTTGGCCGCCGGGAACGGCAGGCAATGCCGCCTCTCCAGCTCCGGATTCGCGGCTTTGGCTTTCGAGTGCTTCCAGGCGTTTCGACTGCTGCTCAATCGAGCGCAGCGTTAGCCAAGCGGCGAGCGTGCTGAAATCGACGGTGCGCTTCGGTTCAGTCATCGGTCCCTTAAGCGATACGAAGACGACAGGGACCTCGAGAGAAGCCGCTGTTCCTCTATGTCCCGACAAGGTCAGGCGCGCATTGAGGCTCTTTTCAGTCAGATCGACATTCGCCGCCAGGATCAGTCCCGCGCCTTCGGCTTGCGCGATGGTATTGGCGAGCCGCACCTGACCGGCACTGATGGTAATCACACCCTCCGCCGATGACACCACGAGGCTGCCGCTCTTCAGCGCGGCATCGGCGATCTCACTGACTTTGGCGGTGTCGGGGGTCAGTCCTCCATCGATGGCGCGAGCGACAACGTCAAAGATTTTAGGATCGAGACTGGCGAACTGCCCGTCCTCCAGTGAAACCGTACCGTTCCCCGAAAGCGACCCGACCAGAGCCGCTGGGCTCAGGCCGGTGCCTTCGAGATCGATCTGCGCCGCAAGGCGTCCTCTGATCGCAGGCGTCTCCCCTCCTAGCAGCGCACCTGCATCGGACTCGGCCAAACCGAAATGCGCGCGCACCGATGTCCCTGCGCCGCTCTTGTTGAACACGAGCTCTCCGGTCAGTCCGCCATCCGCCAGACTTCCCTCCAAATCGGTAAACGCAATTTCTGACCGGCTGAACTTCGCCACGCCGCGCGCCTGGCGCAGCACAAGCGCGGGGGTGAACGCCGCCTGCGTTGTCGTGAATTCGACGCGCCCCGCGGCGTCTGCGAATAGTCCTTGAGCGAAGGGCTCCTGTGACCACGCGGATACATCCGCGCGGCCCCTGCCGGAGTTCGCCATGCCGATGGCAGCCGCGATTGCAGCCGAAGCGTCGAGCGCATCGGCCTCGATCCTGCCTTCCACGCGCAACGGCTGCGCCAACACAACGCCGAGCCGTCCGCGCCATCCTGTCCCGGCGAAGGCGCCGGAAAAATCATCCAGCGTCAGAGAGCTGCCGGCGATTGCGAGATTGCCCGTCAGCGTCGCGGGCAGCGGCTCGGCAGTCCGCGACACCGGTCCCTGGCGAAGCGGCCGAAGGTCGGCGGCGGCCACCGCAACGCGCAGACTGCCTTTTGGCCCCTCGCCCGTCAGCCGCATGGTTCCGGCGGCGGAAGCATCGAAACCGCCGGCAACAAGGCGGCTGTCTATCTGGAACTCCCCGCCGAACGGACCATTGGCGGCGAGGGTTAGTTGGCCCGGCCGCTTGTCGACGGCGAGGATCTTATCGAGATTCAAGAGAGCGAAGAGCGCGCCGCCGTCATCCGCGTCGAGTTTCCCCTGCAAGCGAACATCAGCCGACATGAGCGCCGCCAACTCGCCTTTTGCCACCTCGGCGGAATCGCGGCTCACGTCACCAAGCAAGCTCAGACGCATGGCTCCCGACCGGCCTTCAATGGCGAGCTTTGCCGCCGTACTGGCGCCGGCGCCTTGCAGGCTGAGGGTCGCGCTCAGCTTCGCCGGAGAGAGACTCGGCGCCATGCGGCGAAGAGTATCTGCTGCATCCGGTGCGAATTTCGCCGCTAGCGCGACCACGCCGTCGAGATTGCGGGCGTCGAGAGTGAGATTCATCTGCCCGCGCGGCGACGGCGAAGCCGTTTCGATCTGGCCGCGCGCATCGAAGCTGGTGCCGCCGAGATCGGCGACGGAAAAGCGCTCGACCTGCAGGCCGTTGCCGTCGCGGCGCAGGCGCGCGCTGACTTGGCGTGCTTCGATGCCGGCAATGGTGGCGCGGTCAATGTCGATGCCGAGCGTCACCTCGCGCGGCATCTCGAAAGTTGTCGCGCCGCGCGCCGCATCGGCAAAGGACATCAGCGCATCGAGGTCGAGCTCGGCGGCATTGAGTTCGGCTTCCAGACGCGGCGGCTGGCCTTCGACGGACCACGTGTAAGCCAGCCGACCTTCGACGCTTTTGCGGTCGATTTCGGCCTTGAGCCGATCGATCGCGAGTTTCTCGCTGCCGAGCGTAAGCTCGCCGCGGGCGCGCAGCGGCTTCATCGCCGCGGCCGACGTGTCGGCGCCGCCTTCCAGCCACGCCACCAGCGCGCTTGGATCGCGTGAATCGATGCTGACGGGACCGACAAATCCGAGACGCTTCGCCGCCAGATCGAGACGTCCGCTGAGATTGACTTGGGTGAGGCCGGGCGCGCGGAATTCGAAACCGTCCAGATTCCAGGCTTCGCCTTCGGTCGCAAGATCGCCGCGCACCGCTTGAAGCGTCGCCCCGGCGAGCGTCAGGGCATCGACGCTGATGCCGATCCGAGCCGGGATCGACGGCCCCAACGCGCCGGAAAAGGCATCGCCCAGGAGCTTGATCGCGGTGAGCGGCAGCCGCCGCGCGGCGTCGGGCGAAGGCAGCGCGCGGTCCAAATCGACTTGGCGCGCGGACAGCACCCCGTCGAAACGCGGCTTGTTGCCGAACTTCAATTCCGCGGTGCCGGTCAGCTTGACCGCCCGCTCCTCGGGTCCGTACTGAAACTCCACCTGTTCCAGCAGCGCACTCGTGGCCGCCGCTTTGATGCGCGTGCCGAGACGCCATGGATCGTTGGTGACTGTTTGTCCGCTCGCCAACGCAATGCCGGCGAGCCGCGCGATGTTGAACGACCCCTCGAAACGCGGTTCGCCGCCGTCGAAGGAAAGCGCGCCGTCGGCATCGATGGCGAACGGGCGGTTGGAAGGATCGACGTTGAGCCGCAGCTTGACGGCGCCATTGTCGCCGGCGCGGCCGGCGGCGACGCGGTAGGCATAAGGCTCACCGGCAATGACAAAGGCACCGTCGCCTTTGAACGGTCCGGCCAGCGAGCGCAGATCGCCGTCGAACCGGAGCTTGTCGAGGACGACGCGCGAGCCGCTCCTGTTGTCGCTGAGGACGGCGTGACCATCCTCGATATTGAGATGGTCGATGGACAGCGCGTCCGGATCGAAACTCGCCACGAGCTTCGGCATGGTCAGGCGGCCGGCACTGTTAATGCCGAGATTGATCTCGGGCCCGACGAGATGCATTTCCGCCGCGCGCACCTCGCCGCGAACCAGCGGGCCAAGGCTGAATTCGACGCTGAGCACGCGCGCGCGCAGGCGGCGGTCGTCGGGCGCGCCGATCTCGATGCCATGCAGCGTCAGTGACGGGGTCGGCAGCAGCGCGCCTTCGATGGGACCGGTGACGCGGACCGGCGCGCCGAGCAGGCGGCTGGCTTCGGCCTCGATCACCGGGCGAAAGCGGCCCCAGTCGATCAAGAACGGCCCGACGAGAGCCGTGACCAGCGCCAGGATGACCGCGATGGCTAAACCGAGCAGCGTCGTCTGCACGCTATCTCCGCGAGATGCATTGCCGAATGATGGCTTCCCAGTGGGACGCGCGGTTGCTCTATTACCCCACCGTCGCCACCCGACCGTGTAGCTGAATTGTCCGGGTTTGGCGGCGAATCTATGTCCGCGCGTGGCGGTATCTGTTTCTCGATGCGGGAATTGGCGGTAAACCCATTCCATGCTCGACCGCGCCGATACCGAACCGGTGTTCTTTGCGCCTTTCGTCTCCTCGGTGATGGCGGTGGAGCCGCAATGGATCGACTATAACGGCCACCTCAACATGGCCTATTACAATGTGTTCTTCGACCGGGCCTTGGATGAAGTGCTGATCCTGCTCGGCATGAGCGCGGCCTATGTGAAACAGCAGCGCCGCTCGGTGTTCACCGCCGAGGTCCATACGCGCTACCTGCGCGAATTGCATGTGAAAGACCCGGTGCGGGTGTCGGTGCAACTGCTCGATTACGACACCAAGCGGCTGCATTGCTTCCAGAAGCTGTGCCACGCCACCGACGATTGGCTTTCAGCCACGTCGGAAGTGATATCGCTGCACGTGGACCTCGAAACGAAAAAGACAGCTCCGTTTCCGGACGAGGTGGCGGAGCGATTGGCAAAAATGAAAGCCGCCCACGACGGTTTGCCGCGCCCGGAAGCCGCCGGGCGGCGTATCGCCATGCCGGCGAAGCCCTGAGCGCATTGCCGCTGCGCCCTCGCAATAGCCGCCCCCAAGTGCCATTTTGTGGACATGAGATTCGTGGAAAACTAGCGCCTTGGCTGATCCTCTCAAGCACGTCCATGCCTATGACCCGCCGGCCGCCGCCGGCGGTGGGACAGCCGCGCGCGCTTCTGCCGCGGCGGCGCCGCGCTATCTCCTTGATCTCAATCCGGAACAGCGCGAGGCGGTGGAAACGCTGGACGGGCCGGTGCTGGTGCTGGCGGGGGCTGGCACGGGCAAGACCCGGGTGCTGACCACCCGGATCGCGCATATCCTCGCCACCGGCCGGGCGCGGCCGGCGGAAATCCTCAGCGTCACCTTCACCAACAAGGCGGCGCGGGAAATGAAGCTGCGCGTCGGCCAGATGGTCGGCCAGGTAGTCGAGGGCATGCCTTGGCTCGGCACCTTCCACTCCATCGGCGTGAAAATCCTCCGCCGCCATGCCGAGCTGGTGGGGCTGAAGCCGGACTTCACCATTCTCGACGTCGACGACCAGATCCGGCTGCTGAAGCAGCTTCTGGAAGCGGAGAATATCGACGAGAAGCGCTGGCCGGCGCGGGTGCTGGCTTTGCTGATCGACGGCTGGAAGAACCGCGGGCTGACGCCGGCGCAGGTGCCGTCAGGCGAAGCCGCGGTGT
>JAXDOR010000220.1:0-30339 GCA_034668825.1 Alphaproteobacteria bacterium | reverse complement strand
AAGGCGACCGGCCGCGACTTCGTGCGCGTGTCGCTCGGCGGCGTGCGCGACGAGGCCGAGATCCGCGGCCATAGGCGGACTTACATCGGCTCGATGCCGGGCAAGGTCATTCAGTCGATGCGCAAGGCGAAGCAGTCTAACCCGCTGTTCCTTCTCGACGAGGTGGACAAGATGGGCGCGGATTTCCGCGGCGATCCGTCTTCGGCGCTACTTGAGGTGTTGGATCCCGAGCAAAACCACACCTTCAACGACCATTACCTTGAGGTGGACTACGATCTTTCCAACGTGATGTTCATCACCACGGCGAATACTCTCAATATTCCGCCGCCGTTGATGGACCGCATGGAGATCATCCGCATCGCCGGCTATACCGAGGACGAAAAGGTCGAGATCGCGCGCAAGCACTTGATCCCGCACGCCATTGTCAAGCACGGCCTCGATCCGAAGGAATGGTCTATCGACGATGGAGGCTTGCTCCTGCTCATCCGCCGCTACACGCGGGAAGCGGGCGTCCGCAACCTCGAACGCGAGCTCTCAACCCTGATCCGCAAGGCGGTGAAGGAGTTGATGACCTCGAAGAAGAAGGTTGTGAAGGTCACGGAAGCCACTCTGGGTGATTACCTCGGCGTGCCGAAATTCCGCTACGGCGAAATCGAGGAGAACGATCAGATCGGCGTCGTGACCGGCTTGGCATGGACCGAGGTCGGCGGCGAGTTGCTCACCGTCGAAGCCGCGATGATGCCGGGCAAGGGCAAGATGACGGTGACCGGCAACTTGCGCGAGGTGATGAAGGAGTCGATCTCCGCGGCAGCGTCCTATGTGCGCTCGCGGGCCGTCGATTTCGGCATCGAGCCGCCGCTGTTCGAGAAACGGGACATCCACGTGCACGTGCCGGAAGGCGCGACGCCCAAGGATGGTCCGTCGGCGGGTGTCGCCATGGTCGCCGCTATCGTTTCGGTCATGGCCGGGATTCCGGTCCGTAAGGATGTCGCCATGACCGGCGAGATCACGCTACGCGGCCGCGTATTGCCGATCGGCGGCTTGAAGGAAAAGTTGCTGGCGGCGCAGCGCGGCGGCATCAAGACGGTGCTAATCCCGGAAGAGAACGCCAAGGATCTTGTCGACGTCAACGCCAGCATTAAGAGCGGTCTCGACATCATTCCGGTGTCGCGCATGGACGAGGTGCTGACCCACGCCCTGGTTCGCAAGCCCGAGCCGATCGTGTGGGAGGATACCGGCACGAAACCGGCAGAACCTCCGGCGGACGATGAACCTTCCGCGCTGACGGCGCACTAACCTCATAAACCTATTGTCGAACGGCGGCGTCCCCAAGGCGCCGTCGTTTGCATATGGCGCGATGGGGCAGCTCAGGCCTTTGATTATCCGCTGCCCGTTATAGGTTCTCGGCGCGCCACGCCGTCAGCCAGGTGTTGAAGCGGCCGGCATCGTTCAACCCCACACGTTTATGCCACGCGGCAAAAATGGGGCCTTCCGCGGAAAACAGAAAGACCGCGTCCATCCCTTTCGACCGCCGTAATGTTTCGATCGCCTGGAGCGGGGTCTGGGCGATCGGCCCTGCCACGTTGAAGGAGGTATTTACCGAAACTTCGACGCCAATTCTGCGGCCTAGCGCCTTGAGATAGGCGTAGGTGAGGGGATCGGTGTGCTCGCGCACGATCTGTAGCCGGCCGGTGCCGTCGGCATGGATGACTGCCGGTATCTGCTCCCGCGCGCCCGGCTTCGCCGGTGCCGTCAGCACCATGTAATTATAGGCGTTGTAATTGTCGTCACCGGCGCCGTCCGAGAGATCGAAGAAGCGCTCCGCGGCTTCCAGCGTCATCATCGGTGCTAAGGGCCGAATGGCCTCACGGTACTTCACCCGTTCGTTCAGCACTTCGCGCGTGTTCGGATTGCAGGGATTGGCGAGGATGGAGCGATGTCCGAGCGCGCGCGGTCCGGTTTCGGCAGAGCCTTGGTAGACTGCGATGACGCCATCCTGAGCAACAACAAAAGCCATCAGGTCGGCCATGGCGTCCCGCTTCGCAGGATCGGATGCATCGCCCAAGGACATCCAGCCAATGTCATCTGCGCTTGCAAGCGCAGCGCGGATGTCGGCGTCCGTGGGCGGTAGTCCGCAGTAGAAGGCGTGCTCCACGGGCGCGCCAATGCCGCAGCCTGCCAGATAGGCGAACATGTAGGCGGCGCCCATGGTGACGCCGGAATCCGCGGGCGTCGGCGGCACCCAAAGATGCAGCCGCGTACGCTTCCGCAGCGTGCGCTCGTAATAGGCGCCGTCGAAATGCTCCAGCACGCGCATATTAGCCACTGCGTTGAGAGCGACACCGCCGGTCAGGACCAAACACTCGCTGCCGGTTTCCCGGATGGCATGATCGATTATGTGAAACAGCGCGTCCTCAAAGACCATCTGCGTCGCCGCCGCTTTATCGAGGCGCTCCTGCGTGTCCGCGGCATGGTGAATATCCTCGACGCGCAACACGGCGTCGGGATTCCACATTTTTTCCGGCGGAATAGGCTCGCCTAGGATGCGCGTCAGCTCGAGTGTGTAGGGTGTATGGAACGGGTCGCAATGCCAGTTGGCCAGGGCACGATTGAGATAAACCTGTCCGTCGGGCTCGAAGCTGAAGACTTCCCGCAGCAGCTTATAAAAAGGGTTCGTTTGCCTGTCGCCATCGCCGTAAGCGGCGGCGCCCATGTAGCGACCTTCGCTGCTCAGCCAGGTCCAGCCGCCCTGGGTGGAGCTGATGACGCTGTAAAAGGCGCCGAGCGAGTCGAAGACGCTGTTGTTGCAGCGTAACAGGCGCATCTTTCCGGCTTCTGCAACGTAAAGCGAGATCGAGCCGAGGTCGCCGGTTCCGTCGAGCACCGCGATAAGGACGGGGGCTTGGCTGCGGGCGAAGGGGGACACCGCAAACGAATACCAAGCGTGATTGTCGTGATGCGGCATCGTGATCAGCGACACCGGATTTTTAGAGCGAAGCTGTTCAGTCAGATGGCGCGCGGCGCGCGTGCCCTGGTCCAGATGACGTAGGTTGAACGCCGGCGTCGCGCCGGGGCGCAGCATGACGAGGCTGCCGGGCAATTCCTCCAAGAAAGTGCGCAGCAGCGTGGCACCGAGCGCCGGATAGTCCCAGGTGGCGATCCAGGCATCGATATCATCCGGCACGATGCCAATGCGCGCCATCGCCTTGAGGAGTTCGTCGACGGCAAGCCGCGGATATTCCGTCGTATGCTTGTGGCCGGAAAATCGTTCCTCTTCGTTGTTGGCGATCAACTCAGGTCCGCCTTCGCGCGTGAGCTTGACCAAAGCAATTCCTGAATTATGCGTGCCTGCCGCGCCGACCCCAGCAAGGTAGACGGTGTCGCCGCGATCGAGCTTCGCGCGCACGACGGCGAGGCGCTCTTTGGCGAAATCGCTGTCGGGACGAAAAATACGCTTGCGCGCGTAAAAACGTTCCAGCAGCGGAAGCGCCAGGCGAAAACCCGCCGCGCCGAGCCGAGGGTTGCGAGGTCCCGTTCGCATCTTGCGGCGGCCAGATAGATTCCGGCTGAAAACGGCCATCCGCGGTGAAATCCTCGATTTCGAAGCGGGAGTGGTAGTACGGCCTAGCCAACAAGATCAATCCTGGAGAAGCCGTAGACAACGGCGTTCAACTTGCCAGGCGGCTATTCGCGGCGATAAAGGGGTGGCTTGGGCGGTTAGCTCAGTTGGTAGAGCATCTCGTTTACACCGAGAGGGTCGGCGGTTCGAGCCCGTCACCGCCCACCACATCACTCATGCAATTCTAACGACCGTCTGCGCCGTAATCGAACACGCGGGTCAAACGCCGTTGCAATTCGCAAAAATGCCCGCTGCTGAAAGCAGCGGGCATGTTGCTCGCAACAAACGGAGCGAGAAGCTTTACACTGCCTCTTTCAAATCCTTGGCGGCGCGGAAGGCAACCTTCTTGCTCGCCTTGATCTGAATGGCTTCACCCGTCGCCGGGTTGCGGCCCATGCGGGCGGCACGTTTTCTCACCACGAAGATGCCGAGACCGCCGATACGAATACGGTCGCCCTTCTTCAGGTGCTTGGTGATCAGGCCAACGAGATCGCCCAGAATCCCCTCAGTCTGCTTTTTCGACATTTCCTGGGTTTCGGCAATCTTGGCCGCGAGATGCTTAACGGTGACGGTCGCTTGTGCTGCCGGTTTGGTCGCCATTGATAATCCTCCTTGGGAAGCAGGTGCGTCAGAAATCCGCATACAAAGGCCGAATTAGATGATTCGGCGGACGTGCACCACGATTCTTCCTGGAAAATCTGGCTTTTTCGCATGTCATGCACGAAAAACCTCGCAACTAAGGCGGTTTTTGAGGAGAGGATAGCGCCGAGCCGCCTCGCCGCCGGCATTCGGCTGGGGGCATGACAGACCGGGAGCAGGCGGCTGGACCGCCTCGTCAGCGCTTCTTGACTTGGTTCGGGTCGGCCTTTAAGCCCGCACCAACCCTTCGGGGGCGTAGCTCAGTTGGTTAGAGCGCTAGCCTGTCACGCTAGAGGCCGCGGGTTCGAGTCCCGTCGCTCCCGCCACTCAATTCCAAGACAAGATATTTTGCGTTCTCTACGGCGACGCACGTCGTCCCGCTCATTTGGGTCATGCCCGAAGGAACGACCGTTCATTGCGGGCGTTACCCGACGGACCACAGACATCCGAGGGACGTCATGCCGAATACGATTTCGTTATTTGAAGGCTCGCAAAATCTGTCGCTGACGGAGCGCGCGATTTCCGTGGTCGCGGGCCTTGGCCTCGCCGCAGCCGGTACGAAACCCCGCCCGAACCCGCTGCTCAACGTTCTTGCGCTTCTCGGCGGTACTTATCTTGCCGTGCGCGGCGCCACTGGCCGTTGTCCGGTCAAGGAGGCGATCCGGTCCATTCCCGGTCTAAAGCTCGCGGCGAACGAAGAAGCGCCGCTGGCTAGCCGTTCGCCGGGCGGCGTCCGGAAATAAATCCCCAGATCGTCAGCACGATGATGGCGCCGATCAGGCCTGCGCCCTCATCCGGGCGGTACCAGCCGATCGCCTGGCCAAGGTAGGTTGCCACGAAGGCGCCGATGATCCCGAGAATGGTGGTGAGGATGAACCCGCTCGGCTCGTTCGGGCCGGGGGAGATCAGCTTGGCAATAATGCCGGCGACAAAACCGATAACGATCGTCCATAGGATGCTCATAGTAGCCTCGTCAGGTTCGATATCGAGCCAACGCCCAGGTTGGCGCCTGGTTGCATCCGCAAGACGACTTGCATAACCATGCCAAGCGCTCCCGGCTCCCTCTTGATCAAACGAGAATGCGATGAGACCCAGCAGAAAATTGGTGGCCTTCTTTTGTGGATGGGCGGCCGTAGGCGTTGTCCCCGCTCAAGCGGAGGGCCCCGGAGATTTTTACAGGGGCAAGACCGTCAGCATGGTGGTCAGTTCCAGCCCCGGCGGCGGTTACGACACGCTGGCGCGCACCGTTGCCAAATATATGGGTAAGCACATCCCCGGAAATCCTATTGTTGTCGTTAGGAATATGCCTGGCGCCGGCGGCATCGTTGCTACGAATTACCTTTACAACGTGGCCGAGAAGGAAGGCCTTACAATCGCGCTCCTGCAAAACAATACGCCGTTCGAGCCGCTGCTGGGCACCAAGGAGGCACAGTATGATCCGACCAAATTCAATTGGCTTGGCTCTCCCAGCGTCGAGACCGGCATTCTGGTCGTCTGGAGCGCATCGCCCGTCAATAGTCTTGATGACGTGAAAAAACGGGAGATCACGGTCGGCACGGCCGGCGTCAAGTCGACGCCTGCTTTTTATGCGCGCCTTCTGAACGAGGTCTTTGGCACCAAGTTGAAGACCATCGATGGATATCCCGGCCAGACGGAAGCCTTTCTCGCCATGGAGCGGGGAGAGATCGACGGCTATTCGAGCGTCTTTTACAGCACGTTGCAGGCCACCAAGCCGGATTGGATCCCGCAAAAGAAGATCAAAGCTCTGATCCAATATGGACCGGAGAAGCGTCCGGAACTGGCCGGCGTTCCATATGCTTCGGAGATCACGACGGATGCCGACAATCAGATATTGTTGGATGCGGCTTTTGCTCCGCTGGCGCTAGGCAGACCTTTTGTCATGCCTCCCGGCGTGCCTGCCGAGCGCCTTGCCGCCATGCGCAAGGCTTTGTCAGAGACGTTTGTCGATCCGGAATTCGTCACCGACAGCGAGAGAATGGGGCTAGGAGCAAACGCCCCGCGCAACGGCGAGCAGATCCAAGCAGTGATTCAGAAGACCTACACCACGCCGCCCGGCGTGCTCAACCGCTTGCAGAAAGTAAATGCGGGCGGCGGGTGACGCGGGGATGCGAGCATGTCAGCCGGCGAGGTGAAGCGTTTGCTCCAAGGCCGCGTCGCCGTGGTGACGGGCGGCGGCGGTGAAATTGGCGGAGCAATTGCCCGACGCTTTGTCGCTGAAGGCGCTGCGGTCGTAGTGGCCGATATCAGAGGAGAGAGTGCCGAGCGCGCCGCCGAGGACATTAGAAACTCCGGTGGCCAAGCGCGCGCGATCCAAGCCAATGTCTCCGTCCCGGTTCAGGCACAGCAAGCGGTTCAATGCGCCGTCGAAGCATTTGGGACGCTGACCACGCTTGTTAATGTCGCGGCCGCGGTCACGCCGGATGGCACCGTCGAGACCTTGACCGTGGAGCAGTGGAATGAGGCACTTGCCGTCAACCTCACCGGCGCTTTCCTGACCTGCAAATACGCGGTGCCCGAAATCCGCAAGGCCGGTGGCGGCACCATCGTCAATATAGCTTCCCAGCTTGGGCAGATCGGCGTTGCCGGCCGGGCGCCTTATTCAACCAGCAAGGCGGCGCTGATCCAATTCACCAAGTGTCTCGCCGTAGACCATGCTCAAGATGGAATCCGCGTCAATTCACTATCGCCGGGCGGCGTCGATACCGCGCGGACGGTACGCCGTTTTGGTAGCCGGGAAGCCGCCAATCAGGCCCGCGGGCCTTATCATCTGCTTGGCCGCACCGGACGCGTCGAGGAAATAGCGGCGGGTGCACTGTTCCTGGCGTCCGAGGAATCGTCATTCATGACTGGCGCGGACCTTTTGCTCGACGGCGGCTATCTGGCTTTCAAGTCCGTTTTGCCGAAGCAGGGATGAAGGCTGTCGGAAAGGGAGACGAAATGGACCCGGATGCGGATATCGACCCGCGCAGGCTGATTTTCCCACGCCTTGCGCGGCTCTATGGAAAATTCTCACCATACAGCTACGCCTTCATGCGCTTCTGCACCGGCGCGGTGCTGTTTCCCCATGGCGTGCAAAAATTATTTTTCCGCGCGAACGCCATTGAGGGCGACAGCATCGCGGCGCATGGTCTGCCGTTTCCGCAGGTTTTGGCTTACATCGTCGTCTTCGTTGAATTCGCCGCGGCAGCGTGTTTGGCACTCGGCCTCTTCACGCGCCTCATGGCGGCGCTGATCTGGATCGAGATGGCGGTGATCATCACACTGTGGCTGTGGCCGAACGGTTATTTCTGGACCAGCAAGGGGTACGAATATGCGTTGCTATGGCTGCTGCTATGCACAGCCATCTTCTTCCGCGGCGGCGGGCGCTATTCTCTTGACCGCCTAATCGGAAAAGAAGTCTGACGATCTTGACGCACTGCTGTCACAGGATCATTGCGGTGCGATCACGAGCATCTCGAATGTGCCGTCCTTCGGTGTCGGGCGTCCTCCGCCGCCGGTCGGCTTCGTCGGATCGGACTGCGCCGCCATCAAATAGAGGCGTCCAGACCGCGGATCGACCGCTCCGCTACGCACCAATATCTGTGTAGGCAAGCGTTGAATCGAGGCGACACGCGCCGCATCGGCAACCGAAATGACTTCTAAGGTGCCGTCGATACCACATGGAATGAACGCGATCTGGCGTACCGGATCGTAGATCACTGCGTCCGGCCCTCTGCCGATTGGGATCGAAGCGACCTCCTTGCCGGTATCGGCTGCAAGCACTTTGGCCACGCCGTTGCCGCAGGACGCGATCAAGAGCTTGGACTTGCCAGCATAGGCGAGGCCGGAGGCGTCCTCGCACCCCGCCATCTTATAGCGCCCTGTCACCTTCTGCGCTTTGACGTCGACCACGGCGATCTCGCCCGCGGCTTGGACATTGACGAAGACACGTCCCATGCCGTCGGCATCGGCGAATTCCAGTTTGCCGCCGCCGACGGGAATTGTCGCGACCACATCCGCCGCCAGCGCGTCGATTTCGGTCACGTTGCTGCTGTTGTGGTTGATAATGAACACGTGCTTGGAGAATGGGTCGTAGATCGCTGCGTCCGGTGCGTCGCCGGCGGGCAGATCGGCCACCACTTTGTCCGTCGCGGTGTCGACGATGCGGGCAGTTTTGGCGGGAACCCGCATCGGCAGCACGATCAAAGTGGTGCCCGGCACCGGCACAGCAAGATGCGAATTACCAGTGCTCTTGAGCTGCGACAGCTTGCCCGTCTTCACGTCGATGACATCCGTGGCGCCGCTGGCTCTCGCCCAGTAGATACGGCCTTTGTCGGCATCGGAGGCGGCATAGTCCCAGCCGCCATCCGGCATCTGGAAGCGCTCGACGATCTTGTAGCTCGGGTCGGCCGCGAAGGCGGGCGCGACGAGCGCAACAAAGAGAGTGAGGGCGGCGGCTATACGCGTCATGGCGATCCTCCTCTAGGCAAATTTTCTTGCACAATAGCATCTCTTGACCGACATACAGGCGGGCCATTCGTAGCCGAGAGGCGAGGCCTCCAGACATTCAGAGATGAGCCTGACGTTGTGAGTTATGCGGTGAAAGAGGTTTTCTTGACCCTGCAGGGCGAAGGCGCCCATGCCGGGCGCGTCGCCGTGTTCTGCCGCTTCGCCGGATGCAATTTATGGTCCGGGCAGGAGGCTGACCGCGGTTCCGCGCAGTGCCAGTTTTGCGACACGGATTTTGTCGGCATGGATGGCACCCGCGGCGGACGCTACGCCAGCGCCGAGGACCTTGCGGATGTCATCGAAGATGAGTGGGGACCTACAAAGGAACAGCGATGGGTCGTGCTGACCGGCGGAGAACCGCTGCTCCAGGTGGACGATGCGCTCGTGAACGCCTTGCACGGTCGTTACTTTACCATTGCCGTTGAAACCAACGGCACACTCGATCCGCCTGCCGGGCTCGATTGGCTCTGTGTCAGTCCCAAGGCGGGTACCGAACTTCGGGTGCGGAGCGGCCAGGAACTGAAGCTTGCCTATCCGCAGCCCGGCGCGGCGCCCGAGGATTTTTCCAGCCTTGCTTTCGAACGCTTTTCCTTGCAACCGATAGACGGGCCGGACCTCGCCTCCAATACATCGGAAGCGGTCGAATATTGTCTGCGGCATCCGCAGTGGCGGCTTAGCCTACAAACGCACAAGACGATTGGAATTCGCTGATGTGGGAGTTGACTAAATCTTTTCACTTCGAGGCGGCGCACACGCTCGCCGGCACGACGCTTGGTGCCACCGCCGAGGAGGTTCACGGCCACTCATTCCGCGCCGACGTTGCGGTCGAAGGCAGCCCCGATCGCAACACCGGCATGATCGTTGATCTTGGAAAATTTGAAGCTGCGGTCGCCGATGTGCGGCGAATGCTTGATCACAAGCTATTGAACCGCATTGACGCGCTGGGGCCGCCGACGCTCGAGAACCTTGCGCGTTTCATCTGCGAGCAGATACGGCATATCGGGCCGGTGACGCGGGTCACCGTCTATCGCGATAGCTGCAACGAGGCCTGTACCTATCGGCCGGGTCAAGGCATTTCGCGGGATCTGTAACGTGACGACCCGCTGCCGGTCGTGGCGCCGAAGAGATCGTTGAATTGGCGCTTGATGCTCGCTTCTTCCCTGGTGACCTGACCATAGTCGACACGAAGGGCTTTGATGGAGCCAAGATCCGGACTTCCGCTGGGAGCTGGAATGTCCATGCGCGCCGCGAAGCCGCCGTCCTGCGGAAATAGCCTCTGCGCTTCTTCGCTCAACATGAATTCTGCAAACAGCTTGGCCGCGTTCGGATGCGGCGAGCCCTTTACCACAGCGCTCGGCGAGGGAATGAGGAAGACCCCCTCGGTCGGATAGATCGAACCGATGGTGTATCCATCCTGACGGGCGTTTTTCGCATAGACGTCGTTGGCACCCACCCCAATAAGCCGCTGGCCGGATTTGAGCGCGGCGACCACTTGTTCGTTACCTTCAACGATCATGATGTCGTTCTTCTGCAGCTTCTCGAAATAATCCCAGCCCAACTTCTTCGAGAGGGTGACGATTTCGATTAATTGCAATGCGGTGAAAGAAGGATTCGCCATCACCATCATGCCTTTGTATTTCGGATCGGTGAGGGAGGCCCAAGTTCTGGGAGTGTCGCTCGGGCTAAGTTTGTCGGTGCGCACAAACAGTGTCATGACGTTCAAACGTTGGGCGACATAAGCGCCGTCGTCGTCTTTCGCCACATCGGGAACCTGCTCGAATCCGGCAGGCTTGAACGGCACGAAGATGCCTTGCTTCGCCATAGCCGCGACGGCCGCAGGATCGGAAGTGGTAAGAACGTCCACGGAAATGATGGCGGTCGAGATTTCGTGCAGGAAGCGGCCGACAAGAGCGGAGCCGCCGGTGCGGAACATGTCGACTTTCACGCCGGTTTTGGTCTCGAATAGTTTGGCCAGTCTATTTGCCGTCGCTATCGGTGTTGAAGTGTACCAGACGACCTTTCCCTCCTGCTTAGCTGCTGCAAGATCGGTCGGGTCGCCTGCCAGCGCTCCGGCAACGGAAGCAAAAAAAGCGCCCGCGGCCAACATAAGGCAGCGCATGCGCCAAGATATGTTCGACATTCTTAATTTCCCCTTTGGCGCTCAGGCACGAGTCGCTGATCCGCAGCTATGGATCGCGGTCGCGGCTGTACCGAAGGGGGAGCGTACTAGTTGGGCCTTACTGGAAAAGACGAAGCGTGTGGAGGTTGTGATTAAATTAAACATACGTTGCAATTGAACTAAGACATCGTGGGTTAACTACGGCTCGATGCATCTCCACTATCCTTACCCCGGTGCAAGACCGCGATGTTATCCGCGATAGATGGGTGCCGGCTGCGTGAAGAAATTCCATAAAATGTGATAGACCAGCATGTAGTTCTTCTGCTGGAAACTCGCGTGCGAAATGCCGGGCATGACCGCGAAATGCTTGTCCGGGCTCGGCAGACGCTTGAAGAATTCCAAAAGGTCATCCATTCCGGCGATGCCGTCCCACTGGCCGCGCATGACGATCGTCGGCATCGTGATCTTTTCCGGATCGACCACCGGAAGCCTCGAGCACATATCGACATAAGTGCCGGTCGGCATCGAGCTGTCGAGGGCTAGGATCGCGTCGGCGAAGGCTTCGATTACCTTATCCTCGGCGGTGCCGGGGTGATCGCGGTTGAAGATGGAATAGACGAATGGCTTGTCGATCGGCCGGCGGTTCTTCGCCTTGAACTCGGCGAGCTTTTTCTTGCGCTCGTCGAGCGTGGGACTGCCTTCGCCGGTCCAGACCATGGCATCAAGTGCGATGCGGCCAACCATTTCTGGATTCCGCTGGGCGAATAGCGCCGCCCGCAGCGCGCCCGACGAAATGCCGTAAACCAGGAACGGTCTCTCGCCGCGCAGCTTGCGAATGTATGTGGCGGCGACGGCGAGGTCGTCGGCGCCCTGGGAGATGTCGGAATTGTTGTCGCGGTCCTTGGTGGAGCGGCCATAGCCCTCCATGTCTACGCACCAGGTGTCGTAGCCGCGCTTGGCGAACCAATCCATCACCGAAGAATCCGGCCGTCCCGGCACCTGCAAGTCGAACGTCGGCTGCGACGCCATCGACGAGCCATGGACGAAGAAGACGATACCTTTCGCCTTGGCGGGATCGCCGATGCATTTTTCCCAGAGGAAAAGCTTGACCTCGCCTTTGGTGGTCCAATGCTCATGGCCAGCGATTGTCTCCGCCGACGCAACTGTTTCTTTGCTCATTCCTTCACCTTGTCTTGCGCGTCCGCGAAGCGGGCGGTTCTCGTTACTGGAAAATCTCGTTGAACTTCTTCTTGATGGCGGGGGTTTGTTTTTCCACGTCGTCGTAATCGATTGGAATCGCTTTCACCTCGGCCAGCGCAGGATTCCCCTTAGGCGCAGCAACATCCGTGCGCGCCGCATAGCCGCCGTCCTCCGGGAAAAGCTTCTGCGCGTCCTCGCTGAGCATGAACTCCGCAAAGAGCTTGGCGGCGTTCGGATTCGGCGAACCTTTGATGATCGACGTGGGCGAGGGGATGATGAAGGTGCCTTCCGTCGGATAGACCGTGGCGACGGGATGGCCTTCCTTGCGCGCATCGGCGGCATAGGAGTCCAGCGCCCCGACCGCGACCAGGCGCTCGCCGCGCTTGAGGTTATCGACGATCTGCTGGTTGCCTTCGACCACCATGGTGTCGTTCTTGTGCAGCTTCTCGTAATAGTCCCAGCCAAATTTCTTCGACAGCGCCGCGATCACCATCAACTGCAGCGAGGTGAACGAAGGATCGGACATGATCAGCTTGCCCTTGTATTTCGGGTCGGTGGCGTCCGCCCAAGCTTTGGGCGCGTCCGCCGCCGGCATTTTGTCGGTGCGCACGAAGAGCGTCATCATGTTGAGGCGCTGGGCGATATAGTTGCCATTTACGTCCTTGGCGACGTCCGGCACCTTGTCGAAATTCGCAGGCTTGAAAGCGACAAAGGTTCCTTTCTTCGTCATCGCCGAAGCGGCGGCTGGATCGGAGGTGGTGAGCACGTCCACGGCAACACGGCCAGCCTGCTGCTCCTGCAGGAAGCGGCTGATAATGGCCGAGCCGCCGGAGCGGAATAGTTCGACCTTCAAACCGCTCTGCGCTTCGAACATTTTTGCGAGCTTGTTCGCGGTTTCGATCGGGGTCGAGGTATACCAGACGACCTTGCCTTCTTTTTTTGCTGCCGCCACGTCCACCGCATCGGCGGCGCGCACACTTGTGCCGGCGAGCCATGCGGCCATGGCGAGCAGCGGCAAGGCTGTACGTTGAATGCTGTTCTTCATCTTTTCCTCCCGTTATTGTTTTACACATCGCTTATTATTGAACAGTGCCAGCATTTCCGCTCCGCGGAAAAATGCTGATCTGTGTCGAGTCGATGGCGATGCCGACGGTGTCGCCGACGGCGAATTGATGACTCGGATGCGTCTGCACCCGGAGTATTTGGCCCGAACCGAGCGTCACCAGATACTCGTTGAAATTTCCGAGGAATGTGCGCTCGCTCACCTTGGCCTTGGCATTCGATGTTTCCATCTCCGCCGCCGGCCCGAGAAGGATGTTTTCCGGCCGGATGGCGACATCGACGTCGCTGTCGGCAGTCATTCCGTCCGAGAGCATAGCATCGACGCGAAGCTCGCCGCCGATCAGTAAGGTACCTTTGCCGTTGGCGGCGCCGACAAGCGTGGCCAGCAGCAAATTCACGTTGCCCATGAAATCCGCGACGATGCGGTTCGCAGGCTTTGAGTAAACCTCGTGCGGCGTTCCGTACTGCTGCAGCCGGCCCTCGTAGATCACAGCGATCTGATCCGAGAGCGCCAGCGCCTCCGCCTGGTCATGCGTCACGTAAATGAAAGTGATGCCGGTGCGGCGTTGAAGCTGTTTCAACTCGCTGCGCATGCGCTCACGTAGCTTGGCATCGAGATTGCTCAGCGGCTCGTCCAGCAGCAGGATTTCCGGCTCGACCACCAAGCTGCGCGCCAGCGCCACCCGCTGCTGTTGGCCGCCGCTGAGCTCATTCGGCAGGCGGTTTTCAAAACCGGACAAGTTGACATGCGCCAACGCTTTCTCGACCTGCTCGCGCGCCTTGGCGTTCGGCACTTTGCGCACGCGCAATCCGAAGACGACGTTTTCGAATACGGTCTTGTGCGGCCAAACTGCATAGTTCTGAAACACCATGCCCATGCCTCGGTGTTCCGGCAGGACCAGTGTGTCTTTCGACGATACCAGCCGGCCATCAACATGGATGGTGCCGGCATCGGGCGCCATGTAGCCGGCGATCAGCCGCAGCGTCGTGGTTTTCCCGCAGCCGCTCGGGCCGAGCAAGGTGACGAACTGGTTGTCGTGGATGTTCAGATTAAGGCCGCTGACGGCCGGCATCTCGGACCCCGCGCCGTAGCTTTTGGAAAGTTCCGCGATGGTAACGCCGGCCATGTATTCCCCGTCACGAAGGTCTGTAGCTGAGCCGTTGCGTGTCACCGCCGCCAAAGCGGTTGGCGAGCCAAATGGCGGCGCCGATGATAACGACGTTGACGATGGCGAGAGCGGCGACCGGCTCCGTATAGCCGGTTTCGTAAAGATTGTAGACCGCGACAGCGAGCGTGATCGAACTCGAACTGAAGAGCAGGATCGAGGCGCTCAGTTCCTGGATAGCCGGCACGAAAATCAACAACCAGCCCGCGAATAATCCCGGCCGGATCAGTGGCAACGTCACCTCGCGCATGGTCATGCCCCAGGAGGCGCCGAGAATGCGCGCGCTTTCCTCCAGCGAGGGGTCAAGCTGGCGCAGGGACGCATTGGCGGCGCGCACGCCGAGCGGAATATAGCGCCCGACATAAGCCAAGAGCAGGATGGTCAACGTGCCATAGAGCGCAAACGGCAGCGCCAGCCAGAACTGGATCAGCGCCACTGCCATGACGATGCCCGGCAATCCGAGCGGCACAAGCGAGATGTAATCGAGCAAGCGCCGCCCGGGAATTTTCGTGCGCAAATCGATCCAGCCGACAATCGCGCCCAGCATCACCGCGATGGTGGCGGCAGCGGTGGCGAGGAGGAGACTATTGAAGATCGCGCGGCGGGTGACATCGTAGTCGAAGAGGACAAACTTGTAGTTCGCCAGCGTCAGTCCCTTCCAGAAGGCGAGGCCCCAGGACTTGCTGGCGGAGACGGCGATCAGCGTCGTGTAAGGCGCGGCGATGGCAATGATGAAGACCGCGATGGCGAAGCCGACCAGCAGCCATCTGCCCGGCCCGAGATCGACCAACTGGGGACGGGACGCCTTGCCGCCGAGGGTGACGTAAGAGCGTCGGGCCAGGAAGCTCCGCTGCAGGAACAAGGCGGCGATGGTGATGACGATGAAAACGAGCGAAAGGGCAGAGGCCAGTCCATATTCCGGCGGATAGTGGAACAGCGAATAAATCCGTGTCGGCAGCGTGAAGATGCGTGCCGGCAGGCCGATGATCGCTTGCGAGCCGAACAGCGCGATGGAATTGACGAAGGCGATCAGCGTGCCGGACAGGATCGCCGGCGCCACCAGCGGGCCCGTAATCACCAGCGCGGTGCGCCATTTGCTGGCCCCGAGGATTTGCGCGGCTTGCTCATAGGACGCATCCACGCCCTGCAGCGCGCTCTCAGCCAGGAGAAAGACGAAGGGAAAGGTGTGGATGACGGTGACGAGAACGAGGCCCTTCATAGAGAAAATGTTGAACGTGAGCCACGGCAGATCGAGCACGTCGCGAAACAGGGTATTGAGCAGGCCGGCATTGGGGCTGAACAGATTGACGAAGGCGATGGCGGTGAGGAACGGCGGCGACAGATAGGACAAAGTCGCCGTGAGGCGGATCAGCCCCTTGGCCGGCACATTGGTTCGGCTGACCGCCCAAGCTAAAGGCACGCCGATAAGGACGCTGAACAGCCCCGTCCAAGCCCCAAGAATGAGCGAATTGATCAGAGCCTGGAGATAGAGACGCCCGGACAAGGCGTCGCGGAAAAATTCCAGCGTATAGCCGTCCTCGGATTTGACGCTGCCGAGGAACAGCGAACACAGCGGCAGCACAATCAGAATGACCAGCGCGGCGATGGCCGCGCCCATAACCACTTGCTCCAGGCTGATCGGAAAGGGTGATTTTCCGGATAACCGTTGGACGGTGGCGGCTTGAACACTGCTCATGAGCTTCGGCCGGCCCGTTCAAGCTTGGCTGCGCTGTGGTTTGCTTCCAGCATCGGCCCTATTTCGAGAAGGCGGAAACGTCTCAGCCGCGACTATAACGGCAATAACACCGGCCGCTGACCTTCCAGACGGCATTTTTGTCGCACCGAGCCATGTCTCTCCGCAGACGGGGTCTACCGAAGCTTACGGACATTCGAAGCTCCGCTCCTTGCCACCCTTTATGCGCTGCGCTAAGGCTCAGATAAATCCCGCCTGCGCCGCGATTCCGCAAAGATTTCAGTGGCTAATCCACGCAGGCCGCCGCCGCCAAGCTGCGGGCGAGCTTCCGCCGGGGATGGATTCGGTCCGCCTTTGCAGCGCGGGCGGAAAGGATCGCCGATGAACCAACTCTGGCTCGATTATCTGCCCCTCATCGTCTTCATTGGGGTCGCGCTCGTGCTCGGGGCGGCGCTGCTGGTCGCCCCGTTCATTGTCGCCTTCAAAGCCCCCGATCCGGACAAGCTCTCGGCCTATGAATGCGGCTTCAATGCCTTCGATGATGCGCGGATGAAGTTCGACGTGCGTTTTTATCTGGTGGCTATCCTTTTCATCATCTTCGACCTGGAAGTGAGCTTTCTGTTTCCCTGGGCGGTCGCGTTCGGAAAAGTCGGCCTTTATGGCTTCTGGGCGATGATGGTTTTCCTTGCGGTGCTGACCATCGGGTTTATCTATGAGTGGAAGAAGGGAGCCCTCGAATGGGATTGAGCGAGCGGCCAGGGACGATTGTCGCCCCGGCGCCGAAAGGGATTCTTGATCCGCGCACGGGCCAGCCCGTGGGCGCGGACGATCCCTATTTCCTCGATCTCAATAGCGAACTCGCCGACAAGGGCTTTCTCGTCGCCGCTACCGATGACCTCATCACCTGGGCGCGTACCGGTTCGCTGATGTGGATGACCTTCGGCTTGGCCTGCTGCGCCGTGGAGATGATGCAGATGTCGATGCCGCGCTACGACGCCGAGCGCTTTGGCTTCGCGCCGCGCGCCTCGCCCCGGCAGTCCGACGTGATGATCGTCGCCGGGACGCTGACCAACAAAATGGCGCCTGCATTGCGGCGGGTCTACGACCAGATGCCAGAACCCCGTTATGTCATCTCCATGGGTTCCTGCGCCAATGGCGGCGGCTACTACCACTATTCCTACTCCGTCGTGCGCGGATGCGACCGCATCGTGCCAGTCGACATTTACGTACCCGGCTGCCCGCCGACTGCGGAGGCGCTGCTCTACGGCGTGCTGCTGCTGCAAAAGAAAATCCGCCGCACCGGCACGATCGAGCGTTGAGACGAACGGACGACCATGGACGAGACGCTCGATAAGTTGGGAACCGCGATTGTTGGCGCGCTCGCGCATCTTGGCGTCAGTTACGGCATCGCCTTCGGCGAACTGAAGATCACCGCGAAGGCCGCCGATATCGTCGATGTGGTCACCTTCCTGCGTGACGATCCGCGCTGCTTGTTTATCTGCATCGTCGATGTCACGGCGGTCGATTGGCCCGGACGCGAGAAGCGTTTTGATGTCGTCTACCATTTGCTATCGCCGAGATTGAACCAACGCATCCGGATCAAGGTCGAGACCGACGAAAAGACCCCAGTGCCTTCGATCATTGACGTGTTTCGCGGCGCCGACTGGTTCGAGCGCGAAACTTACGATCTCTACGGCGTGCTCTTCACCGGACATCCGGATATGCGCCGCATCCTTACGGATTACGGCTTTGAGGGGCATCCGCTGCGTAAGGATTTTCCGCTGACGGGATTTGTCGAAGTGCGCTGGGACGATGAGCAAAAGCGTGTGGTCTACGACAAGGTGCGGCTCGCGCAGGAATTCCGCAACTTCGATTTCCTCTCGCCCTGGGAAGGCACCGAGTATGTATTACCCGGTGACGAGAAAGCGAAGCCGCAGGGCAACAAGCTGACCGGCGAGCCGGACAAGAAGGTGTCGCCATGAAAGCCACGCTCAAGCCCGGCCTGAAGCACCGTTTCACCTATCAGGTGCCGGTGCAGAAGACTGTGCCGCATATTTACCCGGAAGCACCTGAGCTGCAGACGATGCCAGAGGTATTCGCCACCGGATTTATGATCGCGCTGATGGAATGGACCTGCGTGCAATTACTGGCGCCGCATTTGGACCCCGGGGAAGGTAGCGTCGGCGTCCATGTAGATGTCAGCCACAACGCGGCGACGCCGCCGGGGCTGAGCGTCACCGTCGACGCGGAATGCATCGCGATCGACGGGCGCCGCGCGAGTTTCCACGTGCGCGCCCATGACGGCATCGACATGATCGGCGAGGGACGGCACGACCGCGCCATCGTCGCTTGGAACCGCTTCAATGCCAAAGTGGCGGAGAAGGCCAAAGCCTTCTCAGAGACGCGGGGGTGACGATGGCCGAAGCCGCGCAACGCACCTTTACCCTGAATTTCGGACCGCAACATCCGGCGGCGCATGGCGTGCTGCGCCTCGTGCTGGAACTCGATGGCGAAGTCGTCGAGCGCGTCGATCCGCATATCGGCCTGCTGCATCGCGGCACTGAGAAGCTGATCGAATACAAAACTTATATGCAGGCGGTGCCATATTTCGACCGGCTCGATTACGTCGCGCCGATGACGCAGGAACATGCGTTCTGCCTGGCAATCGAGAAGTTGCTTGGCCTTACCATTCCGAAACGCGCGCAATTGATACGCGTCCTCTATTTCGAGATCAGCCGGCTGCTCTCGCACCTTCTCAACGTCACGACGCAGGCGATGGACGTCGGCGCCCTGACGCCGCCGCTCTGGGGCTTTGAGGAACGCGAAAAACTCATGGTGTTCTATGAGCGCGCATCCGGCAGTCGCATGCATGCCAATTATTTCCGCCCGGGTGGGGTGCATCAGGATTTGCCGCCAAAGCTGATCGACGACATATGGGATTTCTGCGATCCGTTCCTGAAAGTCTGCGACGACCTTGACGCGCTGGTGATGGAGAGCCGCATCTTCAAGCAGCGCAATGTCGGCATCGCCGTCGTCGATCTCGCCGACGCTTGGGCCTGGGGTTTCTCCGGCGTCATGGTACGTGGCTCCGGCGCCGCCTGGGATTTGCGCAAGGCGCAGCCCTACGAATGCTATTCCGAACTCGAGTTCGACATTCCCGTTGGCAAGAACGGCGACAATTACGACCGCCAGCTCATCCGCATGGAAGAGATGCGTCAGTCGGTCCGCATCATGAAGCAGTGTCTGGAAAAATTGCGGTCACCGGAGGGGCAGGGGCCGGTCACGGTGCTTGATAATAAGATCGTGCCGCCGAAACGCTCCGAGATGAAGCGTTCGATGGAATCACTAATCCATCATTTCAAGCTTTACACCGAAGGCTTCCACGTCCCGGCCGGCGAGGTTTACGCCGCGGTGGAAGCGCCGAAGGGCGAATTCGGCGTCTATCTCATCGCTGATGGCTCCAATAAGCCGTACAAATGCAAGATCCGCTCGCCCGGCTTCGCGCACCTGCAGGCGATGGATTTCCTCTGCAAGGGCCACATGCTGGCCGACGTCTCGGCGATCCTCGGCTCGCTGGACATTGTGTTCGGAGAGGTGGACCGGTGAAAAAAGCAAAAAAAACAAAAACCGTGTCTAACGATAAACCGAGCGCGTTCCTTGCTGCCGGCTACAAGGTCGTTCAGTTCTCGAATGGGTCGCTTCTGCTGCAAAGGGGTAACGATCTGCGCTTGTTTCATTTCAGCGAGCATCGAGACGGCGGCGATCCCGTACACGGAACCCTTGCTGTTAGCTTTGTAGCGAAGGTGCCATGAGCGTCCGCCGCCTTGCCCCCGCTGACGTCCAACCTGCAACATTCGCCTTCACGGCGGCGAATGCGGAATGGGCCAAGGGACAGATCGCGAAATATCCGGAGGGCCGGCAGGCTTCCGCCGTGATTCCGCTGTTGTGGCGCGCGCAGGAGCAGTCCGGTGGCTGGGTGCCGCAGAAGGCGATCGAGCACGTCGCCGAAATCCTCGGCATGGCCCACATTCGCGTACTTGAAGTGGCCACCTTCTACACCATGTTCAATCTGGAGCCCGTTGGCCGCTACCACGTGCAACTTTGTGGCACCACGCCCTGTGTGCTACGCGGCGCGGAAGACTTGAAAAAAGTCTGTCATGAGAAGATCGGCGAGCAGCATCATGTCAGCGCCGACGGCAAATTGTCATGGGTCGAGGTCGAATGTCTCGGTGCTTGCGTCAACGCACCGATGGCGCAGATCAACGTCGACTATTTCGAAGACCTGACGCCGGACAGCTTCGGCAAGCTTCTCGATGACTTGGTCGCCGGCAGGAAACGCCAACCTGGACCGCAGGTCGACCGTCAGTTGTCGGCGCCCCTGGGCGGGCCGACAACGCTGACGGACCCTGCGCTATATGCAAAGAACGGGAAGTCCGCTTCTGCCCATACCGAAGGCGGCGCGGCATTGACCGATGCCGACGCGAAGAAGCCCGGCGCGGCCGCGAATATGCGCGATGCCGCGGTACCGAAGCCGCCGGTCGGCGACAGTTCAAGAGACAGACATTAGCAATGCTCGCCGACAAAGACCGCATTTTTAAGAATCTCTACGGCCTGCACGATTGGGGCCTCGAAGGCGCGCGCGCGCGCGGCGCCTGGGATGGCACCAAGGCGATCCTCGACAAGGGCCGCGATGGCATCGTCAATGAGGTGAAGGCATCGGGGTTGCGCGGACGCGGCGGCGCGGGATTTCCGACTGGCTTGAAATGGTCGTTCATGCCGAAGCAGTCCGACGGGCGCCCGAGTTACCTTGTCGTCAACGCCGACGAATCCGAACCCGGCACCTGTAAGGACCGGGAAATCATGCGGCACGACCCGCATCTTTTAATCGAAGGCTGCCTGATCGCCGGCTGCGCCATGGGCGCAAACGTGGCCTACATCTATATCCGCGGTGAATTCATCCGTGAGCGCGAAAATTTGCAGGCGGCGGTCGACCAAGCTTACGCGGCAAACCTGATCGGCAAGGACAACGTCCACGGCTTTCCCTTCGACCTCTATGTCCACCATGGCGCCGGCGCTTACATCTGCGGTGAGGAGACGGCGCTGCTAGAGAGCCTCGAAGGTAAGAAGGGGATGCCGCGGCTGAAGCCGCCGTTTCCGGCCAATGTCGGTCTCTATGGGTGCCCGACGACTGTGCAAAACGTGGAGTCGATCGCGGTGGTGCCGGACATCATGCGGCGCGGTGCGGCATGGTTTGCCGGCATCGGCCGGCCCAACAATACTGGCACGAAACTTTTCTGCATCTCCGGCCATGTTGAGAAGCCCTGCACGGTGGAAGAGGCGATGGGCATTCCGCTGCGGGAATTGATCGAGACCCATGCCGGTGGCGTGCGCGGCGGTTGGGATAATCTGCTGGCAGTGATTCCGGGCGGCTCGTCCATGCCTTTGATCCCAGCAGGCGAAATGGGCTGCGACGACCTGCTGATGGATTTCGACGGCTGCGCGAAACACAAGTCCGCGCTCGGCACTGCCGCCGTGATTGTGATGGACAAGTCGACGGACATCGTCCGCGCCATGGCGCGCATTTCTTATTTCTACAAACACGAGAGTTGCGGGCAATGCACGCCTTGCCGCGAGGGTATGGGCTGGATGTGGCGCGTGCTCACGCGCATGGCGGAAGGCCGCGCGCATAAGCGCGAGATCGACATGCTGTTCGACGTGACCAAGCAGATCGAGGGCCACACCATCTGCGCCTTCGGCGACGGCGCCGCCTGGCCGGTGCAGGGCTTGCTGCGGCATTTCCGGCCCGAGATCGAACGCCGCATCGACGAATATTCCCGCAATCCAGAACCTGTCGGCATCCGGGATCCGATGCCGGAAGCAGCGGAGTGAAAACCATGGCAACGACAAAGCTCGGACCGGTATGGCGTGTAGTGACCCTTTTGTTGCGAATGGACATGATTGCAGTCATCGCAATCGCGGTTGGGCTGTTGGCATTTTTGGCATTGCACTGAGCAGTCATGACGAGGACGGCGATCTGGAATGAGTAAGCTCATCGTTGACGGCAGAGAGATCGATGTGCCGCCGGAATTCACGCTGTTGCAGGCGTGCGAGGCGGCGGGCGCCGAGATTCCGCGCTTCTGCTTTCACGAGCGGCTCTCCATCGCCGGTAATTGCCGCATGTGCCTTGTGGAGTTGGTCGGTTCGCCGAAGCCGGTGGCTTCCTGCGCCTGGGCGGTGCGCGACTGCCGCCCGGGAAAAAACGGCGAGCCCCCGGAGGTCAACACCCGCACGCCGCTGGTGAAGAAGGCACGCGAAGGCGTGATGGAGTTCCTGCTGATCAATCATCCGCTCGATTGCCCGATCTGCGACCAGGGCGGCGAATGCGATCTGCAGGACCAGGCCATGGCTTACGGCGTAGACTCCAGCCGCTTCCAGGAAAACAAGCGTGCCGTGGAGGACAAATATCTCGGCGCCCTGGTGAAGACGTCGATGAACCGCTGCATCCAATGCACGCGCTGCGTCCGCTTCGCCACCGAAGTCGCCGGTGTGCCCGAGCTTGGCGCCATCGGCCGCGGCGAGGATTTGGAGATCACCACCTATCTCGAACAGGCCATGGTTTCCGAACTGCAAGGCAACGTCGTGGATCTCTGTCCCGTCGGGGCTTTGACGTCGAAGCCCTATGCCTTCGTCGCGCGGCCTTGGGAGCTGCAAAAGACGGAATCGATCGATGTCATGGATGCGGTCGGCTCCGCCATCCGGATCGACACCCGTGGGCGCGAAGTGATGCGCATCTTGCCGCGCATCAATGAGGACGTGAACGAGGAATGGATTTCCGACAAGACCCGGCATGTGGTCGACGGACTGCGTACGCAGCGGCTCGATCAGTCTTACATCCGCGAGAACGGCGGCCTGGTGCCGGCGTCATGGCCCATCGCCTTTGAGGCTATCGTCGCGAAAGTGAAGGCGGCCAGCGCGAAGCGTATCGGCGCCATTACCGGCGATCTCGCCGCTGTCGAGGAAATATTCGCGCTGAAGGATTTGATGACGCGGCTAGGCGTTGCCAATATCGACTGCCGCCAGGATGGGTCGCCGCTCGATCCCGCGTGGGGACGCGCGAGCTATCTCTTCAACGCGACGGTTGCCGGTATCGAGCAAGCCGACGCGCTGCTCATCGTCGGTTCCAATCCGCGCAAGGAAGCCGCCGTGCTCAACGCCCGCATCCGCAAGCGCTGGCGCGCCGGCAAATTCCCCATTGGCGTCATCGGCGAGCGCGCCGACCTGACCTACCCCTATCATTACCTCGGCGCGGGTGCGGAAACGCTCGCCGACCTGGCCAATGGCCGGCACGAATACGCGCAGACGCTCAAATCTGCCGAGCGTCCGTTGCTATTGCTAGGCTCTGGCGCGCTTGCACGGCCTGACGGCGCGGCGATTGCCGCGCTTGCCGCCAAGACTGCTGTCGAGATTGGAGCTGTTAAGGACGGCTGGAACGGATTCTCCGTTTTGCATGACACGGCCGCGCGCGTCGGCGCGCTCGATCTTGGCTTCGTGCCGGGGCAGGGCGGATTGAATGCTGCCGAGATGACCGCTTCCGGCAACCTCGACGTACTGTTCCTTCTTGGCGCGGACGAGATTGATGTCCCGCCTGGCGCCTTCGTGGTTTACATCGGCACCCATGGCGACCGCGGCGCCCATCGCGCCGATGTGATCCTCCCGGGCGCGGCCTACCCGGAAAAATCCGGCCTCTATGTCAATACCGAGGGGCGGGTGCAGATGGCAGAGCGCGCTTCCTTTCCGCCGGGCGACGCGCGCGAGGACTGGGCGATCATCCGCGCGCTGTCGGACCTGCTCGGCCAACGGCTGCCTTATGACTCTCTGGCGCAACTGCGCCGGGCGTTGTTCCAGACGCATCCGCACTTTGCGCGTCTCGACCAGATCGCAGCCGGCGACTCCGCGGATGTGCGAAAATTGGCTGCGCTCGCCAGCACGCCAGACAAGGCACCTTTTCGTTCGAACGTCGATGACTTCTATTTCACCAATCCAATCGCCCGCGCTTCGAAAGTCATGGCGGAATGCTCCACGCTGGCGGAAGGCACACCCGCCATGACGGCGGCGGAGTGACCAAATGAGCATGGCCGAATTCTGGACCAACTATCTTTGGCCGCTCGGCGTGATGGTCGCGCAAAGCCTGCTGCTGCTTGTCGTATTGTTGATCATCGTCGCCTATTTGCTATTGGCCGACCGCAAAATCTGGGCGGCGGTGCAGATCAGGCGCGGTCCGAACGTGGTGGGGCCGTGGGGATTGCTGCAGTCCTTCGCCGACCTGATCAAGTTTGTGGTCAAGGAGCCGATCATTCCCGACGGCGCCAACAAGGGCGTATTCCTGCTGGCGCCGCTTGTCACTTGCGTGCTGGCGCTTGGCGCCTGGGCGGTCATTCCAGTCAGCGACGGCTGGGTGATGGCCGATATCAATGTCGGTGTTCTGTATATCTTCGCCATCTCCTCGCTCATGGTCTATGGCGTGATCATGGGCGGCTGGGCGTCCAACTCGAAATATCCGTTCCTCGCCGCGTTACGGTCGGCCGCGCAGATGGTTTCCTATGAGGTTTCCATCGGCTTCGTCATCATCACCGTGCTGCTCTGCGTGGGATCGCTGAATCTTTCGGCCATCGTCGAGGCGCAGAACGGCCGTTTCGGCATGTTCAACTGGTATTGGTTGCCCCTGTTTCCAATGTTCGTCATTTTCTTGATCTCCGCGATGGCCGAGACCAACCGTCCTCCCTTCGATTTGGTAGAGGCGGAATCCGAACTCGTTGCCGGCTTCATGGTCGAATATAGTGCCGCGCCCTATATGCTATTCATGCTCGGCGAATATGTCGCCATCGTCAGCATGTGCGCCATGGGTACGATCTTGTTTCTCGGCGGCTGGCTGCCGCCGGTACCATTTCCGCCGTTTACCTGGGTGCCGGGCATCGTTTGGTTTCTGCTGAAGGTGTTCTTCATCTTCTTCCTATTCGCCATGGCGAAGGCGATGGTGCCGCGTTATCGCTACGACCAACTGATGCGGCTCGGATGGAAAGTATTTCTGCCGTTGTCGCTGGCCATGGTGGTCATCGTGGCGGGTGTGCTGCAATTTGGCGGATTGGCACCGAAATGAGCAGAGCAATACCCCATCCTCCGTCATGCCCAGCCTTGCGCCGGGCATCCACGTCTTGCTTCCGCAGGCAAGTGAAGTCGTGGATGGCCGGGACAAGCCCGGCCATGACGAATGAGGGAGTTGAACTATGAGATTAGATCACGTAGCCCGTTCAATCTTCCTGACGGAATTCGTATCGGCTTTCTTTCTAGCGATGCGCTATTTCTTCAAGCCGAAGCCGACGCTGAACTATCCCTTCGAAAAGGGGCCGATCTCGCCGCGTTTTCGCGGCGAGCACGCCTTGCGCCGCTATCCGAATGGCGAAGAGCGCTGCATTGCCTGCAAGCTGTGCGAGGCCGTCTGCCCCGCGCAAGCGATCACCATTGAAGCCGGGCCGCGCCGCAACGATGGCACCCGGCGCGCTACGCGCTACGATATCGACATGGTGAAATGCATCTATTGCGGTTTGTGCCAGGAAGCCTGTCCGGTCGATGCCATCGTCGAGGGGCCGAATTTCGAATTCGCAACGGAAACCCGGGAGGAGCTTTACTACGACAAGGAGCGCCTGCTAGCGAATGGCGACCGCTGGGAACGCGAGATCGCCAAAAACATCGCGCTTGACGCGCCGTATCGGTGAAGGGAAATGCGCGGCATCTTTTTTTCATTGTCATTCCGGGGCGCCAGCGAAGCTGGCGAGCCCGGAATCTATAACCACGGCTGCGGATTATGGATTCCGGGCTCGCGGCCTGCGGCCGCGCCCCGGAATGACAAAGAAAGTGTGTACGCATGAACGTCGCCGCTCTTTTCTTTTACCTCTTCGCCGGACTATGCGTCGCCTCCGCCTTCATGGTCATCGCGGCGAAGAATCCGGTGCATTCGGTACTGTTCCTCATTCTGGCTTTCGTCAATGCCTCCGGTCTGTTCGTGCTGCTAGGCGCCGAGTTCATCGCCATGATCTTGATCGTGGTCTATGTTGGCGCCGTCGCCGTGTTGTTCTTGTTTGTGGTGATGATGCTCGACGTGGATTTCGCCGAGCTGCGGCAAGGTTTTCTGCAATATCTGCCCGTCGGCGCGCTGGTCGGCTGTATTTTTCTTGCCGAATTGCTGCTGGTGGTCGGCGCTTGGGCGATTAACCCCGGCGTCGCACAGGCAATCACGGCACCGATCCCGCCCGCGCCCGGCGTCAGCAACACCATGGCGCTTGGGCTCGTGCTCTACACCCGTTACGTCTATTACTTCGAAATTGCCGGTCTGGTGCTGCTGGTGGCGATGATCGGCGCGATCATGCTGACCCTGCATCACCGGGAGCGGGTCAAGCGCCAGAACATCGCCGTGCAGAATGCGCGCACGAAGGCGACGGCGATCGAAATCCGTCAGGTGCGCTCGGGTCAGGGCTTGCAGGAGCCGGTGCAATGAGCGTCGGTCTCGGTCATTATCTGTCGGTTGCCGCGATCCTGTTCACGCTCGGCATCTTCGGCATCTTCCTCAACCGCAAGAATGTCATCGTCATCCTGATGTCGATCGAGCTGATCCTGCTCGCGGTTAACATCAATCTCGTCGCTTTCTCGGCGTTTCTCGGCGATTTGGTTGGCCAGGTTTTTGCCTTGGTGGTGCTGACTGTCGCCGCCGCCGAAGCCGCCATCGGCCTCGCCATCCTCGTTGCCTATTTCCGTAACCGCGGCTCCATCGCCGTGGAAGACATCAATTTGATGAAGGGCTGATCTTTGGGACTCTATCACGCCATTGTCTTTCTGCCGCTGCTCGGCGCGATCCTCGCCGGGCTGATTGCGCTCACGGGAGCGCATCGGCGTTTCCCTGGCGGCGCTCCCGCATTTGGAGCGGAGGACAGCGCCCATGATCATGGTCCGCATGTCCGCGGCGGGCCGGAAGTGCCTGACCATGCGGCGGCGATACATGTTTCACACCATGAGCCGGAAAGGCTGGAGCCGCCGGCGGCCGGCTCCCGCGCCGCAGAACTCGTCACCACACTCCCGCTCATCATTGCCGCGATCTTGTCCTGGATCGCCTTTGTCTATGTCGGATTCGGCGCTCACGAGACCCGCGTACCGGTCCTCGACTTCATTACCTCCGGCGATTTCAAGGTCAAATGGGCGCTGCGGATCGACACACTGACGGTCGTAATGCTCGTGGTGGTGACGACGATCTCGGCCCTCGTGCACGTCTATTCGATCGGCTACATGGCGGAAGATCCGTACCGGCCACGGTTCTTCGCCTACTTATCGCTCTTCACCTTCTTCATGCTGGCGCTGGTGACGGCGGATAACTTGGTCCAGCTTTTCTTCGGCTGGGAAGGCGTCGGGCTCGCGAGCTATCTCTTGATCGGCTTCTGGTACCACAAGCCCGAAGCCAACGCGGCTGCCATCAAAGCCTTCATCGTCAACCGCGTCGGCGATTTTGGTTTTGCACTCGGTATCTTCGCGCTGTTTGCGATGGTCGGCGCGGTCAATTTCGAGACCATCTTTGCCCAGGCGCCGTCGCTCGTCGGCAAGACCATCCATCTCTTCGCCCGCGACTATGACGCGCTTACCGTCATTTGCCTGCTGCTGTTCATGGGCGCGATGGGAAAATCTGCGCAAATCGGGCTGCATACCTGGCTGCCGGACGCCATGGAGGGGCCAACGCCGGTGTCGGCGCTAATCCACGCGGCCACGATGGTTACCGCCGGCGTCTTCATGGTGGCGCGGCTGTCACCGCTGTTCGAGCTTGCGCCCGACGCGCAAACCTTCGTCATCTTCATCGGCGCCACCACCGCCTTCTTCGCCGCCACCGTTGGGCTGGTGCAGAACGACATCAAGCGCATCGTCGCTTATTCCACCTGTTCGCAGCTCGGCTACATGTTCGTGGCCATGGGCTCAGGCGCCTATTCCATCGGCATGTTTCACTTGTTCACCCACGCTTTCTTCAAGGCGCTGCTGTTTCTCGGTTCCGGTTCGGTAATCCTCGCCATGCATCACGAGCAGGACATCCGCAATATGGGCGGGCTGTGGCGGAGAATCCCATTCACCTACGCCATGATGGTGATCGGCACGCTCGCGCTCACCGGATTTCCGCTTACCGCCGGATACTTTTCCAAGGACGCGATCGTCGAAGCCGCCTATGTCGGCCACAGCCCGATGGCGCTTTACGGATTCATCTGTACGGTCGCCGCGGCGGCAATGACGTCGTTCTATTCCTGGCGTCTGATCTTCAAGACCTTCCACGGCGCTCCGCATGATCGCGAGCATTACGATCATGCGCATGAGAGTCCGAAGGTGATGCTAGTGCCGTTGGGCGTGCTGGCGGCGGGCTCGATCTTTGCTGGCTATCCTTTCCTGGATTTATTCGCCGGCCATGGCGTCGAGCATTTCTTCCGGGAATCGCTGAAATTCGCGCCGGCTAACCATGTCCTGGAAAACATGCACCACATTCCACTCTCCATCAGCCTGCTGCCGACCGTGATGATGGTGATCGGGTTTGTTCTTGCCTGGCAATTCTATATCCGCCGTCCGGATATTCCGGCCGAAATGGCGCGACAGCATGTGCTGCTTCATCGCTTCCTGCTCAACAAGTGGTACTTCGACGAGTTTTACGACGCCATCTTCGTGCGTCCCGCTATGTGGCTCGGCCGTCTGTTGTGGAAGGGTGGCGACGGCTGGCTGATCGACGGCTTCGGGCCGGACGGAGTCTCCGCGCGGGTGCTTGACGTGACCCGCAATGTCGTGCGCCTACAGACAGGCTATCTCTATCATTATGCTTTTGCCATGCTGATCGGAGCGGCTGCTTTCATCACCTGGTTCATGTTTGCGGTGCCGCACTGATGTCCTGGCCCATTCTCTCCGTCGTCACTTTTCTGCCGGTTCTCGGCGCGCTGTTCATTCTGCTGCTTCGCGGCGAGGAAGAGGCTAACCGCAACGCGCGCTGGGTGGCGCTATGGACCACGCTCATTACCTTCGCGGTTTCGTTGATCCTGGTCTGGCACTTCGATGCCTCCTCGGCGGAATTTCAGTTCGTGGAGAAGCGCGCCTGGCTTGGCGGTGCCACCGCCTATCACATGGGAGTCGACGGCATCTCGCTGCCTTTCGTGATCCTCACCACCGGTTTGATGCCGATCTGCATCATCGCCAGCTGGCGGGCGATCACCGTTCGCGTCAAGGAATACATGATTGCCTTCCTGGTGCTCGAAAGCTTGATGATCGGCACCTTCGCTGCACTCGACCTGGTGCTGTTCTATTTGTTCTTCGAAGGTGGGCTGATTCCGATGTTCCTGATCATCGGCGTGTGGGGTGGTCCGCGCCGGGTCTATGCCAGTTTCAAGTTCTTCCTCTATACGCTGCTCGGCTCGGTGCTGATGTTGCTCGCCATCATGGCGATGTATTGGCAGGCTGGCACCACCGACATTCCTGCGCTGATGCATGCCAATTTCCCGCTCGATCTGCAGAAATGGGCATGGCTCGCCTTCTTCGCCTCCTTCGCCGTGAAGATGCCGATGTGGCCGGTGCATACCTGGCTGCCCGACGCCCATGTGGAGGCGCCAACCGCGGGCTCGGTGATCCTGGCTGCGATCTTGTTGAAGATGGGCGGCTACGGATTCTTGCGTTTCTCGCTGCCGATGTTCCCGGTCGCATCCCACGACTTCGCGCCGCTCATTTTCGCGCTCTCGGTCGTCGCCATCATCTACACCTCGCTGGTGGCGCTGATGCAGGAGGACATGAAGAAGCTGATCGCTTATTCCTCCGTCGCGCATATGGGCTTTGTCACCATGGGCATTTTCGCGGCAACGACCCAGGGCGTCGCCGGCGGCATTTTCCAGATGGTGTCCCACGGCATCGTTTCCGGCGCGTTGTTCCTCTGCGTGGGCGTAGTCTATGACCGCATGCACACGCGCGAGATCGCCGCCTATGGCGGACTGGTCAATCGCATGCCGCTTTACGCTGCGGCCTTCATGGTCTTCACGTTAGCGAATGTGGGTCTGCCGGGCACATCCGGCTTTGTCGGCGAATTCCTTACGCTGCTCGGCACCTTCAAAGTGAATATTTGGGTGGCGTCGCTGGCAACCTTCGGCGTCATCCTATCGGCCTGCTATGCGCTCTGGCTCTACCGCAAGGTGATCTTCGGCAAGCTGGAGAAGCCCGCCCTTGCCGCAATCACCGACATGGGCTGGCGCGAGACCGCGATTTTCGTGCCGCTGGTCATGCT